>NZ_JBNZCE010000032.1:0-87908 GCF_050589265.1 Actinoplanes sp. G11-F43
AACCACCACACGAACTGAGGTCCTAGACGAGCAGGTCGCCGTCGATCGTGGTGACCGCGTGGCCGGACAGGTGGGTGCGGTCGCCGTGCAGCGCGACCCGGACGTGGCCGCCGCGCCGGGAGGCCTGATAACCCACCATCTCGGTACGCTCCAGCCGCTCCGCCCAGAACGGCGTCAGCGCGGTGTGGGCGCTTCCGGTCACCGGGTCCTCGTCCACGCCCACCGCCGGGGCGAAGAACCGGGACACGAAGTCGTAGCCGGCTCCCGGATCCGCCGCGGGCGCGGTGACGATCACCCCGCGCCGGGTCAGCCGGGCCACCGCGCGCAGGTCGGGGCGCAGCCCGCGGACGGTCGCCTCGTCGGCCACCTGGAACAGCAGGTCGTCGGTGAACGGGCCGGTGTGCAGCACGGTCAGCGGGCGCACCCCGAGGGCGGCCACCAGCTCCGGATCGGGCTGGACCGGGCTCAGTGGCGCGGTCGGGAAGTCCAGCGTGATCAGACCGGCGCCGTCGACCGAGGCGGTCAGCACCCCGCTGAGCGTCTGATAGCCGGCCCGTCCGCCGATCAGCCCGGCCCGGCTCAGCACGTGGGTGGCCGCGAGCGTGGCGTGCCCGCACAGGGCCACCTCCGCACCCGGGGTGAACCAGCGCAGCGCCCAGTCGGCCGCTGAACCGGCCGGAAGGCGGTGCAGGAACGCCGTCTCGGCGTGGTTGACCTCGACCGCGAGCCGCTGCATCCACTCGTCGGCGGGGAACGCGTCCCCGTCCAGGACCACCACCCCGGCGGGCGCGCCGGCGAACGGGCGGTCGGTGAAGGCGTCGACGATTCTGATCCGCATGTCACCGACGCTACGAACTCCGGCGCGGCGACACGACAGCCAATCCGGAACGGGCGGCGTCAGACCTCGGAGCCGGAGCCGGCAAGCGTCAGCCCTCGGCCCCAGGAACGGGCGGCGGCCCCTGGAACGGGCGGCGTCAGCCCTCGGCGGGGCGCGGGCCGAACACCGGGCGGCCGCGCAGACTGCCCGGATCGCGGGGCGGGCCGGCCTCCAGCCAGGACAGGAAACCGGTCACCGTGGTCTCGGCCATCGCGATCTCCAGATCGGTGGCGCCGGTGCGGCAGCGCAGCACCACCCAGTGGCCGGGCATGGTGAGCCGCTCCGGGCCGGCCGGGAGCCGGCGCTCCTCCACGATGAGCGCCCGCCGGTCGAGGACCCGCTTGGGCCGGATCGCCAGGCTGAACATCCGGTGGAAGCGCAGCTCGTCGCCGATGAACTGGCCGATGCCGGGCGACCAGCCGCGGCCGGGGACGATCGTGTTGATCCGCACCTGGAGGCGAATGGTTCCGCCGCCGACCTTGAGCAGGCGGCGGCGGAAGAAGAGCACGAAGAGAAACGCGAGCAGCGTGACGAGGCAGATTCCGGCGATCTCCAGAACCCGCATCGCCGGTGTCAGCGAGACTCGGAGGTAGCGGGCGTCGCGCTCTCGGCGAGGACGGTCACGCCGTTCGCGTCGATCGAGAGGAAACCGCCGGCGACGTCGTAGGTCAGCTGGTCGCCCCCGGCGAGTTTGACCCGGACCTGGGACGGCTCCTTGAGCAGACCGAGCAGCGGCGCGTGGCCGGGGAGGACACCGATCTCACCCTCGGTGGTGCGCGCGACGAGCATCTCGGCCTCTCCGGACCAGATCTTCTCCTCGACGGCGACGACCTCGACGTGCAGCTGGTTGGCCACGCTGTCTCCCTTTGACGCTGCGAACCGAACGGGTGAAGTCTAATCGGCGGCGAACGCCGACGTGGTACGGGGTGCCCGCCTCAGCTCGCGGTGGACACGTAATTCGGGTGGTCCAGCAGGAACTCCGCGATCCGGTCCTCCCGCACCGCCTGGAAGAACTCCCCGGTCGAGGGATCCAGCTGCTCACCCAGGTATCGACCGTTCTCGTACAGCCCGCCGCCCGGCAGCCGTACCATCGTCATGTCCTCGGTGTTGATCCCCTTGAGGGCCAGCCCCCAGTCCAGCACGCTGTCGCCGCCACCGTCGAAGGTCAGCGAGTCACCGGCCGCGTCGAGGACGGCGAGCAGCCGGGTGGGGTCGGTGACCACGTCCCGGCTCATCGCCTGCTGCGCCATCGCTTTGATGAACTGCTGCTGGTGCCGCTGCCGGTCGTAGTCGCCGTTGGGCAGCCCGTAGCGCTGCCGCACGTAGTCCAGGGCCTCCCAGGCGCGCAGGTGGTGGGTGCCCACCTTGTAGACCTTCTGCGGGCCGGTGTACGGGTGGTCGCAGCCCCCGTTCAGGCACTCGGGGCGCTTGGGCCGGGGTTTGCCGTTCGGCTGGAGGTGCTCGGAGCGCACGTTCTGGTCGATGGTCATGGTGACGCCGCCCATCGCCTCGACGATCTTCTTGAAGCCGCCGAAGTTGATGATCGCGCCGGCGTCGAAGGTGTGGATGCCGGTGACCCCGCTGACCGTGCGGGCCAGCAGCTGGAAGCCCTGTGCGACGTCGTGCCGTCCGTCACCGATCTCGCTGCCGTACGACATCGCGGAGTTGACCTTGGCGGTGGTGCCGGCGAAGCCGGTCTGGGCGAACGGCGGGATCCGCACGTAGAGATCGCGCGGGATGGAGAAGAGGTAGGCCTGGTCCATGCCGGCGGGCACGTGCGCCACGATGATCGAGTCGGAACGCGGGGCCTGGGTGTCGTCGCGCGGGTCGATGCCGGCCAGCAGGATGTTCAGCGGGCCGCGGATGTCGCTGTCGCCACGGGAGGCGCCGGCCGCCGGGTCGCCGATCAGGCTGCCGCTGCCCGCCTCGATGGACCCGGTGTATCTGGCGACGAGGGCCTGCCCGGTGACCAGGATGCCACCGCTGCCGACCATGAGCGCGCAGCCCAGGACGGCGCAGAGCCGGGCCCAGACGGGCGCGCGTCGCTTCTGAGACCTGGTCACTCGAATCCCCACTGCCGGACGAATGCCGTGTCCAGGTTACCCGAGTTCGCGAAGAATAGCCCTTACATCATCACACACAGTGACGGCTGACGATACGCAAGAGCCGCGCCGGTGTGACACCGGCGCGGCTCTCGTGCACTAGGGCTGAGGTCAGCCCTTCATCAGCTCGTGCGCGTTCTTCTCGAGGTCCTCGAGGCCACCGCACATGAAGAAGGCCTGCTCCGGGTAGTTGTCGTACTCACCCTCGGCGATCTTCTTGAACGCCTCGATGGTCTCCTTCAGCGGGACAGTCGAGCCGGGGACGCCGGTGAACTGCTCCGCCGCGTAGGTGTTCTGCGACAGGAACCGCTCGATGCGGCGAGCCCGCTGCACCGTGACCTTGTCCTCCTCGGAGAGCTCGTCCATGCCGAGGATGGCGATGATGTCCTGCAGGTCCTTGTACTTCTGGAGGATCCGCTGGACCTCACGGGCCACCGCGTAGTGCTCGGCGCCGACGAACTCCGGCGCCAGGATCCGCGAGCTGGAGGCCAGCGGGTCCACGGCCGGGTAGATGCCCTTGTCGGAGATCGACCGCTCGAGGTTCGTGGTCGCGTCCAGGTGGGCGAACGTGGTGGCCGGCGCCGGGTCGGTGTAGTCGTCGGCGGGCACGTAGATCGCCTGGAGCGAGGTGATCGCCTTGCCCCGGACCGAGGTGATCCGCTCCTGCAGCTCACCCATCTCGTCGGCCAGCGTGGGCTGGTAACCCACGGCCGACGGCATCCGGCCGAGCAGGGTGGAGACCTCGGAACCGGCCTGGGTGAACCGGAAGATGTTGTCGATGAAGAGCAGCACCTCCTGGTTCTGGACGTCCCGGAAGTACTCCGCCATGGTCAGAGCGGTCAGCGCGACCCGGAGACGGGTGCCCGGCGGCTCGTCCATCTGGCCGAAGACCAGGGCGGTCTTGTCCAGAACGCCACCCTCGTCCATCTCCAGGATGAGGTCGTTGCCCTCACGGGTGCGCTCGCCGACACCGGCGAACACCGAGGTGCCGCCGAAGTTACGGGCCACCCGGATGATCATCTCCTGGATGAGCACCGTCTTGCCCACGCCGGCGCCGCCGAACAGGCCGATCTTGCCACCACGCACGTACGGCGCGAGCAGGTCGAGCACCTTGATGCCGGTCTCCAGCATCTCGGTCTTCGGCTCGAGGTCCGCGAACGCCGGGGGCTTGCGGTGGATGGCCCAGCGCTCGGTGACGTTCAGCGTCGACGGGTCGACGTTGAGCACCTCGCCGAGGGCGTTGAACACGTGGCCCTTGGTCACGTCACCGACCGGCACCGAGATCGGCGCGCCGGTGTCGGTGACCTCGGAGCCCCGGATCAGGCCGTCGGTCGGCTGCATCGAGATGGCGCGGAGCAGGTTGCCACCCAGGTGCTGGGCGACCTCCATGGTCAGCGTCTTGGTGCCCTCGGAGAGGGTGACATCAACGTGCAGCGCGTTGAAGATCGCGGGCATGGCGTCACGGGGAAACTCGACGTCGACGACCGGGCCGATGACCCGGACGACACGGCCGACAGCGGTCTCCGCCTTAATGGGCTCAGCAACAGCAGTCATCACACATCACTTCCCGCCGCGGCCAGCGCGTTGGCGCCGCCGACGATCTCACTGATTTCCTGGGTGATCGCAGCCTGCCGCGCGGAGTTCATCTCGCGCGTGTACCGCTTGAGCAGGTCGTCCGCATTGTCCGACGCGCTCTTCATCGCCCGCCGGCGCGAGGCCGACTCACTGGCCGCCGAGTCCAGCAACGCCGCGTAGATCCGCGTGTTGAGGTACTTCGGCAGCAGCGCGTCGAGGAGTTCCTCGGCCTCCGGCTCGAACTCGTACGACGCACGCGGCCCGGAGTTCTCCTCCGGCTGCTCCTCGATCTGAACCGGAGCGAGGGGCTTCGCGTTGGCGCTCTGCGTCATCAGGGACTTGAACTCGGTGCTCACGATGTGGATCTCGTCCACACCCGCGATGCCCTCGGGCCCGAAGGTCCCCTCGGTCGCCGACCCGGCCTGGAAGCCCTCGATCAGCCCGTCACCGATGCGCTTGGCGTCGGCGAACGACGGGCGCTCGGAGAAGCCGATCCAGCTCGCGGCCACCGGCCGGTTACGGAACGTGTAGTAGCCGAGGCCCTTGCGGCCAACGACGTACAACGCCACCTCTTTGCCGTCCGCCTTGAGCTGAGTCATCAGCTGCTCGGCGGTACGGATCGCGTTGGCGTTGTAGGCGCCGGCCAGGCCCCGGTCACTGGTGATCAGTAGGACCCCCGCCCGCTGGACACGCTCACGCGCGACCAGCAGCGGGTTGTCGACCGAGGCGTTCGACGCGAGAGCGCCGAGCACCTTGGTGATCGCCAGCGAGTACGGCCGGGAGGCGTTGACCCGTTCCTGGGCCTTCGCGATCCGGCTGGTGGCGACCAGTTCCTGCGCCTTGGTGATCTTCTTGGTCGACTTGACGGTACGAATGCGCCGCCGTAGCGCCGATACCTGACCGGCGGCCATACCTAGCTACCGCCCTGGAACGACTTCTTGAACTCGACGACGCCCGACTTCAGGCTCTCGATGTTGTCGTCGCTGAGCAGGTTCGTCGACTCGATCGCGGTGTACACGTCGTTCTTGTGGTGCTTGAACCACTGCAGGAACTCCTGCTCGAAACGACGCACGTCGGAGACCGCGATGTCGTCGAGCTGGCCGGTGGTGCCGGCCCAGATCACGATCACCTGGTCGACCGTCGAGTACGGCGAGTACTGCGGCTGCTTGAGCAGCTCGACCAGGCGGACGCCCTTCTCCAGCTGGGCACGCGACGCCTTGTCCAGGTCGGAGGCGAAGGCCGAGAAGGCCTCCAGCTCACGGAACTGGGCCAGGTCGAGCCGGAGCCGGCCGGAGACCGTACGCATCGCCTTGACCTGCGCCGAACCACCCACGCGGGACACCGAGGTGCCGACGTTGACGGCGGGACGCACACCCGAGGCGAACAGGTCGGTCTCGAGGAAGATCTGACCATCGGTGATCGAGATCACGTTGGTCGGGATGAAGGCCGAGATGTCGTTGGCCTTGGTCTCGATGATCGGCAGACCGGTCATCGAGCCGCCACCCAGCTCGTTGGAGAGCTTGGCGCAGCGCTCCAGCAGGCGGGAGTGCAAGTAGAAGACGTCGCCCGGGTACGCCTCACGGCCCGGCGGGCGGCGCAGCAGCAGCGACACCGCGCGGTACGCCTCGGCCTGCTTCGTCAGGTCGTCGAAGACGATCAGGACGTGCTTGCCGTTGTACATCCAGTGCTGTCCGATGGACGAGCCGGTGTACGGGGCGATGTACTTGAAGCCGGCCGGGTCGGACGCCGGCGCCGACACGATGGTCGTGTACTGCAGGGCGCCCTGCGCCTCCAGGGTGCCCCGGATGCTCGCGACGGTGGAGGCCTTCTGGCCGATCGCCACGTAGATGCAGCGGACCTGCTTCTCCGGGTCGCCGGTCTCCCAGTTCGCCTTCTGGTTGATGATCGTGTCGATCGCGACCGTGGTCTTACCGGTCTTGCGGTCGCCGATGATCAGCTGGCGCTGGCCACGGCCGATCGGCGTCATGGCGTCGATCGCCTTGATGCCGGTCTGCAGCGGCTGCTTCACCGGCTGCCGCGCCATCACGTTCGGCGCCTGCAGCTCGAGCTCGCGGAAGCCTTCGTTCGGGATCTCGCCGAGACCGTCGATCGGCTTGCCCAGGGCGTCGACCACGCGGCCCAGGAAGGCGTCGCCCACCGGGACCGAGAGGACGCGGCCGGTGCGCTTGACCGGCTGGCCCTCCTCGATGTTCGCGTAGTCGCCCAGGATCACGGCGCCGATCTCACGGACGTCGAGGTTCGACGCGACACCCAGGGTGCCGTCGGCGAACTCGAGCAGCTCGTTCGCCATCACCGAGGGGAGACCCTCGACGTGTGCGATGCCGTCGCCCGCGTCGGAGACGATGCCGACCTCTTCACGGGTGAGGTCGGTCGTAGCGGACGAGACGTAGCGCTCTAGCGCCCCCCGGATCTCGTCCGAGGAGATGGTCAGCTCGGCCATCCTCTGCCTTCTCTGTCTAGCTCGGGACGTCACCGCCGCCGAGGGGGCTTCTCGATCAGGAATCGAGGGGAAAAAGCTATTTGGCGAACGCCTGCTTGGCCGCGTTCAGCTTGCGCAGAACCGTGCCGTCGTAGAGATCCGAACCGACCCGGACGCTCGCGCCGCCGAGAACGGTGGGCTGAACGTCCACCTTCACCGACACCTCGCGGCCGTAGATGGCGGACAGCTTCGTGACCAGGGACTGCTCCTCGGCGTCGGTGAGCGGCTTGGCCACCGTCACATACGCCACCTCGCGGTCCCGCTTCGCGGCGGTCGCCTCGACCAGCCGGGTCAGCGAAGCCTCGAAGCCACGGCCACCGAACCCGGTCAGCGCCACCTCGACGAGCCGGACGGTGACCACATGGGCCTTGCCCTCCAGCAAGTCATCCACCAGCTTAACCCGGTTCTTGAGCGAGGCGTTGGCGTCGCCCAGCGCGGAGGCCAGGTGGGAGTCACCGGCGACGATCTGGCCGAACCGGAACAGTTCGTCCTCGACCTCGGCCAGCTTGCCGTCCCGCTCGGCCGACATGAGGAGCGCGTCGACACCGAGGTGCTCGGCGGCGTCCAGCAGCAGCGACGGACGGGCGAACCGGCCGGCCACCAGGGTGCTCACCGTGTCGACGGTGGCCTTGGACAGCTTGCCGGTCAGCAGCGACTTGATCAGCTCGCCACGGTCGGAACCGGGACGGGACGGATCGGCCAGTGCCCGGCGCAGGCGCAGATCGGACCGCAGCAGGCCGGCCACCGACAGGATCTCGTCGGCTACCGTCACCAGCTGCGGTGCCGTGATCGACGCGGTCTCGGCGGCCAGCCGGTCCGACGCCTCGCCGTAGGCCTCACGGCTTACGCTCGGCGACGTCATCAGCGCTGTCCCGCCGTGTCGAGGTCGGCGATGAACCGCTCGACGGTGCCACGGGTGCGGGCCTCGTCAGCGAGAGCCTCGCCGACGATCTTGCTGGCCAGGTCCACCGCGAGCGTGCCGACCTCGGACCGGAGCTCCCGGACGATGGCTTCACGCTGGGCGGCCAGCTGCTCGGTGCCGGCCGCGATGATGCGGTCCGACTCCTCGCGAGCCTTGGCCAGGACGTCCTGCCGGATGCCCTCGGCGTCGGCCCGGGCCTCGTCGCGGATGCGAGCGGCCTCGGTACGCGCCTCGGCGAGCTGCGTCTTGTACTGCTCGAGCAGCTCGTTCGCCTCGGCCTGAGCGGCCTCGGCCCGCTTGATGCCACCCTCGATCGCATCGACGCGCGCCTGGTACATCTGCTCCATGCGCGGGAAGACGAACTTGGTGAGGATGAACAGGATCACGCCGAACGCGAGGACGCCGACGATGATCTCAGCAAGCGGCGGCAGCAGCAGGCTCGCGCCGCCACTTCCTTCCGCAGATACCAACATGACTACTTCCCTTCACCGCCGACCGGTTCGGTCGGGTCCGTCACGAAAGGGCGAACGCGAGGACCAGACCGAGCAGCGCGAGGGCCTCGATCACGGCGAAGCCCATGAACATGTAGACCCGGGTCAGCCCAGCGGACTCCGGCTGACGGGCAGTCGCCTGAATGTAGGCGGCGAACACCAGGCCGACACCGATGCCGGGGCCCAGCGCGGCGATGCCGTAGCCGATGACGTTCAGGGAGCCTTCCATTGCGTTCCTCCTGCAATGAACGCGTGACTGTCACGCGCACGTGTAGGTGAGACAGGTATTCAGTTGTGTCGAGCGGGTGGTGCGCCCGGCTGGTCGCCGGATTGACTCAGTGCTCCGAGGAGACGGAGCTCTGCAGGTAGGTCGCGGTCAGCAGCGTGAACACGTACGCCTGCAGGATCAGGATGAAGAGCTCGAACAGGGTCATCACGATCGCCATGCCCCAGCTGCCGAACGCCACGACCTTGAGGCCGATGTTGGCGCTCTCCCACAGGGCGACACCACCGAGGGTGAAGACCAGCAGGATCATGTGGCCGGCGAACATGTTGGCGAAGAGACGAATCGCCAGCGTGGCCGGGCGGAGCAGGATGACCTGGAAGAGCTCGATCGGCACCAGGATCGGCTGCACCCAGAGCGGGGCGCCGGAAACCCAGATGCTGTCCTTGATATAGGTGCCCACACCCTTCTTCTTCACGCCGACCGCGATGTAGAGCACGTAGGTGAACAGTGCTAGAACAATCGGGAAAGCGATGTGCGAGTTCGGGGAGATCTGGGCGAAGGGGAAGATCCCCCAGAAGTTGTTGAGCAGGATGAAGACGAACATCGTCGTCAGGTACGGCGCGAAGCGCGCACCCTGCGGCCCGATGATGTCCTTGGCGATGCCGTCCCGGACGAGTCCGTAGACGCTCTCCGCCATCCACTGACCCTTGGTCGGGACCAGCTGCGGCTTACGGTATGCGGACACGAACAGCACGATCAGGATGGCGACGCTCAGCCAGACCAGCAGGGTGACCTTGGTGAACGCGGTCTCCCACATGGTGCCTGCGAGGCCCGGGATCAAGCTGCCGAACTCGAAGCTCTCCACCCCGGGCGGAAACTCCGCGGCGAGCACGTGCGGCGATTGGTTCAACTTGCATCCTCCGTCGCTCGGGCCGATTCAGGCTCCCAGCCTCTTCACGATCAGGTACACCCCGGCGGTGCCACCGCCGATCAACCCGACAAGCAGCCCGACATGGGGAAGATCCAGCCAGCGATCGACAAGCCATCCGACGCCGCCCCAGACGATCATCCCGCCTAGCAGGTAACCGAGGGCGGCCCAGCCCGCATCAGCCCCCTCTGGGGGCTTCGGGGGTTCAGGTTTCGGGTCACCGGCCATGACGGGAGCAAGATATCAGCTGCTGGCAGGCAGCCATGACTGACCCCCCACACAACTGGACGTCGTGCGGTGCCGACCGGCCGCTCCATGTCGTCAGCCGGGGCCGGGTAGGCCCAAAATACTCCTAGTCGGCAAACTCGCGGGACGACGCGCGGAAACCGGACGACCCGGGCGCCTAACCGTCCACCGGACGGGGTGGCACCGCCGGGATCGGGTCCCGCGCCGTCCACCAGGTCTGGGCCGCGACCCAGGCGACGATGGCCACCGCCATCCCGATCGCCATCATCCGGCCACCGGGCCAGTCCTGCCGGAGCACACCGAGCAGAGCCAGGCCGAGCAGAGAGATCTTGAACACATAACACGCCAGCCCGACCGTGAGGACGAGTTTCGGACTGATCCAGTCGGCCCACGCGACGGTGATCGCGGACATCGCGTACCCGCCGGCGGCGATGAGCACCCCCACCGCGGCCCCGATCGCGCCGAACCCGCCGTCCACCACCCACCCGGCGATCGACGCCAGGACGAGCACCACACCGGAGACCGCGAGCGGCGTCGGGAGATGACGCAGCCGGGCGGCCAGCGGGTGCGGCTCGTGGGTCGCCGTACTCATCTCGCCTCCTCGTCGGGTTCCGCCCGGCCGGACGGGACCCGCACCGAAGATACCTTCGGGGGTGTTCGGTCCCCCGCGGCACGACCTGAGGGAATCACCGGTCCGGGAGCTGTGACCAACCCCGATTCGGCACCGCGCGGAAACCGCCGTATCGTTCTCGGCGGGGGGAGTACCTCGATAGTCCGCTCCGGTCAGTACGGGTCCTCCATAGGACCCTCGGACGGGCGCTCACCGGTTCAGCCGGCGGGTGAGGAAGACCTCGAACGATGACGCATGCGTTCGAGGAGGAACCCGCCATGCGATCTGAAACCCTGTTGGCCGCCCCGATCCAGTCCATCGGCTCACCGATGCTCTGGACGGTGACGCTGGTCCTGCTGGTGGTCCTGCTCGCTCTCGACTTCTTCATCACGCGCCGGCCACACGACGTGCCGATGAAGGAGGCGGTCGGCTGGACCGTCTTCTACCTGGCTCTGCCGGTGGTCTTCGGCCTGATCATCTGGCCGCTCTACGGATCCACCCCGTCGATCGAGTTCTTCACCGGCTGGATCGTGGAGAAGTCGCTCTCGGTCGACAACCTCTTCGTCTTCATGCTGTTGCTGACGGCCTTCGCCGTACCCAAGGAGCTCGCGCAGCGGGTCCTGCTCTTCGGCATCGTCGGCGCACTGGTGCTGCGGGCCATCTTCATCGCCGCCGGCGCCGCCGTGATCAGCTCCGGCACCTGGGCCTTCCTGCTCTTCGGCGGCGTCCTGCTGCTCACCGCGATCAAGGTGATCCGGGAGGCGGCCTCGGACGAGGAGAAGGCCGTCGACATCGACGACATGCGCAGCGTCAAGATCCTGCGCCGGCTGATGCCGGTGACGAACAAGTACCACGGCTCCAAGCTGACCATCCGCCAGGCCGGCAAGCTGACCCTCACCCCGATGGCGCTGGTGGTGGTCGCCGTCTTCATGACCGACATCGTGTTCGCCGTCGACTCGGTGCCCGCGGTGTACGGCGTGACCAGTGACCCGTACATCGTCTTCGCCACCAACGTCTTCGCCCTGCTCGGCCTGCGGGCGCTCTACTTCGTGCTGCGCAACGCCCTGAGCCAGCTGCGGCACCTGGACTACGGCCTCGGCGTGATCCTGGCCTTCATCGGCGTCAAGCTGGTGCTGCACTGGGCGCACGACGTGTGGACCTGGCTGCCGGTCATCCCGACCCCGCTGTCGCTGGCCGTCATCGTGCTCACCCTGGCCACCGTGACCTTCACCAGCCTGGCGGCCAACCGGCGCGACGAGCGCCGGGCCGCCGAGACCGCCGCTACCGGGTCGTGACCAGCTCCGGGAGGTAGGCCGGGAACTCCCCGGCCAGCTCCCGCACCGAGTCCCGGACCCCGGTCAGGGCGTCCGCGCCGGCCGGGGTCCCCGGGTCGGCGCGGACCGCCGTGGCCAGCAGCAGGGCGATCCGGCGCATCTCCGGTTCGGCCATCCCCTGAGTGGTGACGGCGGGTGTGCCGATCCGGATCCCGGAGGCGATGGCGGGCCGGACCGGGTCGTACGGGACGACGTTGCGGTTGACCGAGATCCCGGCCCGCTCGCAGCGCTGCTCGGCGTCGCGCCCGCTGACCCCCAGCGCCCTCAGGTCCAGCACCGCCAGGTGGGTGTCGGTGCCACCGGCGACCGGTCGCATCCCCTCCTCGGCCAGCGCGGCCACCAGCTCCCGGGCGTTCCGGACGACCTGCTCGGCGTAGGCCCGGAAAGCCGGCCGGGACGCCTCCCGGAAGGCCACCGCCTTCGCCGCCACCGCGTGCATCATCGGGCCGCCCTGGGCGAACGGGAACACCGCCTTGTCGATCCGCTGGGCCAGCTCCGAGCGGCACAGGATCAGACCGCCGCGCGGGCCGCGCAGGGCCTTGTGGGTGGTCGAGGTGACCACGTCGGCGTACGGCACCGGGGACGGCACCGCCCGCCCGGCCACCAGCCCGATGAAGTGCGCCGCGTCGACCATCAGATAGGCGCCGACCTCGTCGGCGATCCGGCGGAACCGGGCGAAGTCGATCAGCCGGGGGTACGACATCGCCCCGCAGATGATCAGTTTCGGCTGGTGCGCGAGGGATAGTTCGCGTACCTCGTCGTAGTCGATCTCCTCGGTGTCCGGGTCCACGTGGTAGGCGATCGGGTGGAACCACCGGCCGGAGAAGTTGGCCCGGCTGCCGTGGGTCAGGTGCCCGCCGTGCGGCAGCCCCATCGCCAGCACCGGGTCGCCGGGCTCGGCCAGGGCCGCGTACGCCGCCAGGTTCGCCGAGGCGCCGGAGTGCGGCTGGACGTTGGCGTGGTCGGCGCCGAACAGCTCCCGGGCCCGCTGGACGGCCAGTTCCTCGGCCCGGTCCACCTGCTCGCAGCCGCCGTAGTAGCGCTGGCCCGGATAGCCCTCGGCGTATTTGTTGGCGAGTGTCGAGCCGAGCGCGGCCAGCACCGCCGGTGAGGTGGGGCTCTCGCTGGCGACCAGGTTCAGGGTGACCCGCTGCCTGGCCAACTCGCCGAGCAGCACCGCCGCGATCTCCGGGTCGTCACGCTCCAGCGCGGCGAAATCCGGGCCCCAGAAGGTGCCCTCCACCTGGCCTCCCGCGATCGAGGAATGTGCCGGAAGTGAGCATATGGCTTCGCCCACCCGCCCGGCGGGCACAGTCTCAGGTACGGGACAACTTCGGTCTCCCGATACAGGAGGGACTCCACACCATGCTCTGCCTCGTCACCGGCGCGACCGGCTATATCGGAGGGCGCCTGGCGCCCCGGCTGCTGGACGCCGGCCACGATGTCCGCTGTCTCTCCCGCAGCGCCGGCCGGCTGCGTGACGTGCCCTGGTCCGGCCGGGTGGAGGTGGTCGAGGGCGATCTGTTCGACCCGGACGCCCTGCGCCGGGCGATGGCCGGGGTCGACGTCGCCTACTTCCTGATCCACTCGCTGGGCCGGCCCGACTTCGAGGCCCGGGACCGGGAGGCGGCGACCGTCTTCGCGGCGGCGGCCCGGGACGCCGGCGTGGGCCGGATCGTCTACCTGGGCGGTCCGGAACCGGACCCGGACGACAAGCCGTCGGCGCACCTGCGTTCCCGGGCCGAGGTGGGCCGGATCCTGCTGGACAGCGGGGTGCCGACGGCGGTGCTGCGGGCCCCGGTGATCATCGGATCCGGCTCGGCGTCCTTCGAGATGCTGCGCTACCTGACCGAGCGCCTGCCGGCCATGGTCACGCCCCGCTGGGTGAGCAACCGGATCCAGCCGATCGCGGTCCGGGACGTGCTGCGCTACCTGATCGGCGCGGCGACGCTGCGGCCCGAGGTGAGCCGCGGTTTCGACATCGGCGGTGCGGACGTGCTCACCTACGCCGAGATGATGCAGCGGTACGCCCGGGTGGCCGGGCTCCCCCGCCGGATCATCGTGCCGGTCCGCCTGCTCAGCCCGTGGCTGTCGGCGCACTGGGTCGGCCTGATCACGCCGGTGCCCAACAGCATCGCCCGCCCCCTGGTCGGCAGCCTGATCCACGAGGCGGTGGCGCACGAGAACGACCTGGCCGAACTGCTCGGCGGCCCGGCGCCGCTGGGCTTCGACGAGTCGGTGCGCCTGGCCCTCGGCAAGATCCGCGACGCCGACGTGGAGACCCGCTGGACCAGTGCCGCGGGCCGGGACGCCGCCGCCGAGCCGCTGCCCAGCGACCCGGACTGGTCCGGCGGCAGCATCTACGTGGACGAGCGGTCCCGCCCGGTGAGCGCCCCACCGGAGCGGCTGTGGCGGGTCATCGAGGGGGTCGGCGGGGAGAACGGCTGGTACTCGTTCCCGCTGGCCTGGTCGGTGCGCGGCTGGCTGGACCGGCTGGCCGGCGGGGTCGGGCTGCGCCGCGGCCGACGGGACCGGGACCGGCTGCGGGTCGGCGAGGCCCTGGACTGGTGGCGGGTCGAGGAGATCGAGCCCGGCGAGCTGCTGCGGCTGCGCGCCGAGATGCGGGTGCCCGGGCGGGCCTGGCTGGAGATGCGGGCCGAGGCCACCCCGGAGGGCGGCAGCGTCTACCGGCAGCGGGCGATCTTCCTGCCCCGCGGGCTGGCCGGGCACCTCTACTGGGCGTCGGTGCTGCCCTTCCACGGCATCGTCTTCAACGGGATGGCCCGCAACATCACCCGGACCGCGGAGACCTCGGACGGCGAGCGACCGGTGCCGGCCGGGGCGTCAGGCGGCGGCGCGTGACAGCCGGTCCCGGACGGCCAGCCAGTCCTCGGTGCCCGGCGGTTCCTGGATGACGATGGTGGCGTACCCGGCGTCGTCCAGGCGGTGCAGGGCGGCGTACAGGTCGGCGGCGTACTCCCGGGGGTCGGCGGAGAGGACCTCGGTGCCGTCGCTGCCCTCGTACGTCAGGGTGCCGACCGGCCCGGCCAGGCCCTCGACGTCGCGGACGTCGGTGCGGAGCAGGGTCCGGGCGCGGGGGGCGTAGTGCCGCCGGCTCATCCCCGGCGAGTCACGGGCCGCACCGTCCGCGGTCTCCGCCTCGGGCAGGGCGATCCGGCCGGTGACGTCCCGCAGCACCCGCAGGCCGAGCGCGCCCGGCCGCAGCAGCCGCGGCACGTCACCGGTCACGTCGAGGACCGTCGACTCGATGCCCCACGGGCACGCGCCGCCGTCCAGCACCAGCGGCACCTTCGGCAGGCTGCGCAGCACGTGCTCGGCGGTGGTCGGCGAGATGCCCTCGGACCGGTTCGCGCTGGGCGCGGCGAGCGGCAGGCCGGCGGCCCGCAACAGGTCGAGGGCGACCGGGTGGGCCGGCACCCGGACCGCCACGGTGTCGTTGGCGGCCCCGATCCCGGGCAGGTGCGGGGCCCGGCGCACGACCAGGGTGAGCGGGCCGGGCCAGAAGACCTCGGCGAGATCGACGGCGAGGTCCGGCCACTCGTGCGCCAGATCCCGCGCCGCCTCCGCATCGGCCACGTGCACGATCAGCGGGTTCCAGGTGGGCCGGTTCTTCAGCCGGTAGATCGCGCCGACCGCCTCCTCGGAGAAGGCGTCGGCGCCCAGCCCGTAGACGGTCTCGGTGGGGAAGGCCACCACCGAGCCGGCCCGCAGGATCTCCGCCGCCCGGCGCAGGCCCTCCGGATCCGGCAGCGCGATCTTCCCGGCGCTCACGGAAGCAGCGACGCGGCGAGCGGCATCGTGGTGTCCTCGATCTCGTCGGCCACCCGCTGGAACGTCTGGTCGCCCCGGCCCCACGGATCGTCCAGGTCGTCGCCGGGCTGCGGGGCGTCCGAGCCTCGCAGCGCGGCCACCGCCTCGACGATCGCGGCGCCCCGGGCGCGCAGGGCCTCCGGTTTCGGCTCGGCCGGCGGCAGCGCGGACTGGTCCACCCCGCCGAGCAGCCGGCCGAACTCGCCGAGCACGAAGGTGCGGGCGGCGGCGTCCGGGCGGAGCGCGACCACGTAGTCGTACTGATCGGCGGTGGCGGTGAGGATCAGATCGGCCTCGTCGATGAAGTCACCACGCAGCTTGCGGGCGAGGAACCCCTCGTCGGTGCCCCGGCGGGCGCGGACCAGCCGGGCGGCCGGCGGGTTCATCTCCTCGCCCTCGTGCCAGCCGCCGGTGCCGGCGCTGACACTGCGCAGCAGGCCGTCGTCGGCGCCACCGGCCCGGTCCCGGACGGCGCGCGCCAGCAGGCGCTCGGCCATCGGGGATCGGCAGATGTTGCCCATGCAGACGTGCAGAACGGTGAACGGTGCCAAATCAGTCCTGCCCATCGATGATGTCCGGAACCACGTCGCGAAGCTTCTCGAGGGGGATCGCACCGGCCCGCAGCACCCGCGGCACGTCACCGGTGACGTCCACGATCGTGCTCGGAGCCGGGTCCAGGGCCGGGCCGGCCTCCAGGTAGACGCGCACCGCGTACTCCAGCTGGTCGCGGGCCTCGTCGGCGGTCAGCGGGGCGGGTGAGCCGAGTTTGTTGGCGGTGGTGACGGCCATCGGGCCGACCTCGCGCAGCACCTCCAGGGCGACCGGGTGCAGCGGCATCCGGACCGCGACCGCTCCCCCGGTGTCGCCGAGATCCCAGGTCAGGCTGGGCGAGTGCTCGACGATGATGGTCAGCGCGCCGGGCCAGAACGCGTCGGCCAGCTCCCGGGCGGCCCGCGGCAGCGAGTAGGTCAGCCCGTCCAGCGTGTGCCGGGAGCCGACCAGCACCGGCGGCGGCACCCGGCGGTCCGAGCCGCGGGCGTGGTGCAGCTGGGTGACGGCGTGCGAGGTGAACGCGTCGGCGCCCACGCCGTAGACCGTGTCGGTGGGGAAGACCACGAGCTCGCCGCTCTTGGCCGCCTCGACAGCGGCGGCGACGCCACGGTCCCGGTCCGTGACGGTGGCGCAGTCGTAGAGCATCACGTGATGCAGTGTGCCATGCGACTCAACGGTGTCTCACCGGCGGCGGGCTGTCGCGAATCGCGGACGGCCGGTGAGATCGTCGTGCGCGGTCACCTCGTCGAACCGGCCGTCCGCCCGCAGCAGGCCGGGAACGGCCGTACCATGCACGTCATCGTGTTCGATTCCTAACGATCCGCCCGGTTTGAGCAGGTGGGCGGCCAGCTCGATGACCGGCCGGATCACCACCAGGCCGTCGCCGCCGCCGAAGACCGCCTCGGCCGGATCGTGCCCGGACACCTCCGGCGGGACCTCGGTGCCGTCCGGCACGTACGGCGGATTGCACAGCAGCACGTCCACCGCGCCACGCAGATCGGGCAGCAGCCCCGGATCGGTCACGTCCCCGGCCACCACCTCGACCACCGGGTGCCCGGCGGTGTTGCGGCGCAGCCAGGTCAGCGCGGCCGGCGACCGCTCGACGGCGATCACCCGCCCGGCCCTCGTCTCGTCGGCGACCGACACCGCGATGGCGCCGCTGCCGCTGCAGAGGTCGACCACCACCGCGCCCGGCCCGGTCCGCTCGATCCCCCAGCCGGCGAGCAGCTCGGTCTCCGGGCGCGGGGTGAAGACCCCGTCGCCGACCGCGAGTTCCACATAGCGGAACGCGGCGGTGCCGAGCAGATGCTGCAACGGGATCCGGCGGACCCGCCGGGCGACCAGATCCCGGAACCGGGACAGCTCGGCGGACCGGATCGTGTCGATCAGCAGGAGCCGTCCGCGCGGCACACCCAGCACATGAGCGGCCAATAGTTCGGCGTCGACACGGGGCGACGCGACCCCGGCCGCGCCGAGATCGACGGTGGCCGCTGCCAACTCGGGCGCCAAGCGGGTCCGATCCGTGTCCTCGCGGGGGTGTTCGTGTCGCGGTGTCACGGCATAATCATGAGACCTCGCGTGCGTGGAGTCGTCGGCGGGCCACATTCCTCGGATGGGCCCGTTCCACGGATGCGCGAGAGCGATGCCCCGAGGTCTGGGAGGCGCCTGGTGAGTTGGTTGGACCAGCTCGCGGAACACGTCGATGAGCTGCGCCGTGCCGGCCACCTCCTGCAGCACGGGAAGTCGGCGGCGGCGCTGCCGATCCTCGACGACGTGCTGGACTCCGCAACCGACCCGGCGACCCGGGCGTACGTGCTGGTGCAGCGCTTCGGCGCGCTGATCAACCTGGGCCGGGTGGCCGAGCTGGCGGCCGCGATGGCCGCCGCCGCGGAGGCCGTCCGCGAGGTGCCCGATCCCTACCTGCGCGGCCAGATGCACGCCTTCGCCGCCCTCGGCGCGCACCTGCAGAGCAACCTGGACCGCGGGGTCACCCACCTGGTGCAGGCGTCCCGGGCGCTGGCCGCGGTGCCGGAGCGGGACACCGACACCGCCTGGGGCTGGCACGACCTGGCCATGGCCTACTCGTACCTCGGCTTCCACGGTCAGGCCCTGATCGCCATCGAGCAGGCCCGCGAGGTGGGCGCGGCGGCCGGCCTGCCCCCGGAGGTCTTCGCGGCGCCGGGCATCCGGTTGCGCAACGCGGTCGCGCTGGACCATCAGGGCGACACCGACGGCTGTCTGCGGGTGCTGCGCGACATCGACGCCGAGCTGTCCCGCTACGTCGCCACCGACCAGCTGCGGCCGGGCAGCCGCACGGTGTACGGCTACGCCCTGGCCCGCCGGGCCGCGCTGGGCGAGTCGACCGCCTCCGACGCGGCCCGCTGGCTGACCGGTGGCGGGGACAGCGCCCGCACCCGGGACCTGCGGCATCTCGGCTCGGTGTGCCTGGCCATCGCGGCCGGCCGCCCGCAGCAGGCGCTGGCCATGCTGGAGGCGGTGCCGGTGTCGGCGGAGACGCTCGGCGCTCCGGAGGCGGCCCGGCTGCGCAGCATCTGCCACTCCAGCGCGGGTGACCACGCGGCCGCGCACGCCGCCGACCGGTACGCCTTCCGGCTCGCCGCCCTGCGCATCGACCAGCTCCGGGACGGTTATCTGGACGGGGTGGCGGCCCGGCTGGACGCCCAGGAGACCCACCGGGATCCGGGCCGGTACGGTGACGAGACCCTGACCGACCCGCTGACCGGCCTGCCGAACCGGCGGCAGCTGGAGCGCTATGTGGATTCGCTGCTGTCCCGGGGTGAGCGGGCCGCGGTCGGCATCTGTGACGTGGTCGGCTTCACCACGATCAACATGCGGCACGGGCGGCATTCCGGTGACCTGGTGCTGCAGCGGATCGCCGGGGTGCTGCACCGGGTGATGCGCCGCGGTGACTTCGTGGCCCGGTTCGCCGGTGACGAGTTCGTGCTGGTGTTGCCGGGTGCCGGCCCGCACCAGGCGGCCGAGGTGTCCCGCCGGATCGGGGCGGCCGCACACGCCGAGAACTGGCAGGCCCTGGTGCCGGGCACCCCGATCGGGGTGGCGTCGGGCTGGTCCGAGGTGGGTTCGAACGGCCGGGGGCTGAGCGCGGCGCTGGCCGCCGCCGCGGCCAGCCGGAAACCCACCGTATGACGACGCCGGTGATCGAACTCGGCGACCTCAGCGACGGCCCGGCCAACGACCCGGAGCGTCCTGCCGAGTTCCGGCACGGCACGGTCCGGCGGCTGGTGCTGGCCGGTCTCGCGGTGCTGTGCGTGGTGGCGCTCGGCGCTTCGGCCCGGCCGGGCCGGCCACAGATCCGTGAGCTGTGGTCGATGCCGTTCGCCCAGTCCGACATGGCGTCCGTCGTCGGGGACCGGGTCCTCCTGCACCGGGTCTTCGATGAGCGGGCGGAGTTGTCCGTGCACGACGCGGCGACCGGGACGCTCCACTGGAACCGCCAGGTCGGCGAGGAGCTCGGCGGGCTGGAGACGAGCAAGGCGGCCGGGGTGACGCTGGTGCCCGGTGACCAGCGGACCGCACTGGTGGACTTCCCGGAGGGCGGCCAGGGTCTGACGCGTTTCGGCGGCACGATGACCGCCGTCGACACGGCCACCGGCGCGACGCTGTGGCAGCACCCCGGCGGGTTCTCGCTGGCCTCCGGGCCGGACACGGTTCTGCTGGCCGAGATCGGGGAGTCCAGCTCACCGGAACGGATCCGGATGGTCCGGGCCCGGGAGGGGACCGTGGTCTGGGAGCGGGCGGTGCCTTCCGGCGCCGGGACGAACACGCAGGTGCAGTTCGAGGGCACCCGGCCGGCCCGGGTCGTCGTCGCCACCGGGACCGGCGACATCACCCTGCTCGACTTCGACACCGGCACGCTGCTGCTGGAGCGGACCCTGCCCTGGGTCGAGGGGTCACCGGAGACCGGTGACGGCAGTTCGCTGTCCACCACCTCGGGCCTGCTGCTGGAGATCCGGAACAGCGGTGCAGCCGGGGGCACCGGGACGGCCACCGCCTACCGGATCGACACGCTGGAGCGGCTCTGGTCGCTCGACGCGGCGGGCTACGTCTGGGTGCAGGACTGCGGTCCGCTGGTCTGTCTCACCTCGGAGAGCGGCTACCAGACGGTGGACCCGTGGACCGGCAAGCCGCGGTGGGGCAGCGACGGCCAGCCCGCCCACGGGATGCTGCCGGGCGACGACGTGCTGCTGGACAGCTCCCGGTTGCGGGACAGCAGCACGGTGCTACGGGAGGCGGCCACCGGGCAGGTCCGGGGCGCCCCGGCCCGGGGCTGGCTGGTGTCCTGGGATTTCAGCGAGGGGTTCGCGCTGCTGCGGCTGCCGATGCCGGTGGAGTTCACCCGCTCGGTGTTGACCTGGCTCGATCTGCGGACCGGCCGGTCGATCCTGCTCGGCACGATCGGGCAGGGCGGCGACCTCCGGTGTTCCGGAGCCGGCCGGATCCTGGCGTGCCAGGGAACCGACCGGCTGGTGGTCTACCGGATCGCCTGAGAGCCTGATCAGGCCCTGATCAGCGCCGGGTCATCTCGGTGTCGCCGGAGAGCCGGGCCTCCCGGTCCGCCGCGGCCAGCGCGTCCAGCACCCCGTCCAGCTCACCGCCGAGGACCAGATCCAGGTTGTACGCGGTGTAGCCGATCCGGTGGTCGGTGATCCGGTTCTGCGGGAAGTTGTAGGTGCGTACCCGCTCCGACCGGTCCACCGTCCGGACCTGGGCCTTGCGGGCGTCCCCGGCCGCGGCGTCGGCCGCCTCCTGGGCCTGGGCCAGCAGCCGGGAGCGCAGGATCCGCATCGCCGCCTCCTTGTTCTGGAGCTGGCTCTTCTCGTTCTGGCAGCTCGCCACGGTGCCGGTGGGCAGGTGGGTGATCCGGACCGCGGAGTCGGTGGTGTTGACCGACTGGCCACCCGGGCCGGACGAGCGGTAGACGTCGATCCGCAGGTCACCGGCCTGGATGTCGATGTCGACGTCCTCCGCCTCGGGCAGCACCAGCACGCCGGCCGCCGAGGTGTGGATGCGGCCCTGGGATTCGGTGACCGGCACCCGCTGCACCCGGTGCACGCCACCCTCCCACTTCATCCGGGACCAGACGCCGTGGCCGCCCTCGGGCACGCCCTTGGTCTTGACGGCGACCGAGATGTCCTTGACCCCGCCGAGGTCCGACTCCTGCGAGTCGATCACCTCGACCACCCAGCCGCGCTTCTCGGCGTACCGGGTGTACATGCGCAGCAGGTCGCCGGCGAACAGCGCGGACTCCTGGCCACCCTCGCCCGCCTTGATCTCGATGATCACGTCCTTGGCGTCGCTGGGGTCGCGCGGCATCAGCATCTCGCCGAGCCGTTCCTCCAGCGCGGGCAGTGTCGCGGCGACCGCGTCGACCTCGGAGGCGAAGCTGGAGTCCTCGGCGGCCAGTTCCTTGGCGGCGGCCAGGTCGGCGCGGGCCGCCTCCAGCTCCTGGTTGGCCGCGTAGATCGGCGCCAGCTCGGCGAACCGCCGGCCGACCCGCCGGACCAGCGCCTGGTCGGAGTGGATGGACGGGTCCTCCATCCGCCTCTCCAGGTCCACGTACTCGGCGAGAAGCGTGTTCAAACGGTCGTTGCTCATCGAACTCTCCCAAGAAGTGACCGGCGGACCGACATGCGAACGGCGCCCGCCCCGAGAACCGGGACGGGCGCCGTTGAAGCAGTTACTTCTTCTTCGCGGCGGTGACCTTCGCGTACTTCGCCTGGAACTTCGCAACCCGGCCCGCGGTGTCGAGGACGCGCTGCTTGCCGGTGTAGAACGGGTGGCAGGCGCTGCAGGTCTCGACGCGGATCTCGCCGCCCTTGGCGGTGCTGCGGGTGGTGAAGGTGCTGCCGCAGGAGCAGACGACCTCGGTGGTCGCGTACTCGGGGTGGATGCCGCTCTTCATGTCTTCTCGGTCCCTCTCGATACAACGGGCCGCCGGGTCGCCCTCCTGCTGGAAAGGCGTGAACCGGAACCCCTACTGGCCGATGTACCAGTCTGCCATGCCCCCCACTACAGCTGGAAATCAGGAGGCGCAACTGGGTTCGCCCTGGTTAACGTGAGCGTCCCTCCCGGCATTCCCACTCCTGAAAGGCACCGTGATGACGCTGCTCCACGACGTCCTCGATCCGGCCCGGCTGGCCGAAGCGATCGACAGCGGACTCGTCCGGACGCAGTGCCACCCCACACTGCCGTTCGTGATCTACAACTACACCGAGGCCTGCCAGTTCAGCGGCGCGTGGACGCCGGTCACGCTGGCCTGCCGCGGTCTGGTGGTGGACGGGCGGGGGCGGATCGCCGCGCGGCCGTTCCCGAAGTTCTTCAACCACGACCAGAGTCAGGCGCCCCGGCTCGACCCGGACGCCACGGTGACGGTGACCGACAAGGCCGACGGCAGCCTGGGTGTGCTCTACCACGACGGCACCGGCTGGGCGGTGGCCACCCGGGGCTCCTTCGCGTCCGACCAGGCACGGCACGCCACCGCGGTGCTCCGCGAGCGGTACCCGTCGTTCGTGCCGCCGCCGGGGTTGACCGTGCTCGTCGAGATCGTCTACCCGGACAACCGGATCGTCATCGACTACCGGGGCATGGACGATCTGATCCTGCTCGGCGCGGTGGAGATCGCGACCGGCCGCAGTCACGGGCCGTCCGCGGTGCCGGACTGGCCGGGGCCGGTGGTGCAGACCTTCGGTTACGCGACGCTGGCCGAGGCGCTCGCCGCGCCACCGCGGGACGGGCGTGAGGGCCTGGTGGTGCACTTCACCGAGGCCGACCAGAGGGTCAAGATCAAATACGCCGATTATGTACGGCTGCACCGCCTGGTCACGGGTCTCACCCCGCGTACCGTCTGGGAGATCCTGGCCGTCGGCGGCGATCTGGGGGCGCTCGTCGAGCCGCTCCCGGACGAGTTCCACACCTGGGTCACCGGTGTCGCCACCGGGCTGACCGGCGAGGTGGAGGAGCTGGCGGCAGCCGTCGAGTCCACCTTCGAGAAGATCGTCGCGGCACTGCCCGAGGGCTGGGGCCGCAAGGAGTTCGCGGCCGAGGCGCTGCGTACCGCGTACCGGGCCGAGTTGTTCCTGCGTCTCGACGGCAGGGACTACCGTCCCGGCCTGTGGCAGCGCGTGCGGCCGGCCGTCAAGGAAGCAGAGACGAAGTGACACGGCTACTGATCACCCGGGGCCTGCCGGCGTCCGGCAAGACCACGTTCGCGCGCAAGCTCCAGCCGGACGTGGTCCGGGTCAACCGCGACGACCTGCGGCGCATGCTGCACGGCCGCCGGCTCTTCACCCAGCACGCCGAGGCGCAGGTCACCCAGGCCCAGCGGGCGGCGGTCGAGGCGCTGCTGCGGTCCCGGGGCAGTGTCATCGTCGACGACACCAACCTGCGCGCCAAGACGGTGCGGGAGTGGGCCGAGATGGCGGCGCGGCACCACGCGTCGTTCGAGGTGCACGACTTCACCGACGTCCCGGTGGACGAGTGTGTGCGGCGCGACGCCGGCCGGCCCGAGGAGGATCAGGTCGGCGAGGGCGCGATCCGCCGCATGCACGACCGCTATCTGGCCGGCCGGAACCTGCCGCTGCCGGTGCCGTTCGTCGACCCGGGCGGTCCGGGTGTGGTCTACCGGCCCGACCCGGAGCTGCCGGCCGCGGTGCTCGTCGACATCGACGGGACGGTGGCGCTGATGGGCCATCGCAGCCCGTACGCCTGGAATCGGGTGGGTGAGGACGAGCCGAACCCGGCGGTGATCACCGCGGTGCGGGCGATGCACGCCGCCGGGCACGCGATCGTCTTCTGCTCCGGCCGGGACGCGGTGTGCCGGGCGGAGACCGAGGCGTGGCTGGAGCTGTTCGTCGGTGTGCCGTACGAAGGTCTGTTCATGCGCCCGGAGGGTGACAGCCGCAAGGACTCGATCGTCAAGCGGGAGATCTTCGACCAGGAGGTCAGAGATCGTTGGCGGATCGTCGGGGTGTTCGACGACCGTCAGCAGGTGGTACGCATGTGGCGGCAGCTCGGCCTGACGGTCTTTCAGGTGGCGGAGGGAGATTTCTAGGGTGAAGTACCCGCGGACGTTCCATCTGCCCGACTCACCGGGAGCATCCGCCGACGACCGGATTCAGCACGATCTGTCCTGGCTGGATGGCGAGCTCGTGGTGACCGAGAAGATGGACGGCGGCAACCTCACCTTCACCCGTGACGGCATGTACGCCCGCTCCCTCGACTCCGGCACCCAGCCCTGGGACCGTCCGGCGAAAGCGCTGTGGGCGATGACGTCGTACCGGATACCCGACGACTGGCGGGTCTGCGGCGAGTCGATGTGGGCTCGCCGCAGTGTGCCGTACACCGATCTGCCCGGGGTGTTCCTGGTCTTCGGCATCTGGGACGAGACCGACACGCTGCTCGGCTGGGACGACACCGTCGACTGGGCCCGCCGCCTGGAGTTGCCGATGGTTCCGGTGCTCTACCGGGGCGGCAGCCTGTCCGAGGCGCGGGCCGCCTGGTCCGCCCAGCGCGACGCGGAGCGGTCCGAGGGCTTCGTGGTCCGGGTGGCCGGCCGGATCCCGCAGGCCGAGTTCCCGCACAAGCTGCTGAAGTGGGTGCGGGCCGGTCATGTCCGGACCACCGCGGCGTGGCGGCACCGGGACGACTTCGCGGTCAACGAGTTCGCCTAGGGCAGCCCTTCGCCAGCTCCGCCGCCTCGTCGTCCAGATAGAACGCGGGCCGCTCGTCGAACTCGTCGTAGTAGCGGTGGAAGACCGGCGTGATGCCGCCGGAGATGGGCGGGACGATCCAGCTCCAGTCCGCGGGCACCCGCCGGCCGGCCTTCTCCTCGTTGGCCAGGTGGGTGACGAACCGCCGCGACTCGGTGTGGTGGTCGCTCATCTTCACCCCGGCCCGCTCGAAACTGTGCAGCACCGCCCGGTTCAGCTCGACCAGCGCCCGGTCCCGCCAGAGCGTCGACTCGCGGCTGGTGTCCAGCCCCATCCGGTCGGCGACCAGAGGCAGCAGGTCGTAGCGGTCGGCGTCGGCCAGGTTGCGGGAGCCGATCTCGGAACCCATGTACCAGCCGTTGAACGGGGCCAGCGGATAGTTCACCCCGCCGATGGTCAGGCGCATGTTGGCGATGGCCGGCACCGCGTGCCAGCGCAGCCCCAGCTCGGCGAACCAGCCGAACTCGGGATGACTCAACGGCACCTCCCGGATGACCCGCTCGGGGAGTTCGTAGACCCGGACCCCCTCGGCCGGTGTCTCGATCACCAGCGGCAGCACGTCGAACGCCTCGCCCTTGCCCTGCCACCCGAAACCCTGGACCGCCTCGGTGAATCCGATCTGCCGCGGGTCACCGACCGTCTGATCGTTCTCGGCCCGGTAGCCGGCGTATCTGATGAGCTGCTCGTTCCACACCCGGGCGTGCGGCCGGCCCGGCTGGGCCGCGGCGAAGACACTGATCACCGGGCGGATCTGCGCACTCCCGGCGGCCTGCAGGTGCTGGACGAGCAGCGAGTAGATCTCGTCGGCGGTCCGGGCCCGGCGCCGGTCCAGCACCATCAGGCTGCGCCAGTAGAGCCGCCCGATGCACCGGCTCGCGTTGCGCCAGGCCATCTTCGCGCCGTGCGTCAGCTCGTCGGTGGTGTGCACGTAGGTGCCGGTCGCGGCGATCTGCGCCCGGATGATGGCGAGCCGTGGCTCGACCGGACCGAGGCGCGGGTTCTCGGTGTAACACCGGCGCAGGAAGTCCTCGGCCTCGCCGGGATCCACCGGTGTGCCCGGGTCCCAGGGCTCGACCGGGCAGTCCCGGTAACCGGGCACGATCATCGGGCGCCTCCGGACTGTCGAGGGATGGGATACCGGAGGTTCGCACGACCCCTGATGGGCCGAATCAGACAAGTTGTGCGACAAAAACAACGCAGCCCACCCGATTGGGTGGGCTGCGTCACATTTGTGCGATTATTCGCCAGGCGTCGACTTGGCGATCTGCATCAGGAACTCGATGTTGGTCCGGGTCTGCTTGAGCCGGTCCATCAGGAGGTCCAGAGCCGCGCCGGTCTCCAGCGAGCTGAGCACCTTGCGGAGCTTGTGGACGATCGCCAGCTCCTCCTTGCCCAGGAGGATCTCCTCCTTGCGGGTGCTGGAGGCGGAGACGTCCACGGCTGGGAAGATCCGCTTGTCGGCGATCTTCCGGTCCAGCTTGAGCTCGGCGTTACCGGTGCCCTTGAACTCCTCGAAGATGACCGTGTCCATCATCGAGCCGGTCTCCACCAGCGCGGTCGCGAGAATGGTGAGCGAGCCACCGTTCTCGATGTTGCGCGCCGCACCGAGGAACCGCTTCGGCGGATAGAGCGCCGTCGAGTCGATACCACCCGACATGATCCGGCCGGAGGCCGGTGCCGCCAGGTTGTACGACCGGCCGAGCCGCGTCACCGAGTCGAGCAGCACGACCACGTCGTGGCCCAGCTCGACCAGGCGCTTGGCCCGCTCGATCGCCAGCTCGGCGACCGTGGTGTGGTCCTGCGGCGGACGGTCGAACGTGGCCGCGATGACCTCGCCCTTCACCGTGCGCTGCATGTCGGTGACCTCTTCGGGCCGCTCGTCCACGAGCACGACCATCAGGTGGCACTCGGGGTTGTTGCGGGTGATCGCGTTGGCCAGGGCCTGCAGCACCATCGTCTTACCGGCCTTCGGCGGCGAGACGATCAGCGCCCGCTGCCCCTTACCGATCGGCATCACCAGGTCGATGATGCGGGTGGTGAGGATGTGCGGCTCGGTCTCCAGCCGCAGGCGCTCCTGCGGGTAGAGCGGGGTGAGCTTGTAGAACTCGGGACGGCGGCGGGCCTCGTCCGGCTCCATGCCGTTGATGGTGTCCAGCCGGACCAGCGGGTTGTACTTGTCCCGCCGCTGCCCGTCGTTGCCACCCTCACGCGGGGCGGACCGGACGGCGCCGGTGACCGCGTCGCCGCGGCGCAGGCCGTACTTCTTGACCTGCGACATCGAGACGTAGACGTCGTTCGGGCCGGAGAGGTATCCGGTGGTGCGGACGAACGCGTAGTTGTCCAGCACGTCCAGGATGCCGGCCACCGGGACGAGCACCTCGTCCTCGGCCACGTGCGGCTCCCGGCCCTCACGCCGGTTGTCCTCACGCGGGCTGTCGTCCCGGTCCCGGCCGCGGCGACGGTCCCGGAAACGGCTGCGCCGGCTCCGGCGACCGCCCTCGGAGTCGTTGTCGTCGTCGTCGTGACCCTGGTCCGAACGCGGGCCGCGGTCGTTGCCACGGTCCCCACGGTCGTCACGCTGCTGCTCGTCACGGCGGCCGTCACGCTGCTGACCGTCGCGCTGGTTGCGCTGCCGGTCGCGGTTGCGCTCGCCCCGCTCGCCGCGCTCACGGTCGCCCCGCTCCGGGCGCTCGGCGGGCGCCTCGGTGGCCGGAGCGGTGGCGGCGGGCGCCTCGGCGACCACCGGGGCCGGCGCGGCCTCCACGGCCGCCGGCTGCTGCTCCCGCGGAGCGGACTCCCGGGTCTCACGCGGCTCGCGGGCCTCACGCGGCTCGCGGGACGCACGCTCACGGCGGCTCCGCGCGGGACGCTCGGCCGGAGCCGTCTCGGTGGGGGCGGCCGCGGTCTGCGCCACCTCGGCCGGGGCGGCCTGGACCGGGGCCGGAGCCGCGGCGACGGCCTCGGCGCTGTTGGAACGCGGGCGCGGGGCCGGCTCGGAGGCAGCGGCGGCGGGGGCGCCGCCACTCTGGCGCTCGGTGATCGCGGCGATCAGCTCACCCTTGCGCATCCGGGCGGTGCCGGAGATGCCGAGGGAAGCGGCGAGGCTCTGCAACTCGGGCAGCAGCATCGCGGACAGCCCGGTGCCGCCACGGCGGCGCTTCGTAGCGGTCGCGGTGGTGCCGGCGCCGTCAGCGACGTCAGAAACACCCGACGTCACGTCGGTGGTGTCGCTCAATGGATTCCTTCCGTCGGAAAAAGCCCGAGATCACCCGGAACTGCAGCGTGGGCCGGGTGCCCTCGGAACCCGCTTCGCAACAGCGGCGCGGGAGTTGGTGCAGCACGGCAGCTCGACCGGTATCCCTGCCCGTCAGGGCTTGACGGGTAGGTCTCGGCGAGTGCAGCGATATCGACTGCTGCTCGGCGGGTGCCTTGATGAGAGATGAGATAGGTCAGCTGACCCGGAAATCTCGGGGGTGCGCCGAACCGCAGAGATCGCTTGCTTCGCGGCTGTGCTAGGTCTTGAGCGTAGTCAACTCGTGCGACCTGCGGCAACAGGGCCCCGCTCGGCGTGTTCCACCATACCCCCTTTCACACGAGCACCGGCGTCATCCACGCCCAGCACTTCGCCGCGCCAGTGCGCGCCGGCCTGGAAACCGGCCGGGACCTCGGTCAACGCCAGCACGGTCGGACCCGCGCCGCTGACCATCGCGGCCACCCCGGCCGCCCGGAGCCCGGCCACCAGAGCGGCGGTGGCCGGCATCCCCGCGGCGCGGTACCCCTGATGCAGCCGATCCTCGGTGGCCGGCAGCAGCAGCGACGGGTCGGTGGTGAGCGCGTGGGTGAGCAACGCGGACCGGCCGGCGTTGAAGGCCGCGTCCCGGTGCGGGACCTCGGCCGGCAGGGCGGCGCGCGCGGTCGCCGTATACCCCACCTCGGCCGGGATGAAAACCGTCGGCCGTACGCCCGGGTCCGTCGCGAGCCGGACCGCCCGCGCCCCGCCCTCCTCGGTCCAGGCGATGGTGAAGCCGCCGAGCAGGCACGGGGCCACGTTGTCGGGGTGGCCCTCGATCCGGGCCGCGATCCGCAGAGCGGCCTCGTCGTCGATCAGCTCAAGACCGTTCCTGATCAGGCCGCGGGCGAGCTGCACACCGCCGACGATGGCCGCCGACGAGCTGCCCATCCCGCGCGCCTGCGGGATCCGGTTGACACACTCCAGCGCGATCCCCGGCGGGCGCTGCCCGGCCTCGTCGAAGGTTTCCAGCATCGAGCGGATCACCAGATGGTCGGCGCCGGCCGGCAGGTCGCCCGCGCCCTCGCCGCTCACCGCCACGGTGAAGCCGTCCTCGGTGACCCGGGCGGTCAGGTCGTCGTACAGCGTCAGGGCCAGGCCCAGGGCGTCGAAGCCGGGGCCCAGGTTGGCGCTGGTCGCCGGCGTGCTGACGGAGACCGGTTCGGTGACGAAGGACAAACCCATCGTCACATGCTAGGGCTTGATCATTTCAGCGGGCGCTCCCCGGTACCGGCAGTCCCGAATGCCGGCTCGGTGGAGTGCGGCAACCGCCGGGTGGCGATCCGCCACAGCACCGCGTAGGTCAGCGTGATGGACGCGCACCCCGCGATGATCCACCGCTGGTCGACGCTGGCGATCACCGCGCCCGCGCCGAGCTGGCTGACCGCGATGGCCAGAGTGGCGAGCATCATGTCGGTGGCGAACACCCGCCCGCGCAGCGCGTCCGGCACCTCACCCTGCAACGCGAAATTCGACAGCACCCAGTTGCTGCCGCCGGCGAAGTGCGCGACGAAGACCAGGGCCGCCACCAGCCAGAACCACGGGGCGAAGGCCACCCCCAGGTAGCCGATGCCGTACAGGCCCATCGACAGGGCCAGGCCGGGCAGCAGCCAGGCCGGCCGGTTCAGCACCGGGCGCATCACCAGCGGGCCGATCAGGGCACCCGCCCCGCGCAGCGCGAAGAGCAGCCCCAGAGCCAGCGGGCCGGCCCCGTGCGCGGCCGCGATCAGCGGGAAGACGGTCAGCACCCCGTTGCCCAGGCCGACCGCGGACTTCACCGTGACCAGGGCCCGCAGCCGCGGGCGGCGGCCGATGTAGCGCAGCGACTCGACCAGCGCGGCGAGCGCCCGGGGCGGCTCGTCCCCGCCCGCCCGCGGCGCCTGCATCGGGCGCCGGATCAGGGCGGTCAGGACGCTTCCGGCGAGCAGCAGGACGGCGGTCACCGCGAAACAGACGTACGGGCTGAACAGCTGGCTGACCACGCCGCCCAGGGACGCGCCGACCACGGTCATGGTGCCCCAGGCGGAGCCCGCGATGGTGTTGGCCGCGGCCAGGTCGCCCGGGTCCACCACGTTCGGCAGGGCGGCGGAGGCGGCCGGCGAGTAGAACGCCTTCGACACCGCCATCGCACCGATCGCCACCAGGGCCAGCGGGGCGGTCGCCGCCGACCGGACCGCGAACAGCAGCAGCACCGACAGGAAGGCCGCCATGTTCGCCACGATCAGGATCTTCCGGCGGTCGAACCGGTCGGCCACCGTGCCGGTGAACGGCAGCAGCAGCGCCAGGATGCCGGTGTCCACGGCCAGCACCAGCGCGCCCATCGTGCCGGTCCCGGTCAGCTCCGGCAGGAACGCCAGCAGCGGGACCATGACGAACCAGTCGGCTCCGAAAACCACCAGCTCAGCGCTGAAGAGCCGGCGGAAGTCACGGTTGCGGGTAAGGACCGAGAACGAGTTGGGCACATACCGACCCTATCGAGCGATGCCCGGCCCCACACGGGGCCGGGCATCGTCGTGAACACTCGCCTACTCGGCCGGGTTCACCGGCTTGCGCGGCATCTTGAGCACCTCGAACTGATCGGTGAAGCCGCGCAGCGCCGACTTCACGCCGCCCTCCTCGCGGGCCTCGGACCGGGCCTCGTGACTCCCGCCCCGGCCGGCCGCGACCAGCTCCTCACCCGACTCGTCGGCGGCGTGCCGCGGCGAGCCCTTGCCGAGCCGCTTGGCCCGCCGCTTCTCCCGCCGCCGCTCCTTGCTCTCCTCCACCAGGGTGTAGAGCGTCGGGACCAGGACCAGGGTCAGCAGCGTGGAGCTGAGCAGACCACCGATCACCACGATGGCCAGCGGCTGGGAGATGAACCCACCCTCGCCGGTGAGGCCGAGCGCCATCGGGATGAGCGCGAAGATGGTCGCGATCGCGGTCATCAGGATCGGCCGCAGCCGGTGCCGGCCACCCTCGATCACCGCCTCCCGCACGCCCAGGCCCTCGGCCCGGTAGTGGTTGATCAGGTCCAGCAACACGATCGCGTTGGTGACCACGATGCCGACCAGCATCAGCACACCGATCAGCGCGGGCACGCCCAGCGCGGTGCCGGTGACCTTCAGCAGCACGATCGCGCCGGTCGCCGCGAACGGGATCGACACCAGCAGGATCACCGGCTGGATCAGGCTGCGGAAGGTGGCGACCATGATGACGAAGACGATCGCGATGGCGGCCAGCACGGCCAGGCCCAGCTGGGCGAAGGCCTCCTGCTGGTCGGCGTTGACGCCGGCGATGGTGTAGTCCGCGCCGGCCGGCAGCTCCAGGTCGCCCAGCACCGCGGTCAGGTCGGTGTTGACCTGGCTGAGGTTGGTGCCGGGGACGAGCGCGCCGGTGACCGTGGCGGTGCGGTCGCCGTCCACCCGGGTCACCGTCTCCGGGCCGTCCACCTGCTTGATGTCGGCCACCTGGTCCAGCGGGACGATGCCCTTGGCGGTGGTCAGCGGCAGGGCCTTGAGCGCGGCCTGGTCGGTGGGGGCGGCGCCGAACGAGATCACCACGTCCTGGGTGGCGCCGTCGACGCTGATCTGACCGGCCGGGGCGCTGCGGAACATGCCCGCCACGGACTGGCCGATCTGCGCCTCGGTGAGCCCGGCGGCCGCGGCGGCCTTGCGGTCCACCACCACGTCGAGCCTCGGGACGCTGGCTTTCATGCTGGTGTCCACGTCGGTGACGCCGCTGACCCCGGCCATCGCGGCCCGGACCTGCTCGGTGGCGGTGGCGAGCACCCCGGTCTCGGCCGCGGACACCCGCACGGACAGTCCGCTGCTGCCCAGACCCGAGCTGTCCTGACCGATCTTGATCACTCCGGCGTCGGTCAGCTGGTCGAACTGCTCACGCAGCTTGTCGGAGATCTCCTCGACGTCGGTGTCCTCGGCGAGCGCCACACTGTACGACGCGGTGGCGGCCCCGCCACCACCGGCGAACGGGTTGGCCGAGCTGCCGCCGACGGTCACCTGGTAGGTGCTGATCTCAGCGCGGGCCTTGAGCACCCCCTCGACCTTCTTGGCGGCCTCGTCGGTGGCGGCCAGGCTGGTCCCGGCCGGCATCTCCTGGCTGATCGTGATGCTGTCCTGCCCGGACTGGTCCAGGAAGTTGGTCTCCAGACCGCGGCCGAGGAAGACCGTGCCGCCCAGCACCACCAGACCGATCGCGATGGTGGTCCAGCGCCGGACCGTGGCGAACCGGATCACCGGCAGGTAGGCGCGCTGCAGCGGGCTGCGCAGCTCCTTCTCCTCGGCGGCCTTGCGGATCGCCTCGGTGTCGGCGCCCTCGGCCGGCGGCTTGAGGAACCAGTAGGCCAGCACCGGCACGATGGTCAGGGCGACCACCAGCGAGGCCAGCAGCGCCACCGTCACGGTGATCGCGAAGGACGAGAAGATCTGCCCGACCAGACCGCCGACCAGAGCGATCGGGGCGAAGACGGCGACCGTGGTGAGCGTGGAGGCGACCACCGCGCCGGTGACCTCACGGACCGCTCCGAGGATCGCCTGGGTCTTCTCCTCGCCGTACTCCAGGTGCCGCTTGATGTTCTCCAGAACGACGATCGAGTCGTCGACCACCCGGCCCACCGCGATGGTCAGCGCGCCCAGGGTGAGCAGGTTCAGCGTGTAGTCGCCGATCCACAGGGCGATCAGCGCGACCAGCACCGACAGCGGGATGGAGACCGCGGTGACCAGGGTGGAGCGGACGCTGAGCAGGAAGACCAGGATGACCACGACCGCCATCACCAGGCCGAGCAGGCCCTCGGTGGTCAGGCTCTCGATGGACTTCTCCACGAACGGCGCCTGGTCGGTGATCACCGTCAGGGTGGCGCCGGAGTCCTTCTGCAGCTGGTCGAGCATGTCCCGCACCTCGTGCGAGATCGAGACCGGGTTGCCGTCCGGGCGGGCGGTGACCGCGATGCCGAGGCTGTCCACGCCGTCGGTGCGGGTGAACGACTCGGCGGCCGGCAGCTTGCTCTCCACCGCCGCCACGTCACCGAGCTGGACGGTGCTCCGCGAGCCGGTCAGGTAGACGTCCTTGAGCTGGTCCACCGAGGTGATCGGGGTGCCCACCTGCACGGTCAGGGACTTGTCGCCCTCGATCACCGCGCCGGCCGGGATGGACAGGCCGTTGGCCTGCAGCACCTGGGTGAGCGACGCCGGGCTGACGCCGGCCGCGCCCATCTTGGCCAGATCCGGAGTGATCACGACCTGCTCGGCGCGGGCGCCGGTGATCTGGGTGTCGCGGACCCCCTCGATGCCGTTGAGCTCCGGCACCACCGTCTCGTTGAGCCGGTTGAGCAGGTCGGCCTCGTCGGTGCCGCCGGAGGCGGCCAGCACGATCGCCGGGATGTCGTCGGTGCTGCCCGCGAAGATCGTCGGGTCGACGCTCTCCGGCAGCTGCGACTGGATCCGGTTGACCGAGGTGGTGACCTGGTTGACCGCGGACTCGATGTCCGTGCCGAACTCGAAGAGCACCACGACGCTGGAGACGTTCTCCCGGGAGGTCGACGTCACGCTGTCGATGCCGTCGATGCCCTTGACCGCGTCCTCGATCGGCTTGGTCACCTGGGACTCGACGGCTTCCGGCGAGGCTCCGGGCAGCACCGCGCTGACGAACGCGGCGGGCAGCTCGATCGAGGGAAAGAGCTGCTGCTTGAGTGACGGGATCGCATAGATTCCGAAGCCGCTGATCACCAGGGCGATCAGGGCGACGAGACCTCGGTTGGCAAGGCTAAGCCGTGTCAGAGCTGACATGGGCGCTCCCCCGAGAATGGTTCGGTCGATACTGATAGTTTGCATGACACGAACAAACGGTTTTCGCCAGGGCTCCCTGGTACCGTCCGACACAGGTTGGAAACACGAGCAAGGAGCGGGCGCTGAGCCAGAAAGAGAAGCTCATCGCGGACATCATGGGTTCGTCGATCCAGCTGGAGCATCTGTTCGCCGGCGACCGGTCGGATCCGCTCTTCTCGTCGCACCTGACGATGTCGCAGCTCAAGATCATGCTGTTGCTGTCCCGGCACGGCACGCTGGCCGGCGGTGAGCTGGCCCGGATGATCGGGGTCGGCGCCGCGGCGCTCAGCGGCATGGTCGACCGCCTGGTGGTGCAGGACCTGGTCACGCGCGCGGAGGATCGGAACGATCGGCGAGTACGCCGGATCGGACTCACCAAGGCGGGCACTGAAATCATCGAGGGCATCATCACGGCAGGGGTGGCGAAGCAGCGCGAAATCCTCAGCCGGCTCTCAGCCGAGGAACTCGCCATCGTGGCCCAGGCGATGGAACTCCTGGTCCGCGAAGCGGGGTGCCAGGCAGCCGACGAGGCCGCGACCAGTCTGTCAGACCGGGCCGCGGCCCCTGGCGAAACCGCGGAAACCTAGGGTTCTCTCCGCGCCGACATGATCAGGCCAGGTCGAGGGCCCTCGCCGCGATCAGGGCGTCGTTGGCGATGACGGTCGGCGACGGGGCGGTGGAGATGGCCCACTCCGGGTCCTTCAGACCGTGCCCGGTCACCGTGCAGACCACCCGCGAGCCGGCCGGGATCAGCCCCGCCGCGGACTGCTGGAGCAGACCCGCCACGCTGGCCGCGCTGCCCAGCTCCACGAAGACGCCCACCTCACGGGCGAGCAGGCGGTACGCGTTGAGGATGTCCCGGTCGGTGACCGCCGAGATCAGACCGCCCGAGGCGTCCCGGGCGTCGAGCGCCTTGGTCCAGCTGGCCGGGTTGCCGATCCGGATCGCGGTGGCGATCGTCGACGGGTTCTCCACCACCTGACCGTTCACGATCGGGGCGGCGCCGGAGGCCTGGAAGCCGAACATCTTCGGCAGACGGGTGGTGTTCCCGGCCGCCCGGTCCTCCTGGTAGCCCATCCAGTAGGCGGAGATGTTGCCGGCGTTGCCGACCGGCAGGCAGTGGATGTCCGGGGCGTCACCGAGCGCCTCGACGATCTCGAAGGCGGCCGTCTTCTGCCCGTGCAGGCGGAAGATGTTCACCGAGTTGACCAGCGCGACCGGGTAGTCCTGGGACAGCTTGGAGGCGAGCGCCAGGCAGTCGTCGAAGTTGCCGTCCACCTGGAGCAGCCGGGCGCCGTGCACCAGTGCCTGGGCCAGCTTGCCGAGCGCGATCTTGCCCTGCGGGACGAGCACCGCGCAGGTGATGCCGGCCCGGGCCGCGTACGCCGCCGCGGAGGCGCTGGTGTTGCCGGTGGAGGCGCAGATGATGGCCTTGGCGCCGTCCTCGACGGCCTTGGAGACGGCCATCGTCATGCCCCGGTCCTTGAACGAACCGGTCGGGTTGGCGCCCTCCACCTTCAGGTAGACGTCGGCGCCGGTCCGCTGGGACAGCACCGGGGCCGGCACCAGCGGGGTGTTCCCCTCGTGCAACGAGACCACCGGAGTGGCGTCGGTGACCGGCAGCCGGTCCCGGTACGCCTCGATCAAGCCCCGCCACATGGCCGTCTCCTCACTGCAAAGTTCAATCTTCGGGATTCGCGGGCCATTATTCAGGACGGCGTTCCCTCGACGCGCAGCACGCTGGCGATCGACCTGACGATGTCCAGCTGCGACAACGCCTCAACCGTGGCGGCCAGAGCGGCATCCGGGGCACTGTGGGTGACGATGACCAGTTTTGCGTCATCCGCACGACCGGACTGCCGAACGGTCGCGATGGAGACCTCGTTCTGGGCGAACACCCCGGCCACCGACGCCAGCACACCCGGCTTCTCGGCCACGTCGAGGCTGATGTGATAGCGGGTCATCGACTCGCCGATCGGGCGTACCGTCAATTCGGCGTAGTTGCTCTCGCTCGGCGCCCTGGTGCCGGTCAGCTTGTTGCGGGCGGCCGCCACGATGTCGCCGAGCACCGCGCTGGCGGTCGGACGGCCCCCGGCCCCCCGGCCGTAGAACATCAGCGGCCCGGCCGCCTCGGCCTCGACGAACACCGCGTTGAAGGCATCGCCCACACTGGCCAGCGGGTGGGTCAGCGGGATCATCGCCGGATGCACCCGCACCGACACCGAATCAGCGGTGCGCTGGGCGATGCAGAGCAGCTTGATGGTGCAGCCCATCTCCCGGGCGCTGGCCATGTCACCGGCGGTCACCCCGGTCATGCCCTCCCGGAACACGTCGGCGGCGGTGACCCGGGTGTGGAACGCCAGCGAGGCCAGGATGGCGGCCTTCGCGGCGGCATCGAAGCCCTCCACGTCGGCGGTCGGGTCGGCCTCCGCGTATCCCAGCTCGGTCGCCTCCTCCAGCGCCTCGTTGAAGCCGGCGCCGGTGGACGCCATCGAGGAGAGGATGAAGTTGGTGGTGCCGTTCACGATGCCGGTGACCGCGGTCACCCTGTCCCCGTGCAGCGACTCACGCAGCGGGCGCAGCAGCGGGATGGCCCCGGCCACCGAGGCCTCGTAGTAGAGGTCCGCGCCACCCTCGGCGGCGGCGTCGTGCAGCGCGCCACCGTCCTCGGCCAGCAGCGCCTTGTTCGCGGTGATCACGCTCTTGCCGGCGCGCAGCGCCTCGACCAGCCAGGTGCGAGCCGGCTCGATCCCGCCGACCACCTCGATCACCACGTCCACGTCGTCCCGCTTGACCAGGCCGAGCGCGTCGGTGGTGAACAGCGACGGGTCGACCGGCAGGTCACCGCGCTCCCGGCCGAGCCGCCGCACCGCGATGCCGACCAGCTCCAGCGGGGCGCCGATCCGGGCGGTCAGGTCCTCGGCCTGTTCGTGGAGCAGCCGGACCACTTCGGTACCGACGACTCCGCAGCCGAGCAGGGCCAGGCGGATCGACTTGACGGAGCTCATCCCACATCCAATGCAAGCAGGTCGTCCTCGGTCTCCCGCCGCACGATGACGCGGGCGGCGCCGTCGCGGACCGCCACCACGGGCGGCCGAGGAACGTGGTTGTAGTTGCTGGCCATGCTCCGGCAATAGGCGCCGGTCCCCGGAACGGCGAGAAGATCTCCGGGCTGCACGTCGGCGGGCAGGAATTCATCCTTCACGACGATGTCCCCGGACTCACAATGTTTTCCCACCACTCGGGCGAGCATCGGCTCCGCCGTGCTGCTCCGGTTGGCGATCGTGGCCGAGTAGGAGGCGTCGTACAACGCGGTCCGGATGTTGTCGCTCATCCCGCCGTCCACACTCACGTAGGTGCGGATGCCGTCGACGTCCTTGACCGTGCCCACCTCGTACAGCGTGAAGACGGCGGGGCCGACGATGGCCCGGCCCGGCTCGATGGAGAGCTTCGGCTTGCGCAGCGACGCCAGCTCGCACTCCGACTCGACGATCTTGTTGATCCGCTTGGCCAGATCGCCGGGCGTCGACGGGTCGTCCTGCGTGGTGTACGCGATCCCGAAGCCACCGCCCAGGTCGAGCTCGGGCAGCTCCACCCCGCGCGCGTCCCGGATCTGCGCCTGCAACTCCAGGATCCGCCGGGCGGCCACCTCGAACCCGCTGGTGTCGAAGATCTGCGAGCCGATGTGCGAGTGCAGGCCGCGCAGGTCGAGCACACCCTCGTCGAGGATCCGCGCGGCCGCGGTGAACGCCGCGCCACCGGCCAGCGAGAACCCGAACTTCTGGTCCTCGTGGGCGGTCGCGATGAACTCGTGAGTGTGAGCTTCGACACCCACAGTGACCCGGAGCAGCACCCCGGGACGCTTGTTCAGCTCGGTGGCCAGCGCGCTCAGCCGGGCGATCTCGTGGAACGAGTCCACGATGATCCGGCCCACCCCGGCGTCCAGCGCCCGGCGCAGCTCCGACTCCGACTTGTTGTTGCCGTGGAAGCCGATCCGCTCCGGCGGGAACCCGGCGGCCAGCGCCACCGCCAGCTCGCCACCGGAGCAGACGTCGAGGAAGAGCCCCTCCTCGTCGACGATCCGGACCACCGCCTTGCAGAGGAACGACTTGCCGGCGTAGTAGACGTCCGCGTCGGCGAAGGCGGCCCCGAAGTCCCGGCAGCGGGCCCGCAGATCGTCCTCGTCCAGCAGGTAGGCCGGAGTGCCGTAGTCGGCGGCCAGCTCGGCGACACCCACGCCACCGATCTCCAGAGACCCGGCGCCGGTACGGGTGACGGTCCGCGGCCACAGCTGCGGCACCAGGGCGTTCACGTCCTCCGGGTTCCGCAGCCAGGCCGGCCCGCGGCTGCCGAGGTCACCGTGCAGGGCCCCGGCCTCGTGTGCGCGCATGACTACATCCTCTCCGGAGCGGAGACCCCGAGGAGGTCCAAACCGTTGGCGAGCACCGTACGGGTGGCCTCCATCAGCCACAGGCGGGGTGCGGCGTACTCGGAAACCGGCTCGTCGCCCTTCGGCAGGACCTGGCAGGCGTCGTAGAACCGGTGGTAGTCGGTGGCCACCCGCTCCTCCAGGTAGACCGCGATCCGGTGCGGCTCACGCAGCTCGGCCGCGGTGGCCACCACCGCCGGGAAGTCGCCGAGGGTCTTCAGCAGGTTGCGCTCGCGCTCGTGGGAGAGCAGCGCCGGGTCGTACTCCCCACCGCGCGCGACCTTCTTCTCCTCGGCGTTGCGCAGCAGCGAGCAGATCCGGGCGTGCGCGTACTGCACGTAGAAGACCGGGTTGTCGCTGGAGTTCTTGGTGATCTCCTCGATGTCCAGCGTCAGCATCGAGTCGGTGGAGGAACGGGCCAGCGAGTAACGCGCGGCGTCCACGCCGACCGCCTCGACCAGCTCGTCCAGCGTGATGATGTTGCCGGCCCGCTTGGACAGCCGCACCGGCTGCCCGGCCCGCACCAGGTTGACCAGCTGGCCGATCAGGATCTCGATGTTCTTCTTCGGGTCGTCGCCGGCACACGCCGCGATCGCCTTCAGCCGGCCGATGTAGCCGTGGTGATCGGCGCCGAGCAGGTAGATGCAGCGGTCGAAGCCGCGCTCCCGCTTGTTGATGTAATACGCCGCGTCGGCCGCGAAGTAGGTCTTCTCACCGTTCGACCGGATCAGCACCCGGTCCTTGTCGTCGGTGAAGTCGGTGGTGCGCAGCCAGACCGCGCCGCCGTCCTCGAAGATGTGGCCCTGCTTGCGCAGCTCCTCGATGGCGTGCTCGACCGCGCCGCCGCCGTGCAGCGTCTGCTCGGAGAACCAGACGTCGAAGTGCACCCCGAACCGGTTCAGGCTCTCCCGGATCTCGGCGAGCATCAGCTCGTAGCCGCGGGCCAGGAAGATCGGCAGGGCGGTCTCGGCCGGCTGACCCGCCAAGCCTGGATCCACGCTGAGAATCCGCTGTGCGATCTCGGCGATGTAGTCGCCGCCGTACCCGTCCTCGGGGGCCGGCTCACCGTTCGCCGCCGCGAACAGCGACCGGGCGAACTTGTCCATCTGGACGCCCGCGTCGTTCACGTAGTACTCGCTGGTCACCTCGGCCCCGGCGGCGCTCAGCACCCGGCGCAGCGAGTCACCCACCGCCGCCCACCGGGTGTGCCCCAGGTGGATCGGGCCGGTCGGATTCGCCGAGACGAACTCCAGGTTCACCTTCTCCCCGGCAAGAGCGTCATTTCGCCCGTACGCCGCACCGGCCCCCAGCACCAGCCCGGCGATCGCACCGAGCGCGGCGTTGTCCAGCCGGATGTTCAGAAAACCCGGACCGGCGATCTCCACCGCCGCGATCTCCGCCCGGCGGCCCAGCTCCTCGGCCAGCGCCGCGGCGAGCTCACGCGGTGCGACACCTGCCTTCTTGCCCACCTGGAGAGCTAGATTGGACGCGTAGTCGCCGTGCTCGGCGTTACGCGGCCGCTCCACCGTCGTGGTGGCGGGCAGCAGCGAGACATCGAGCCCGCGCGTCTCGAAAACGGCACGAGCGGCTGAGAGAACGGTGTCAGCAAGGTTGGCGGGAGTCACTCAGCCATGCTATCGGGGGTAGACTTCGGCGTTCGGCGGCCACCCGAGCCCCGCCCCTTCCCGTTTTGACGAATCGACGAGGCACGATGAGCATGAGCACCCCGGGGCCCGAACGGGTCCCGTCCACCGTCAAGGTCGACAAGACCACCGGCCAGGGTAAGCCGCCCGCGGGCAAGCCCGCCGGAGGACGGCCAGGTGGCGCGAACCGGCCGGCCGGCAAGGGCGGCAAGGGCGGCGGCAAGAAAGGCCGCAAGCCGATCACCCCGGTCAAGGCCGCGGGTGGGACCAACTGGGGCCCGATCGCCGTCGCCGGTGTGGTGGTCCTCGTCGCCGTCGGCATCATCGGCTGGGGCGTCTTCGCCTCCGTCAAGTCCGACAAGGAGACCGGCACCCCCTGGGAGGACCGGGCCGCCGCCATCCAGGGCATCGTCAACTACCGCGACAACGAGGACAAGTCCCTCACCGCGCGGGACCACAAGACCGGCCCCATCACCTACAAGCTGAACCCCCCGGTCGGCGGCGAGCACAACGCCCGCTGGCAGAACTGCATGGGTGACGTCTACGACGCCCAGGTGCCCAACGAGCACGCGGTGCACAGCCTGGAGCACGGCGCGGTCTGGATCACCTACAAGCCCGGTCTGGCCGCCGACCAGGTGGAGAGCCTGGCCACCAAGGTGAAGGCCAAGGGCTTCACCATGCTCAGCCCGTTCCCGGCCCAGACCAGCAACATCTCGCTGCAGGCGTGGGGCTACCAGCTCACCGTCGACTCCGCCGCGGACCCGCGCATCGACGAGTTCATCCGGGTGCTGAGCCAGAACGCGTCGATGGAGCCCGGCATCCCGTGCTCCGGCGGCGTGACCCAGACGGGGACCGCTCCGGTCGCCTGACAGTAGGAATCGACATGCCCACGACTCAGTCGGACGCCGTCGTCACCGATGGCCCCGCCCCGGCGGCCGCAGCACCGAAGCGGCGCGTCCCCAGCCTGGTGTCCCACGTCCTGGTGGCCGCAGTCACCCTCCTCGTGGGCTTCGGGATCGGGCTGCTGTTCCCGCAGCAGCCCGGCCACCCCGGCGACACCTCGCCGGAGGCCGGCTTCATCCGAGACATGTCCCTGCACCACGCGCAGGCCGTGGACATGGGCATGGTGGCGTACGCCAAGGCCACCAACGGTGACGTGCGCACCATCGGCATGGACATCGCCCTCACCCAGCACGGCCAGGTCAACATCATGCAGACCTGGCTGAAAGGGTGGGGCCTCGACCCGAACGGGAGCCAGCCGCTGATGGCCTGGATGCCCGGCGGCACCGAGTCGCTGCAGGACGGCCTGATGCCCGGGATGGCCACCCCGCAGCAGATGGAAGAGCTGCGGCAGGCCGAGGGCAAACAGGTCGACATCCTGTTCCTGACCATGATGCGCCAGCACCACCTGGGCGGCATCCACATGGCGCAGGAGATCCTGAAACTGTCGAAGGATCCGGACGTCACCGAGATCGCCGAGACCATGGTGTCGACGCAGCAATACGAGATCACCGCGATGACGCAGCTTCTGGAGCAGATTCAGGCTTCCTGAACGATTCTGGAACATGTCTCGGGCCCGGTAGCCGATCGGCTACCGGGCCCGATTCATGCGGCGGCGCGGAATCAGTTCCGGACCGAGATCGCCGGGCTGTCCAGCCACATGTGCAGCGCCCCGGAGGACGTGTAGATGTAGACCCGGTTCTTCACCGTCTTGGTGGAGACCGGCAGCGTCTGCAGGTTGACGTAGGTGCAGCACTTACGGCCGCTGCTGGTGATCCGGGTGGACGGCCCGAGCGGCCGCTGGACGTCGTTCACCACGAAGGCGGTCCGGTAGGTGTAGACGCTGGAGTCCGGCGCACGGTTGATATAGAAATCGCCCCGGGTCGAATTGCCGTCGTCGCCGTGATTGACGCAGACCTGGAGGGTCGGATTCGACGCCGAGCTGCAACCGCCGGCCGCGAGAGCCGGCGAAACGGTCGCCCCGACCAGCCCGGTGGAAGCGATCGCCCGCCGCACCCAGGTAGCTCAGAATCCTCTTCTTCATGGTGTTTCCTCCCCGTTGAAAGATGACGGAAAGGATGTTGGCAGGAACACCCGCACCGAAAGCGCGGATCCCGGCACGGACATTGACCGTCAGCGCACACGTCGGCGATAGGCGGCCGGAGTGATGCCGTACGCCTCCCGGAACAGCCGGCTCGCATGCGCGGAACTGTGCAGACCCCAATCCCGGGCCAGCCCCTGCACCGACCGGCCCCGATTCGACGGGTCGGCCAGAGCCCGCCGCCAGCCCGCCAGCCGGCGCTCCCGGATCCAGCTCGACACCGTCAGCCCACGCCGGTGGAACAGCTTGTGCAACTGCCGCACCGAGATGTGATGGGCCTCCGCCACCGGCCGGCCACCCGCCAGCAGACCTTGCGGAATCCGCACACTCAGCCAGTCCGCGTTCGCCTCCCCCGGGCGGATGTCACAGGCCAGCGGCACCGACGCGTCCGAGAACACCACATCCGCCGACCGCAGCGACCGGGACGCCAATCCCCGCATCAGATCCACCCGCCCCTCGATCAGCCAGAGCAGGCGGTAGGCGGACTCACCCGGCAACTCGTTGATCACCCCGCTGGAATAGCAGCGGGTCCGGGACAGCCGCAGAGCCCCACAGTCCAGGACATTCACCCGGGCCACCGGAAAACCCGCGACCCGGAACCCGTCAGGAAACATCACGGCCATGAATCGCCCCCCGGCGCAAAACAGGACTCGTCGGACGCGGCGGTGACCCGCGCCGACAAAGGGCACATCGATGCACGTAGTTGTCGTTATCCCCGGACAGCCACCCCCGCGACACCGGCACCGAACCCGTTCGCGGAGCCGCAGATCGACCTGCTAGGGTTCTAACCACTGAGCCCCCGTAGCTCAGGGGATAGAGCGTCGCCCTCCGGAGGCGAAAGCGCAGGTTCGAATCCTGCCGGGGGCACGATGTGATTGGGCACCTACGTCAGCGGAAAGCGCTGACCGGTGCCCATCGTGCTTTTCTGGCCCTGAGGCCCGAGCCTCAGACTCCGCGCTGTGGGGCTCCGCCCCCGGACCCCCGCACCATCCCGGTGGTTGCGGTCGGCGGGTTGGTCCGGCCCAATTTCTCTTCGGCAGCATCACCTTCCCGTCGGCCCGTGAACCGTCGGCTTACCTCTGGCCAGGTTCATCCATCCGGAGGAATATCTCTACAGACATGGTCTAGGTGTGTAGGATTTCCTCCGTGGCAGTCAGCCGGGACGACGCTCTTCGCGGGCTTCCCGTCACGTTCACCTATTCCGAAGCGCGCCGAGGTGGGCTGTCCGATCGTCAGCTGTATCGGCTCCGGGATGACGAGGTCATCGAGGTCATCGATCGTGGGCTGTTTCGCCGTACCGATACGGATAGCCTCGTCGATGTCGATCTTCTGACTGTTGGCCGGCGAGCGCCGCGGGCAACACTGTGCCTGACCACCGCGCTGGCCCGGCACGGGTTGACTGACGAGATTCCGTCGACGATCGACGTGGCGCTCCCACGAGGCGCCCACCGTCCGGTGGTTGAGGCACCTGTGACCTGGCACCACTTCCAGCTCACGACCTTCGAGATCGGGCGGAGCACGATCTCATTGGACGAGCAGACCTCCATCGGCCTGTACGACGCACCACGGAGCATCATCGATGTTGCCCGGCTGCGTCACCGGGAAGGCACCGAACTCGTCTATGGGGCGTTGAGACGCTGGCTCAGCCGGCACGGATCCTCACCATCAGAGCTGCTAGCAATGGCCCGACACTTCCCGCGCGCTGAACGGACACTTCGAGAAGCCATGGAGATCCTGCTGTGAACGACCGGCCGACCCGCGCTACCGCCGCTGGCCGGGCATATCTGGATCTTCAGAATCTGGCACGCAGAAACAGACGTCCGACCGACGAGCTGCATCAGCTCTACGCCCTGGAAGGCTTCCTCGCACGCTTGGCCGAGTCCGAACATGCCGATCGGCTCGTACTCAAAGGCGGGGTTCTGCTTGCGGCTCTTGATGTGCGACGTCCGACCCGCGACGTTGACTTCCAGGGGCTGCACCTCTCCAACGAGGTCGAACACGTGCTTGCTCTGGTACGAAGCATCGCAAGCACGACGATCGACGACGGCCTCGTCATAGACGCCGATGCGGCCACTGCGGAGATCATCCGCGACCAGGACGAGTACAGCGGTGTCCGGGTCACACTCACGGCTCAGCTTGCGGCGGCGCGCCTGACCTTTCACGTAGACATCAACGTCGGCGACCCGATCTGGCCGGAACCCCAGTTGGTAACGCTTCCCCGGCTGCTCGACGGCACCATCCGGATCACCGGCTACCCGCTCGCCATGGTGCACGCCGAGAAGCTGGTCACAGCTCTCCAACGTGGGGCCGCGAACACCCGTTGGCGTGACTTCGTCGATGTCCACTCCCTCTCCCGGCGCCACGACATCGACGGCGACGAACTGACAACGGCGATCAGGACGGTCGCCGGACATCGCGACGCACGGCTCACCTCACTGGCCGAGGTGCTGGGCGACTACGCGCCTCTCGCTCAGTCCCGCTGGTCGGCCTGGCTCCGCAAACAACGCCTGACCGACGGAGTCCCCAACGATTTCGGTCTGCTCCTCCACACGATCGGTGAATTCGCTGACCCGGCCCTGTCGGGTCGAGCGACAGGCAAGACCTGGAACGCGGCAAGCCACACCTGGGCCCGCCCGAACAGCTGACAGAACCGACGGATGAGCGTCGCCCTCCGGAGGCGAAAGCGCAGGTTCGAATCCGGCCCGGGAGCGTAGGGGCGTCGTTTGTGCCGTTCTGCCTTTTCCGCCGTGTCAGGGGGCCGGTCTACGCTCGAAACCATGCCCAGATCCACCGACCTGGACGCCGCGATCGAGATCATCGTCGTGGACGCGTATGGCGACGACGAGTAGTACACGGCCTTTCTCACCGTGATCAGTGAGCAGACCACGCTGCCCACGACGGCCACTCTGCTCGGTGTTCCGGTGACCGTCACCGGCATCGACTATGACAACGAGAATCGTGGTCTGACCGCTACCTGCCGGTCGCCGAAGGAGAGCGGTGAGGTCGCCCTTGCCGATCTCGTCTTCCCGCCGGAGACCGAAACCGCGTGGATCCACGCGGCCTACCGGCGCTATCTGGGGCCTCAGCCGTTTCCGGCCGACCCGCGCCCGGGCTGGACCTGGCCGGACTGACCCGGCTTACGGGTCGTGATCTGGGCCGTTAAGCCGGTTAATGGTCAGCATCGTGACCGTTAGGGCCGTGCCGCGACACCGACTTGGTGGTACGGGGTGAAGGCTGAACGGGGCCGGGATGGTGGGGTGGTCGCTATTGTCGCCAGGCATGGAGGCTGGTCGGCGGTGGGGTTGGGCGCCTGTTGTCGTTGATGTCGGGGTGGCTGTCGGGGTTGCCGGGCTGTCCACCTGGTGGTGGCATCAGTTCCGGGTGGGTGGGCTGGTCTTCGGGGTTCTTGTCGGGGTCGCGCTGTTGGGGCGGCGGCGGCATCCGCTGGTGGTGCTCGGGGCCGTCATGGTGCTCACCGGGCTCGTCATGCCGGTTGTCGTCGAGGACAGTTATCTGCACGAGGGCATGCTGTTGTGGGCGCTCGCGGTGGCCTCGTACGCCGTGGTCGCGCATGCCGCCACGGTCCGGGCCATGGTGGGTGGCGGGGTTGCCGCGCTGCTGTGGGCGGGGGTTCTGCTCAGTGGGCGGTCGGCGTGGCCGCCGGGCTGGGCACACCTCAGTTTCGGGGAGACCTTTGACACCACCTGGCGGCTGATTCCGCTCGCGGCGATGGTGTGGGCGGCCGGGTTGAGCACCCGGTTTCTGCGGCTGCGGCGGGCCACGGCCGAGGACCGGCGGCTGACTGTGGAGCGGGAGCGGGCGCAGTCGGCGCGGCTGGCGGTGGCTGAGGAGCGGGCCGCGATCGCCCGGGAGTTGCATGACATCGTGGCGCATTCGCTGTCGGTGATGGTTCTTCAGGCGAACGGTGGGGAGTACGCCCTGGATCGTGATCCGGAGCGGACCCGGCAGGCGTTGCGGATCATCAGTGCCACCGGTGGGGACGCGCTGGAGGAGATCCGGCAGCTGGTGCGGATGCTGCGTGGGGCCACCGACGACGGGCTGGAGACCGGGTCGTCGACGCCGGGTGGGGTGGCCGCGGCGGTGGAGCGGGCCCGGGCGTCGGGGCTGGCCGTGGATCTGCGGCAGGAGGGGACGGCGCCGCGGATGCCGGACGGGGTGGCGCTGGCGTTGTTCCGGATCGTGCAGGAGTCGCTGACGAACACGCTGAAACACGGTGGGCCGGGGTCCACGGCGATCGTGCGGGTGCGGTATTCGGCGGGGGCGGTGGATGTGGAGGTGTCCGACGACGGGGCCGGTCGCGCGCCGGTCTCCGGTGGGCACGGGCTGGTCGGCATGCGGGAGCGGGCGCTGCTCTACGGTGGGACGTTCGACGCCGGGCCGCTGCTGGGTGGTGGCTGGCGGGTGCGTGCCCGTATCCCGCTGTCCGGTGAGACGGAACGGGTGGTTCGGGCGGTGACGGTGTGATCCGGGTGGTGCTGGTGGACGACCAGCAGTTGGTGCGGGCCGGGTTCCGGCTGGTGCTGGACTACCAGCCGGACATCACGGTGGTCGGTGAGGCCGGGGACGGGGCGGAGGCGTTGCGGCTGCTGCAGACCACCGAAGCGGATGTGGTGGTGATGGATCTGCGGATGCCGGTGCTGGACGGGGTGGCGGCGACCCGGCGGATCTGTGCGGCCGGCCCGGGGCCGCGGGTGCTGGTGCTGACCACGTTCGACACCGACGAGGAGGCGTTCGCCGCGTTGCGGGCGGGGGCGAGCGGGTTCCTGTTGAAGAGTGTGCCGCCGGACGAGCTGCTGTCCGCGATCCGGGTGGTGGCCGGTGGTGAGGCGGTGGTGGCGCCGCGGGTGACCCGGAGTCTGCTGGACCGGTTCGCCGGGCAGCTGGGCCCGGAGTCGCTGGCCCGGACCGCGCCGGAGGATCTGACCGAGCGGGAGACCGAGGTGCTGCTGCTGGTGGCGCAGGGCCTGTCGAACGTCGAGATCGGCGCCCGGCTGCAGGTGGCCGAGGCGACGGTGAAGACGCACATGGGCCGGATCCTGGCGAAGCTCCAGCTGCGGGACCGGGTTCAGGCGGTGGTCTGGGCGTACGAGTCGGGCCTGGTCATCCCCAAGTCGTAGAAGTACGACCTGAGTCGTACGCCGGAGACCATCACCAGGTCGGATCCGGTGCCCCCGAATGATCCATAGCGTCGACGACGTCACTGATCATCGACGTACGGGAGCACCTGATGCCCGCTCTGCAAGCCACCGGCCTGTCCAAGGTGTACGGCACCGGGGAGACCGCGGTCAGCGCCCTGGACCGGGTGGACGTCTCGTTCCAGGCCGGCCGCTTCCACGCCATCATGGGCGCCTCCGGTTCCGGCAAGTCCACCCTGCTGCACTGCCTGGCCGGGCTGGACCAGCCGACCAGCGGCTCGGTCCGGATCGGTGACACCGAGCTGGGTTCGCTGAACGACGAGAAGCTGACCCTGCTGCGCCGGGACCATGTCGGGTTCGTGTTCCAGCGGTTCAACCTGCTGCCGGTGCTGACCGCGCAGGAGAACATCCTGCTGCCGCTGGCGATCGCCGGCCGGAGACCGGACCGGCGGTGGTTCGACCAGGTGGTCGCGGCGGTGGGCCTGACCGACCGGCTGAGCCACCGGCCGTCGGAGATGTCCGGTGGCCAGCAGCAGCGGGTCGCCGTGGCGCGGGCCCTGATCACCCGGCCGTGGGTGGTGTTCGCCGACGAGCCGACCGGCAACCTGGACTCCCGGTCCGGGCACGAGGTACTGGGGCTGCTGCGGGACGCGGTCTCCCAGCTGGGCCAGACCGTGGTGATGGTGACCCACGACATGCACGCGGCGGCGCGCTGTGACCGGGTGGTGTTCCTGCGGGACGGCCGGTACGCCGCCGCCCTGGACAGCCCGTCCCCGGACGAGATCATGGCCATGCTGGAGTCCGCCGAGCGGTCGGGGCGGTGACGTCGATGCTGACGCTGGTGCTGCGTACCGCCCGGGCCAATCTCACCCGCGCGCTGCTCTCGTCCCTGTCCGTGGTGCTCGGGGTGGCCTTCGTGTCGGGCAGTCTGATGTTCACCGACGGGCTGGCCGCCTCGCTGACCGGGCAGGCGGCCGTCCAGTACCGCAACGTCGACGTCGGGGTGTCGGTCGAGTCGATCTCCTCCGATCAGGATCCGGACGCGCTGGTCCGGCGGGTGCGCGCGATCGACGGGGTGCGGGCGGCCGAGCCGGTGTGGTCGATCTACAACATCGGGCTGTCGTCCGGCGACGGCTCCCGGAAGGTGCGCGGCGATCATCGGGCGGTCAACACCTCGTTCGACCCCGGTCTGCAGTCGATCGAGGCGGTCGAGGGCCGGATGCCGGCCGCCGCCGGTGAGGTGGTGCTGGACCGGCGTACCGCGGACCGGGAGGGTTTCCGGGTCGGCGCGGAGATCCGGGTCAGCGACTTCGGCAGCGAGGCCCGCTCGTACCGGCTGGTCGGGCTCACCGCCAGCACCAAGGGCGGGTTCGACACCCAGGGCGCGCTGATCGTGATGGCTACGCCGGACATGGCGGCGATGACCGGCTATCCGGCGCCCTCGATCGTGGTCTCGGCCGACGCCGGGGTCTCCCCCGAGGAGCTGGCGTCCCGGATCACCGCCGCCGTCGGCGCCGAGGCCCGGACCCACGACCAGCTCGTACGGTCGGCGATGAACGCGGCTGTCGGTAACGCCGACGAGTTCCGCAACGCCCTGCTCGGGTTCGGTCTGATCGCGGTGTGCATGGCGGCGTTCGTGATCGCCAACACGTTCACCATCGTGCTGGCCCAGCGCACCCGGGAGACGGCGCTGCTGCGGCTGGTCGGGTCGACCCGTCGCCAGGTGTTCCGGTCGGTGGTGCTGGAGGCGGCGGTGGTCGGTCTCGGCGGTTCGGTGCTGGGTCTGGCGGCCGGTGTGCTGCTGGCGTCCGGGCTGCCGTCGATGCTGGCCTCGGTCGGCGCGCCCACCGGGATCACCCCGGTGATCTCCGGCTGGACGGTGCTGATCGCGCTGGCCGTCGGGGTCGGTGTGACGGTGGTGTCGGCGATGCTGCCGGCCTGGCGCGGGACCGCGGTGCCGCCGGTGGCCGCGCTCGGTGACGCGGCGGTGCAGGTGGCCCGCCCGGTCGGCCGGGTCCGGACGGTCTTCGGGGTGCTCACCGGCGTCGCCGGCGCGGGGCTGCTGTCGGTGGCGAACCAGGTGGCGCTGGTGGTCGCCGGCGCGCTGGCCGCGGTGATCGGGTTCCTGCTGCTGAGCCCGATCCTGGTGCCGGCGGTGATCCGGCTGCTGAGCCGGCCGCTGGGCCTGCTGGGCGGGGCGACCGTGTCGCTGGCGCTGGCCAACGCGGTGCGCAACCCGCGCCGGATCGCCACCACCACCAACGCGCTGGTCGTCGGGGTCACCCTGATCGCCACGTTCACCCTGATCGCGAAGAGCACCGAGGCCCCGAACCAGCGGCAGGCCGACGCGAAGATGTTCGCGAAGTTCCTGGTGGCCGCTTCCACCGACACCACCCTGCTGCCCGATGAGCTGGTCGGCGCGCTGCGGGAGAGCCCGGCGGCCGGGGCGGTCCACCCGGCGTACCAGGCTTCCGACTTCGACAACGGCCGCGAGATCCTGACCGCCGGCCGGGACGCGCCGCCACCGGGTTCGGCGCTGGTCACCGCGGATCTGGGGCTCGCCGTGGGCGGTTCGGTCACGGTCGAGGGCCGGACGTTCGCGGTGGCCGGGGTACGCGCCGGGACCGGGACGGTCTGGCTCACCGCCGAGGACTTCACCACTGTGTACGAGCAACCGTTCCTGATCGACGTACAGGTGGATCCGGCTCCGGGGTTGCCGGACGGTGTGGCCAAGGCCGCTCTGGAACAGGCCGTCAGCAGTTTCCCGTCGGCGACCGTCTACGACAAGGCGGGGTATGTGGACCGGCTGAACGAGCGGCTCGCCCAGGCCCTCGCGGTCGTCACCGCGCTGCTGTCCCTGGCGGTGATCATCGCGCTGGTCGGGGTGGCGAACACGCTGACCCTGTCGGTGGTGGAGCGCACCCGGGAGAACGCCATGCTCCGGGCGATCGGGCTGACCCGGCGGCAGCTGCGGTTGTCGCTGTCGGCGGAGGCGCTGGTGATGGCCTTGACCGGGACGATCATCGGTACGCTCCTCAGCATGGCGATCACCCGGTCCGCCCTGGGCTCGGTGGCCGGCGAGGGCGACGCCATGGAGCTGGTCGTCCCGTGGGACCGGCTGGCCGTGCTGCTCGCCATCGCGACGGTGGCCGCCCTGACCGCGTCGATCATCCCGGCCCGGCGCGCGGTCCGGAACTCGATCACCGGCAACCTCGCCGCCGAGTGACCCGCCGGCGTGTGGTGACTTGCGGCGCGGAGCGCACCNNCCCCCCCCCCCCCCCCCCCCCCCCCCACGCCCGTGAGCCGAACACCGCGTGTCCACATCGCGCCATGGCCAGGGGTCGTCAGGGCGACGAAACATGCGTGACAAGAAAGGGATCCGATGATGCGTGCAGTGAACAACGCATTAAGGAGTGCCCATGTTCGGTCGACTGCTGGCCGGCGTCCTGGTCGGCGTCGCGGCGATGCCGGCCCCGGCGTCAGCCGCGCCATCCCCGCCATCCCCGCCCCCGCGGGCCACTGAACGAACGCCGGAGCGGGTGCTCACCCTGGTCACCGGCGACACCGTACGAATAGGACGCGGGGTCGACGGGCGGAGCGCCGCCAGTGTCACCCCGGCGCCGGGCCGCGAGCGGGTCACCTTCCACACCCTGGAGACCGGCGGCGGGCTGCGGGTGGTGCCCTCGGACGCGATCCCGCTGATCCGGGCCGGCCGGGTGGACGCCGACCTGTTCGACGTCGAGCGGCTGCTCGCCGACGGCTACGGCGACACCACGACCGGCACCCTCCCGCTGATCGTCACCGGTGGCGGCGCCGGGATGCGTACCACCGGAACCGCCTTGACCAGCATCGACGCGGTGGCGATCCGGCCGGCGAAGGACTCGCTGGCGGAGTTCTGGCGGACCCGGACGCAGACCGCCCGGACCGCCGGCGAGCAGCGGATCTTCCTGGACGGGCGGGTCGCGCCGGTGCTGGACCGCAGCACCGCCCAGATCGGCGCCCCGGACGCCTGGAAGTCCGGTCTGGACGGGCGCGGGGTGAAGGTGGCGGTGCTGGACACCGGCGTCGACGCCGGGCACCCGGACCTGGCCGGCCGGATCACCGCGGCCGCGAACTTCAGCAGCAGCGCCGACGTGGTGGACCGGTTCGGTCACGGCACGCACGTGGCGGCCACCGTCGCGGGCAGCGGCGCGGCCTCCGGCGGGACCCGCAAGGGTGTCGCGCACGGCGCCGAACTGCTGATCGGCAAGGTGCTCGGCGACGACGGGTACGGCTACGAGTCGGAGATCATCGCCGGCATGCAGTGGGCGGTCGACTCGGGCGCGAGGATCGTGAACATGAGCCTGGGCGGGTCGGCCACCGACGGGCTGGACCCGATGAGCCTGGCGGTGGACGAGCTGTCCGCGTCGACCGGAACCCTGTTCGTGGTGGCGGCCGGCAACGAGGGCGCCGCGTCCAGTGTGGGCACCCCGGGTGCGGCGGCCCGGGCGCTGACCGTCGGCGCGGTGGACCGGGAGAACCGGACGGCCCCGTTCTCCAGCCGTGGCCCGCGCCTCGGCGACCTGGGCCTGAAGCCGGAGATCACCGCCCCCGGAGTGGGGATCGTGGCGGCCCGCGCGGCCGGGACCACGATGGGTGAGCCGGTGGACGCGCGGTACACCGCCGCCGACGGCACCTCGATGGCCACCCCGCACGTGGCCGGCGCGGCCGCGATCCTGGCCCAGCAGCACCCGGACTGGACCGGCGCGCGCCTCAAGGAGACCCTGGTCAGCACCGCGGTCACCGGCGCGGACGCGACCGTCTACGACCAGGGCGCGGGACGGGTCGACCTGACCCGGGCGACCACCCAGCAGGTCACCGCCACCCCGGTCGCGGACTTCGGCCGGCACGTGCTCGGTGCGGGGACCGGGCCGGTCACCCGTACCGTCGAATATCGGAACGCGGGAACCTCCACGGTGACCCTCGCCCTGCGCGGGCCGTCGGCGGTGTCGGTGAGCGCGGCGTCGGTGACCGTGCCGGCCGGTGGTGTCGCCGCGGTGACCGTCACCCTCGATCTGGCGAAGGCCCGGCCGATGCAGATCAGCGGCTGGCTGACCGGCACCGCCGCCGGGGTTCAGGTGACCACGGCGGTCGGCGGGATCGTGGACGGGCCGTCCCGCGAGGTGCGGGTGCGCGCGGTCGACGCCGCCGGGGCCCCGATCCACGTACCGGCGCTGACGATCTTCGGGGACGACGGCCGGTTCGACGTCCTCGGCTCGCTGTCGCGGGACGGCGAGACCTTCGCGCTCCAGGACGGCACCTACATCCTGACCGGCCTGATCGAGCTGCGGCCGGGCGCCGACGAGGTGGCCTACGTGGTCCTGCCGGAGCTGGAGATCAAGGGCGACACCGAGGTGGTGCTGGACGCCCGCAAGGGGAAGCCGATCATCATCGAGACACCGAAACCGGCCGAGCAGCGGTCGATCCTCAGCTACTACGCGCACCGGGTGACCGGCAGCGGCCGGTCGATCTCGCACGGGGTGATGCACTTCGCCGGAATGCGGGCGGTCAACACCACCCCGACGGCGAAGGTCCGGAAGGGATCGTTCGAGTTCTCCTCCCGGTGGCAGCTGTCCGCACCGGCCGCGCGGGCCGACGGCCTGGACATCCATCTGCTGTCCGACTCACCGGCGGTGGCCGGCACCCGGCGGTACGAGGTGGCCGAGCAGAACGCCGGTAACCTCCGTGGCAAGGCGGTGGTGATCGACGCGACCGATCAGGCGCCGGCCGACCAGGTGGCGCGGGCCGTCGCCGGGGGCGCGGCGGTGGCGGTGCTGGTCCAGCCGGCCGGGTACAGCGCCTGGTCGGCGTGGAATCCGATGCTCACCGAGCGGCTGCCGATCGTGACCGCGCAGGTGCCGTACGAGGACGGGCCGAAGCTTCGGCGGAAGGGCTCGCTGACCCTGACTCTGACCACCGACGACCCTTATCTGTACGACGTGTTCCAGGCCGTCCAGGGGCAGATCCCGGCTCAGGTCAAGCACAGGGTGACAGCTGCCAACAGCATGCGGATCAGCACGTCGTACGCCCACAACGGCGGTGAGCCACGGGTGCGGGAGCAGCGGTTCGGCTGGCGTCCGTGGCAGGAGTACAGCTGGAACGACTCGTCCCGGTCGGTTCGTACCCCGTCGGTCCGTGAGGAGTGGGTGTCGGCCGGCGACACGGTGTGGCAGCACATGGTGCACAGCGCCTACCCGTGGAACGGCTTCGGCCAGCTCAAGGGCGGTTTTGTCGAGGAGCCGGTCAGTTACCGGGCGGGTAGCCGTACCGAATCGTGGGGTGGCCCGGTGGTCCGTCCGGCCGACCTGGGCTCGACCCGGGCCGGGGACGTGCTGCGGCTGCGGGTGGCCGAATTCGTCGACGGCGACGGCCATGCCCAGCCCGCCGACCCGGCCGACGGCGTGACCGCGAGGCTGTGGCGGGACGGCACGCTGATCCACGAGGGGGCGGCCGGCACCGCCGACGTGACGACCACCTCCGGCCGGGCGGCCTACCGGTTCAAGGTCACCACCGGCCGGTCGGACGCGGAGTGGGTGTACGGCACGTCGACCGACACCGAGTGGACGTTCACGTCGGCGAAGGCGGGCGCGCTACCGCTGCTCGGGGTGGACTACCGGGTGCTGCCGCTCGGGGTCCGGCTGGACTTCAGCGCCAAGCTGAAGTCGCTGAAGGTGGAGGTCTCCTCCGACGACGGCCGGGTGTGGCGACCGGCCGTGGTGCTCGCCGGCACCGCGCTGGTCACACCCGGCCGGACCCCGGTGTCGCTGCGGGTGACCGCCACCGACACCGCCGGGAACACCCTGAAGCAGACGGTGATCCGGGCCTACGGTCGCGGCTGATCGGTGAGCCAGTCACGGCGGGCCGCCTGATAGGCCAGGCCGGTGCGGGAGTCCACACCGGCCTGGTCCATCAGACGATCGATCCGCCGCTGGACGGTCCGTTTGCTCACCCCGAGATGGGTGGCGATCGACTTGTCCGGCATCCCGGCCACCACCAGCGACAGCAGCAGCGTGTCGACGGCCGGCGGGCCCGGGGCGCCGAGCGGGGTGGCCCGCTCCCAATAGCTCTCGAAGAGCGCCACCAGGGCGTCGAGCAGCTCACTGGACCGGATCAGGGCGGCGGTCGGCTCGCCCACACCCCGGGACTCGTCCGGCACCAGCGGGCAGATGGCCAGCTCCCGGTCCGCGATGGCCAGCCGGACCGGGAGGGTGGGCAGTGTCCGAGCCTCCTCGCCGGCGGCCACCGACTCCAGGATGCTGTCCAGCTCACCGGGCTTGTCGAGCAGCTCCCGCTCGTAGATCGCCCGGTACCGGACACCACGGGCCAGCGCCGATCCCTCCTCGTCGTTCTCGGTCCCGGCCATGGCGAGCGGGTTGGCCCGGCAGAACCAGAGGATCTCCCGGCGGGCGTCGTTCTGCATCTCGCGCAGCCGCTGCCGCAGCGGCCCGGCCCCGACCACCAGGCTGACCAGGTGCTCGGCGTCGCGGCGGCGGGTGTGCGCGCGGTACTCCTCGCTCAGTGCCGCCACCACCTGCTGGGCGTTGCGCAGATCCTGCTGGCGGCGCAGCAGCGCGTCACCGAGGGCGACGTCGGCGGGCAGCGGCTGGTGGACCGGCCCGGCACCGGTCAGCCCGTGGGCCCGCAACGACTCCAGGACCGTCTCGGCCTGGCCCGGTGGGACGGCGCCGTGGGCGACGAGGTCGGCGGCCCCGGCCCGGCCGAGCCGCACCAGCAGACGATAGGCACGCTGCTCGACCTCGCTCAACATGCCGCCACTGTAGTTAGGAGGTGGTCTCCCGGGCCCACGGCAGCAGCACCCGTTCCAGCGCGACCACCAGGTAGTACGAGAAGATGCTCATCAACGCGAGCAGGAAGATGCCGGCGAAGGCCAGGCCGGTCTGGATCTGCGCCTTGGCGGAGACGATCACGTAACCGATGCCGTCCCGCCCGCCGCCGATGAACTCGCCGACCACCGCGCCGACGAAGGCCAGCGAGATGGCCAGTTTCAGACCGGTGAAGAACTGTGGGAGCGCCCACGGGACCCGTACCTTCAGGAAGGTCTTGATCCGGGAGGCCTCCAGGGACCGGGTCAGCTCGATCAGCTCGGACGGCACCGCCCGCAGCCCGGCCGCGGTGGAGAGCACGATCGGGAAGAAGCAGAGCAGCACCACCACGAAGATCTTGGGCGCCATGCCGAAGCCGAACCACATCACCAGCATCGGGCCGATGGCGATCTTCGGAATGGCGTTGAAGCCGATCAGGATCGGGGAGACCGCCTGGTCGACGAAGGGCGACGAGGTGATCGCCAGGGCCAGCAGGACACCGATCACGACCGCGATGCCGAAGCCGAACCAGACCTCCCGAAACGTGTACCACGATTGCTTCGCCAGGTAGTCCGGGAGGCGTGCCAGCTCGCTGCCGATGGTCTCCGGCGACGGCACCACCTGTGGCGGCACGTCGTAGACCCGGACCAGCACGTACCAGGCCGCGAGAAGGGTGAACAGGGTCGCCACGGGCAGCAGCAGAGCGGTGGCACGTCTGACCATCGATGGATCCATCCTTATGCTGAGCTCGTGAGTCTAAACGGGACGATGATCCGGCTCGATGGCGTGTCGCGCACCTTCACCGGCCGCCGGGGCATGGTGGAGGCGTTGCGTGGCATCGATCTGGAGGTGGCCGAGGGCGAGTTCGTGGCCATCGTCGGCCGCTCCGGCTGCGGCAAGTCCACCCTGCTGCGCCTGGTCGCCGGCCTGCTGGAGCCGACCGGCGGCACGGTGACGGTGGACACCGCCCGGCGCCGCGAGATCGCCATGCAGTTCCAGCGGCCGGCCCTGCTGCCGTGGCGCAACGTGCTGAACAACGTCCTGTTCCCGGTGGAGATCTTCGGATGGAAGCGCAAGGAGCACGTCGAGCGGGCCCGGCGGCTGCTGGCCACGGCCGGCCTGGAGGGCTTCGAGACGACCATGCCGCACGAGCTCTCCGGTGGCATGCAGCAGCGGGTGTCGCTGTGCCGGTCGCTGATCCAGCGCCCGAGGGTGATGCTGATGGACGAGCCGTTCTCCGCCCTGGACGCGCTGACCCGCGAGGAACTGACCGGCGAGCTGCAGCGGATCCACATGGAACAGGGCACCACCACACTGTTCGTGACCCACTCGATCGACGAGGCGGTGCTGCTGGCCGACCGGGTGGTGGTGCTGAGCCCGCGGCCGGGGCGGATCGCCGAGATCGTGCCGATCGACGTGCCGCGCCCGCGCAGCCTGGGCCAGAACGAGCACACCGAAAAGCTGGCGCACCGCTCGGCCCGGCTGCACGGGCTCCTGATGGACCGGGCCGCTAACTGAGGACCTTCACGAACTCCTCGGGCTTCTTGCCGGCCGGGATCGACTCGGCGCCGGCGAGCACGTCGATCACCCGGGTGACCCGCGCGGCGTCGACGGCACCGATCGCACCGCCGTCCCCCTTGACGTAGGCCGCCATGATCTCCAGCTCCTTCGCGGCGACCTCGGCGTCGGTCTCCGGCTGCGCCTTGTTCAGGATCCGACCGGCCTCGGACGGGTTGGCGATGCTGTACTCCAGGCCCTTGACCAGGGCCGCGGTGAACTTCTTCGCCAGCTCCGGGTCGTCGTTGGCGATCTTGTCCGAGGTCAGCAGGAAGTGGCCGTACAGGTCGGTGATCACGTCGCTGAACGGCAGCGCCACCGCGGTCTTCCCGCCGGCCGCCTTCTCGATCAGCGGCTTGCCGACGACGAACTGGCCGATCACGTCGACCTTGTCGGTGGCCAGCGCACCGGCCAGCTCCGGCGCGGCCACCGGGATGATCTCCACCTTGGCCGGGTCGATGCCGGCCAGCTTGGCGTAGGTCGGGAAGAGGATCGTGGTGGTGGCGCCCTCCTGGTCGCCCATCACCTTGCCCTCCAGATCCTTCGGGCCGGTGATGCCCTTGCCGTCCAGCGTCATGATGCCGACCATCGACTTCTGCTGGATCGCGCTGATCGCGGTGATGCCGCTGACCTTGCCGGTCGCCTTGGTCAGGATGTAACCGGTCGAGTCGACCGGGGCGAAGTCGGCGGCGCCGGAGGAGAGCGCGGCCATGTTCTCGCCCGAGCCGGAGCCGATCGCGATCTCCACGTCCAGGCCCTGCTCGGCGAAGTAGCCCTTCTCCTCGGCGACGAAGGCGTACGCCTCCCGCCCGAAGGCATTGAACGCGGTGAGGTATTTCACCTTGGTCGCGCCGGGGTCGCCCTCCGGAGCGGCCTCGCCGCACCCGGCCACCGCGACCAACGCCAGCACCGTCGCGACCGTCCGCAACGTTCTCATCAGATCCATACCTCTCGACGTGTCCCCGTTTGCGCGCACAGAGTACGAGAGACCGTCCGAAATGGACAGGATGTTTACGTTAATCTCTGCGGCCATGCGCGTCAGCATCTTCACCGAGCCACACCGTGGCGCCACCTACGACGAGTTGCTGCGGGCCGCCCGGCACGCCGAGGCGGCCGGTTTCGAGGGCTTCTTCCGAGCCGACCACTACATGCAGATGCATGACTCGGACGGCTTCCCGGGCCCCACCGACTCGTGGGTCACGCTGGGCGCGATGGCCCGCGAGACCAGCACCATCCGGCTCGGCACCCTGCTCACCTGCGCGACCTTCCGGCATCCGGCGGTCACCGCGATCAGTGTGGCCCAGGTCGACCAGATGAGCGGTGGGCGGATCGACTTCGGGCTCGGCGCCGGCTGGTTCACCCGCGAGCACGAGGCGTACGGCATCCCGTTCCCGGGCACCGGCGAGCGCTTCGACCTGCTGGAGGAGCAGCTGGCGGTGATCACCGGGCTGTGGGGCACGCCGCCCGGTGAGACGTTCTCGCACCGTGGACCGCACTACCGGCTGGACCGGGCGCCCGCGCTGCCGAAGCCGGTCCAGGTGCCCGGGCCGCCGGTGATCATCGGGGGCCGGGGCGCGAAACGGACCCCCGAGCTGGCCGCCCGCTACGCCGACGAGTTCAACCTGCCGTTCACCCCGATCGGGCCGAGCGCCGCCCAGTACGACCGGGTCCGCGAGGCCTGCGAACGGTACGGCCGGACCAAGCCACCCCTGGTCCTGTCGGTCGGCATGGCGGTGGCGTGTGGGCGTACCGACGCCGAGGCCCGGCGGCGCTGGGAGGCGATGGAGGAGGCGTCCGCGCTGCCCTCCGAGGTGACCATCAGCGGGACACCCCAGCAGGTCGTCGACCGGATCTCGGAGTACGCCGGGATCGGCGCCACCCGGATCTACGTGCGCCTGCGTGACCTGGGCGACCTGGATCACCTGGATCTGCTGGCCGCCGAGGTGCTACCCCACCTGCCGTGACTCAGTGGTCGCCGCGGATGATCCGGGCCACGTACGACTCGCTGCTCATCTCCTCCGGCCGGAACTGGTGCCGCAACCGGTGCACGAACGCACCCTCCACGATGGTCTGGAACATCTCCGGCTCGTACGGCCGGAGCATGACCGTCTGCAGCGCGTGCGGTGGGGTGGCGTTGAGCCGCAGCCCGGCGTCCCACTCGGCGCGGAACCGGTCGTCGAGCCGGTGCAGCATCTCGAAGACGTGGTGGTGCAGGAGCGGATCGAGGGTCTCGGCCCGTTTCTCCCACCACAGGAACGACGCGGCCCGCCACAGGTGCATGACGTAGCTGTCCGGGCGTCCGGCCAGGAACCAGTTCGCCAGGTACGGCCCGGTGTAGTTGAAGGCGAAAACGCTGCTCTTGGCCAGGGCCCGGTCCACGTGCGGGCGCAGCGGCTCGGAGACGAAACAGGTGGCGTCCACCCAGATCCCGCCGAACTTCTCCAGCAGCAGCATCCGTAGCAGATCGGAGAAGTGGGCGTGGTCGTCACCGACCGCGGCGGCCAGGTCCACCGGCACGTCCACATAGGCGCCGATGGTGTCCAGGCTCAGTTCGTGCACCGACGGATTCGTCGCCTTGAGCGCGGCCAGGCAGGCCCGCACCACCGGCGGCGCGGTCGCGAAACCCTGCGCCCAGTAGACGAAGATCGGCTGGTCGAAGGTGCTGTGCGCGGGACGGGCCAGCCGCTGTTCGGCCTGGGTACGGATCTGCGCCAGGTGCTCGGCGAGGAAGACCCCCAGCTCCCGGCGGGCCCCGAAGGCGGTGACGTCCGAGTCGAGCAGGGCCGGCCCGTCGAACGGCAGCTTCGCGTCGTGCGCCAGGGCCGCCGCCGCGGCCTTGCGGCTGTCGTCCCGGCGTTTCAACTTGTCGTACGCGTGCGCCAGCGCGTACCCCCGGGCGAAGTCCTCCGGCCGCTTGGCCACCGCGCCGCGCAGCAGTTGCTCGGCCGCCGCCCAGCGCTGCTCGGCCAGGGCGATCCGGCCCAGCTCCCAGGCCGCCGAACCGTCCGGGTCACCGGCCTTGGCCACCCGTCGCAGCTCGGCCACCGCGGTCTCCCGGTCGCCCACGGCCAGCGCGATCCGGGCCGCGGTCATCGGGGCGTCGGCGGCCCGGCGCAGCAGGTGGGCGGCCTCCTCGGCGGTCAGCGAAGGGGCGGCCGGCATCACACCGGTGGTCTCCGGCAGCAGGATCCGGCGCGACGGTGACGCGTCCGGCTCGCCGGTCCACTCGTAGCGGAACACCCCGTCGGAAGGTGTCGCGCCGGAGAAGTGGCCGACCGGCCCGGCGGTCTCCGTGATCGCGTAGTCGTACCAGGTCACCGTCCCGTTCCCGGCGGTCAGCCAGACCGCGACGTCCTGTGCCCCGTCCGGCACCGTGAAGGTCACGCTGATCCGGTGGTGGCCGTGCTCGTTGCGGGCCGGGACGGACCGGACCGGCTCGGCCGCCTCCCCGTCGCCGGCCGTCCACTCCGCGGTCAGCCGGGGCGGGCTGTGCAGCGGCTCGGGCAGGAAGAGCGAGACCGCCGCGGTGTAGGTGCCGGGGCGCAGCGCGATCCCGCCGGGCGCGATCGAGGTGTCGTTGCCGCGCAGCGCGCTCACCCGCAGACCGTGCGCCCCGTGCCGGCCGGGCACCTCGGCCCGCTCGGCGGCGACCCGGCCGGGCACCGCGAACCCCTCCGGATCCCCCCGGAAGCCGGGGTCGGGCACCAGGTTGACCAGCGGCGGCGGGGCCGGGACGGCGTCCGGCTGTGACGGCGGGGTGCGACGGAGCGCGGCCCGGAATCGGGCGATCATGCTCTGGTCGGTGGGTGCGGTCGCCGTCATCGATGTCCCTTCGCAGCGTGCCGCCGCAGTTTAGTCGGACGGTGAAGCCCTTCGGGGACGGAGCGGACGGCGCGTGCGGATCGTGCTCACAGCGGCAGGACCACCGCCGACGGGCGTCCACTCACGCAGGTCACGGTCATCCGGTAGCGCGACAGGACTCCGGTGAACACCGCCTCGGTGGTCAGCGCCGGTCCCGGTTCGGCCCGGCCCGCGGTGTACCCGGGTTTCGCCTCCCACTCCAGCAGTTCGGCGCCGGCCGTGACACAGCGGGCCAGCACCGTTCCGCCCGGCGATTCCAGCCGGGTCCCGGACGGGGCCGGCGCCGGGGCGGACGGCGGCTCGGACACCGGCACGCTGGGCGGCGGGGCGGCCTCGGTGGCGGTCGGTGACGGGACCGGTCCGGTGGACGGGCCGGGCCGTTCCGGGACGGCGGCGGCGCTGCCACTGGTCACCGGGGCGCTCTCCGGGCGGCTGGTGTTCTCCGCCGGACGGGATCGCGGGCGTTCGCCGGGCTTCCGTACGGTCGCCTCCGGCGCGGACGCGGGCGGTGCGGCCACACCGGGTGTGCCGGGCGGGTCACTGCGCCGCCCGGACAACATCAGGGGCAGGGCGGCCAGCAGCGTCAGCGTCAGAGCCGCGGCCGCCGGCCGGGCCTTCTTCCACCGCTTGGGTACGGGGACCGGCGCCGGCTCCCGAGACGGGACGCCGACGGGCACCGTGGTCTCGGCGGGGCCCTCCGGGCGTACCGAATCGGTCCTGGTGATGTTGGCGGCCTCGGCCGCGTCGCCCAGCAGGCCGGCCACCTCCAGCGCCTCCGGGCGGGCCGCCGGGTCCTTGTCCAGGCACCGGCCGACCAGGTCGATCACCTCGTCCGGCACACCCGGCAGGTCGGGCAGTGGCAGCGGCTCCTGGTAGACGTGCGCCTTCAGCATCTGGGTGGTGGTCTCCACGCTCCACGGCGCGACTCCGGCAAGCAGCCGGTAGAGCAGCACGCCGAGCGCGTAGACGTCGGAGGCGGGTTCGACGGCGCCACCGAGGAGCCGCTCCGGGGCCAGGTAGGCGGGAGTGCCGAGCAGGGTGTCCTCCGGTGCGGCCGGCCCGGCCACCTCGGCGATACCGAAGTCCACCACCTTGGCGCCGGAGGCGGCGACCATGATGTTGGCGAGTTTGATGTCCCGGTGCACGAGCCCGTCCTCGTGCGCGACGGCCAGCGCGGTGGCCACTTCCCCGCAGATCCGGAAAATCGTTCGGGGTGGGATCCGGCCCCGGGACACCCGCTGTTGAAGTGTCGGCCCGTTGATCAATTCCATCACCACATAGGGGACCGGGCCGTCACCCTCGTCCGATTCCCCGAAATCGTAGATCTGCGCGATGTTCGGATGCGAGAGCGTCGCCGCGGCGCGCGCCTCGTGCAGGATCCGGGCCCGGAAGCGGGGGTTGCCGGCATACCGCCCGGCCAGCACTTTCACCGCTACCGGCCGGTTCAGCACCTCATCCAGGGCGTGCCAGACGACGGCCATGCCGCCGCGGCCGAGTTCATTGATCAGCCGGTACCGGCCGCCGAGTTTCCGCTCCACCTCCACGTGGGGCAGTCTGCCGAAACGGCCCCCGAATCGCACATGCGAATAACGCTGTCACTTTCTCGCGTCCACCATTCGGTGAACTGCCGGGCCGGCAGAAAGTGATCCCTTTTCCGTCCGGCCGGCCGGACGCCCGTAGGGTCGCCCCCATGACGGATACCTGGCGGCATCTGCCCGCACCGGCCCGCCCGATCGCCGCCGCGGCCACCGCCGCCGTGACCGCGGTCCGGGACGGGGACACCGCGGCCCTGGACGAGGCGACCGCCACCCTGGCCGGGCTCGATCCGGCGCAGACCGGCCTGGTGCTGGGCACCACGGTCCGGCTGCTGCTGGAGGACGGGCATCCGGACGGGCTCACCGCCGACGACGTGCGCGCCGCGCTGGCCGGCGCGGTCCGGTCCTGGCCGGACGCCGATCCGCAGGTGGTGCTCTGGCTGCTGGCCGGCGCGCTGGGGGTGCTGGAGGAGGACGGCGCCCCGGCCCCGAAACCGGACGCCCTGGCCCGGCACTCCGCGGTGCTGCTGGCCGACCTGCTGGCCGGCCGCGGAATCGGCCCGTGGTGGGCGGCGGCGCTCAGCGAGATCGAGAGGTCTCAGCTCAACGACTAAAACTTTGCAGAAACTGCAAGTTTGGCTCTAAGGTCTCCGGGTGCCCACGGAGACCACAGCCATGCCCGGACGCCGGGAGACCAAGCGCAGGCAGACCCGCCTCGCGCTGATCACCGCGGCGCTCCGGCTCGCCGACGAGCGCGGGGCCGACCGGGTGACCGCCGAAGAGATCAGCGCGGCGGCCGGGGTGTCGCCGCGCACGTTCTTCAACTACTTCGCCACCAAGGAGGACGCCCTCGTCGGCGACCCCCAGGAGGGCTTCGACGAGCCCCGGCTGCCGCCCGGCCCGCTGCTGGAGGCGCTGCCGGCCGCGCTCGCCCCCGGCCTGGAGCAGATCCAGCGCGACCGCGACCTCTGGCTGCTCCGGATGCGGGTGATCGGCGCCAACCCGCACCTGCTGCCCCTGCTCATCGCCGCCGCCGCGGCCACCGAGCAGCGACTGGCCCAGATCATCGCCGAGCGCGACGGCCTCCCCGAAGGCCACCCCTATCCCCCGATCGCCGCCTCGGTGGCCAACGCGGCGACCCGGGTCGCCGTGTGCCGCTGGGCCGACGGCCGGGACGACCGGCCGCTGATCGAACACGTCCGGGAAGCCTTCGCCATCCTTTCCAGTATCTGAAAGAAGTTCGATGACAGCCGTAGAACCCGAAACCGCCGCATCATCCGGCCGGATGTCGCACCGGGAGGTCATCCAGGCCCTCTCCGGGCTCATGCTCGGCATGTTCGTCAGCATCCTGGCCTCCACCGTGGTGGCCAACGCGCTGCCCCGGATCATCGCCGACCTGAACGGCAGCCAGTCCGTCTACACCTGGATCGTCACCTCCGAGCTGCTCGCCATGACGGCCACCGTCCCGCTCTGGGGCAAGATGGCCGACCTCTACAGCAAGAAACTGCTGATCCAGCTCTCCCTCGGTCTCTTCGTGGTCGGCTCACTGGTCGCCGGGCTCACCCCGAACGTCGAGATCCTGCTGGTCAGCCGGGTCATCCAGGGCATCGGCGCGGGCGGCATGACCGCGCTGGCACTGATCGTGATGGCCGCGATGATCCCGCCCCGGGAACTCGGCCGCTACTCCGGCATGTTCGGCGCGGTCTTCGGCGTCGCCACCATCGCCGGCCCGCTGATCGGCGGCGTCCTGGTCGACACCTCGTGGCTGGGCTGGCGCTGGTGCTTCCTGATCGGCGTGCCGTTCTCGCTGATCGCGATCGCCCTGCTGCAGAAGACGCTGCACCTGCCGATGACGCGCAAGGACGTGAGCATCGACTGGCTCGGCGCGCTGCTGATCACCGGTGGGGTCAGCACCCTGCTGATCTGGTCCACGCTGGCCGGTGACAAGTTCGACTGGGCCTCCTGGCAGACCGCCGCGATGGTGATCGGCGGCATCGTGATCCTCGCCCTCGCCGTGCTCGTCGAGTCGAAGGCCAAGGAGCCGATCATCCCGCTCGGCATCTTCCGGCACCGCACCGTCTCGCTGGCCATCATCGCCAGCGTGCTGGTCGGCATCGCGATGTTCGGCGGCACCGTCTTCCTCTCCCAGTACTTCCAGACCTCACTGGGCAAGACCCCGACCGCCGCCGGCCTGATGAGCCTGCCGATGGTCTTCGGCCTGCTGATCTCCTCCACCCTGGCCGGAGCCCTGATCACCAAGTACGGCAAGTGGAAGATCTACCTGGTCAGCGGCTCGATCGTGATGACCGTCGGAATGCTGCTGCTGAGCACCATCGACGCGCGTACCAGCGTGCCGGTGATCTCGGTCTACATGGCGGTCCTCGGCGTCGGCGTCGGCCTGCTGATGCAGAACCTGGTGCTGGCCGCGCAGAACGACGTGCCCGCCGCCGAACTCGGCGCCACCACCTCGGCGCTCACGTTCTTCCGCAGCATGGGCGGCTCGATCGGGGTCAGCGCGCTCGGCGCCGTCCTGACCCACCGGGTCACCTCGCTGTTCACCGAGAAGTTCGGGGCGGCGGCCGGTGGTGGCGGCGAGGTTCCGGACCTCCAGGCGCTGCCGCCGGAGGTGCTGGCGGTGATCAAGGAGATTTACGGTACGGCCACCGCCGACCTGTTCCTGATCGGCGCCCCGATCGCCTTCCTGGCAGTGATCGCGGTCGTCTTCATCAAGGAGAAGCCCCTCTCCGACCTGTCCGGCGACGAACGCCTGGCAGCGGAGAAGTCCTTCACCCACTGACCCCCACCCCGCGTGCCACTTTCCGGTCCGATCCGAGCCGGTAAGTGGCACGCACACCGCAACACCACACCGCGTGCCACAAACCGGTCCGATCCCAGCCGAAAAACGGCACGCACACCGCAACACCACACCGCGTGCCACTTTCCGGTCCGATCCGAGCCGGAAAGTGGCACGCGGTGGGGTGGGTGGTGGTCAGGACGGGCGCAGGCCCACAGAGGTGCGCGGATTGGGGGGCTCGGCACAACCGAGCAGGCCGACCAGGCCGGAAACCCACAGCTGCCGGTAGACCGTGGCGCTCGGGTGGCTGACCACCAGTTTCACCCCACTCGCCGCGGCGGTGTGGAAGCAGGCGACCAGGATCCCGATGCCGATGCTGTCGATCAGCATCACCCGTTGCAGGTCCAGACAGATCCGGCTCGGCGTCATCGTGGTGAGGACGTCGTTGACCGCGTCCCTCATGACGTGAGCGTTGTCCAGATCGATCTCCCCGCTGGGAGCGATCTCGACAGTGCCGTCGGCCAGCTGGCGGGTCGTGATCGGCAGATACACAGCTGCCCTCTTCCTGGCGTCCAGCCGGGGCTGACGCCGACTTCCGCGGGACACGGTCGTGCCGGCCGTCTCAGAGGGGCCGTGCACGAGCGGCGTTCGCTGGGGGACGCCGACCGGAACCCGCGTTCCTACAACAATCCGCTGGTCTGCAAGTTACGCCACGTAGGCGCGGAACGCCAGAGTAGTTCATCTGGCCGGAATGTGCTGCATCACTGTGTGGCGACCACGTTGACTGTCCACGACCCGGAACCGAATACTCACCGTATGCCTTGGAGCTCCGGACGGCATGGTTGACGCCCTGCCGAGCGCCCCGTCGGCGCCGGGCACCGTCCACTTCGGCAGCGCCGACGACCAGCGGGACCGGTACCTCCTGAATCGTTTCTACCACCAGGTGATCCAACTCGGACCCCTGACCGTCGGGCACCTGATGTTCGCCGGTAGCGCAACTCTGGACGTTCCGGCGGCCGGCGCCTATCACGTCACCGTCCCCACCGCGGGCCGGGTGCGCGCCGACCGGGACGGGCACGAGCTGACCGCGACACCGTCCACCGCGCTCGCCTTCCGGCCCGGCGACCGGATCCGGTTGCATCACGAGCCGAACACCGCCGAACTCGACGTACGGATCGAGAGCTGGGCCCTGGAGGCGGAACTCGCCGGGCTGCTCGGGCATCCGGTGGACGGGCCGATCGACCTGCCGCCGGTCTTCGACCTGACCGAGGGCCCGGCACACAGCTGGGGCCGGCTGGTCCTGCTGCTGCGCGACGAGCTGGCCCACGAGTCCAGCCTGATCCACCAGCCGCTGATCGCCGAACAGCTCTGCGGCAGCGTGCTCAGCGGGCTGCTGCTCAGCGTCCCGCACCGCTACCACGAGGAGCTGGTGGCGCCGGCCGACGGCGGGCCACCCCGGCCGATCCGCCGGGTGCTGACCGCGATCAGTGACGAACCGGAGCGGGCCTTCACCGTCGGTGAACTGGCGTCGATCGCCGGCATGAGTGTCCGCTCGCTGCAGTCCGGATTCCGCCGGCATGTCGGCAGCGCCCCGATGGCGTACCTCCAGGAGGTCCGGTTGAGCCGGGCCCACGAGACGCTGCGCCGGGGTGATCCGGCCCGGGTGACGGTCGCCGAGGTGGCGAACCGCTGGGGGTTCGCGCACCTCGGCCGGTTCGCCTCCGCCTACCGCCGCCGCTTCGGAGAGTCACCGTCGGAGACATTGCGGAGCGCCACCTGATCGGGTGTCACTCACCCGGGTCACAGCGTCGCGGCTGGGGTACCCCGTCCGTGGGCCGGGCCACCCCGGAGGCGCCGAAGAGGTCACCCCTCGGGGGCATCCAGTCGCGCCAGGCGGACAGCCGGGGTGGTACCGAGGCCATCTCGCCGTCTCCGGCGCGGCACTGCCGGCGCAGGTACGCGACGACACGTTCCATCGCCGCCCCGCCGTTCTCGGCCATCGTCAGCAGCCGGCCGCGGTCCACCGTCCCGTCCTCCCGGAGCAGCGCGGCCAGCCCGGCCAGCGCCTGCACCGCCTCGGAGGCGTCCCGCTCGGCGTCCCAGGGGCCGTTCACGCTCGCGCTCCCCCACGTGCGGCCCGATACGTCTTGGCTGTGCGGTCGGTCATGCGGCGCATCCCCCTCACCCCCACACACGCCCGGCGGTCGTCGCGGGCCCGCGACGTCCGCCCCGGGCGATCCGGCCCGGTGCGCGTGACAAGCCGAAAATGTATTCGGCTCGCTACTTTCCGTCCATCCGTAACGCGCAGGTTCTGTCCAGTTAGCGCTCGGTTCAGCCGATCCGCGTTGCCGATCACGATTACCCGGCGTAGACGATCCGGAATCAGGAATCCGTTATTTCCCGGCGTTTCCCACACCGGGTATCCGGCTATTTCCTGGCGTTTCCCACCAGGATCCGCGGCGCCGGCGAAATACCGATCACGCGGAATCCCGCAACGCCGCGAAGACCGTCACGCCCGCGGAGCCCGTCACGTCCGCGGGGAACGGCGCGACGGGCGTAGGGTCCGCGGGGATCAGAGCGAGACGGTGGAACGGGTCTCGGCGGACCGCTCCGCGGCGACCAGGATCGCCGTCACCTGAGCGCCGAACCGCACGTCCATCGGCGAGGCCGGCCCCCCACCGGCAGCGGTCAGCAACTGGTCCACCGCACGGCCCAGCGCCTCGGCCGGGGCCCACTCGGCGCGCGGGACCGCACGGATCCCGGCCTCGCCGGCGAAGACCGCCTCCTCCCGCGCCGCGGCGGCCGGAGCGTCCACCGCCAGGGTCAGCTGACTGACCGCGCCTCCGGCGTGCTTGAGCAGCAGATAGGTCAGGTCCCGGGCACCGGTCACGGCGGTCACCTCGGCGACCGGCCCGAGCACCGGCAGGACCAGCGCCAGCGCGTGCGGGCCGACGTCCCAGAGCCCGCCCCGCTCGCGCCGCCAGGGCGAGGCCCCGAACGGGTTGTCCGGGGTGAAGATCGAGCCCAGGTGGTCGACGCGGGCCTCGGTCCAGCCGCCGGTGGCGACCGTCTCGGCCAGGAACGTGTCGAGTTCGGGGGTGAACCGCCGGGTGAAGAACACCACCGAGGCGACGTCGACGGCAGCCAGCGCCCGGGCGTCCTCGACCCGGGTGGCTACCGGCTTGTCGAGCAGCAGGTGGCGGCCCGCGGCGGCGGCCCGCAGCGCGATCGGCGCCTGCACGTCCGGGGGCAGCGCGACGGTGATGGCGTCCACGTCGGCGATCAGGGCGTCGACGTCGGAGTACGCCGGGACGCCGTACCGCCCGGCCAGTTCGGCCGTCTTCTCCGGGTCACGGCCCCAGATGCCGGTGAACTCCACCCCGGGATGCGCCGCCAGAGCCGGCGCGTGTGTGATCTGGGCCCAGGGTCCCGTACCGAATAGTCCGAAGCGCACCGGATCGCCCACCCTCTTTGTCGATCATCTCCGGGCCGGAAGTTACCAGGCCGGAGCCGCCTCAGTAACCTGGCCGGGTGAACGGTCCCCTGTCGTCGGCGACTATCGTCGTCGCGCTCGTCCTGGCGGTGTGGTATCTGGCTCGTTCGGCGCTCGACCGGGCCCCGTCCCGGCCGGATCTGATCGCCGCCGGAGTGCTGACCGTCCTGACCGCGGTCCTGGTGCTGCTGGCGGTCTTCGGCCTGCTCGGCGACAACCCGCCGGCCGATGTGGCCACCTTCGCCGGCTACCTGATCACGACAGTCGCGTTCGTCCCCACCGCGGTGTACCTCGCGGTGATGGAACCGACCCGCTGGGGCAGCCTCTGCCTCGGCCTCGGCTGTCTGATCCTGCCCGTCCTAGTGCTGCGGCTGCAGCAGATCGCGTCGGTGACCGGTGTCTGAGCCCGCTGAAGTGACCACCCGCCCGCGGGACGCCGCGCTCGCCTCCGGGCCGGGCCGGGTGCTGCTGCTCGTCTACGGCGTGTTCGCGCTCTCCGCGAGCGCCCGCGCCCTGGTCCAGATCACCACACACTTCGCCGAGGCGCCGCTGGCCTACCTGCTGTCCGCGTTCGCCGGCCTGGTCTACGTCGCGGCCACCGTGGGCCTGGCCCGGGGCGGCGCCGGCGGCCGGATGATCGCCCTGGTCAGCTGCACCATCGAGCTGGTCGGCGTGCTGGCGGTCGGCACGCTGACCGTGGTGGACGGCGTGGACTTCCCGGATGCCACCGTGTGGTCGAACTTCGGCAGCGGGTACGGCTACGTCCCCCTGGTGCTGCCGTTCGTCGGCCTGTGGTGGATCTGGCGCCACCGGCCGGCTTAGAGGCTCGACTCGATGGCGTGCGGCACGAAGTTGCACGAGTTGTTGGTGACCAGGCCGGCGGTGCCGAGGCCTTCGCGGATGCCCATGCCGGCCGGTTCACCGTCGATCAGCCAGGCGCCGATCACCGGGTGCACGGTGCCCTCCAGCCCCTCGAAGGCGGGCAGTTCGCACAGCTCCTGGACGACGTAGCGGCCGTCCGCGCCGTACTCCGACGGGGACGAGGTGATCTGCTCGCCGTCCCGGACCAGGGTCACCGATCCACCTTCCCGACCCCACACCGGCTTTTTGGCGTACGACGTGAGAGTGGCCGCCTTGGACGACTCCGCGAAGTACGACGGCAGCAGGTACTTCGACCGTTCCGGATCATTGCCGAAGAGCTTCCACAGCACCGGCAGCAGCGCCTTGTTGCCGAGTAGCGCGGCCTTGTAGGGCGGCTCGATCCACACCGTCCCGCGCTTCTCCGGGTCGGCCATGTTCCGGAAGAAGGCCTTGCCGCCCTCCTCGTGCCAGAACCACTCCCACGGGTAGAGCATGAAGATCACGTCGATCGGCTCGGCCTTGTGCTCCTGGCCGGGCGCGGGCACGAACAGCACCCGGTCACCGGCCACGTCCCAGCCGATCTGGCTCATCGCGATCAGCTCGACCGGGTACCCCGCCTCCTCCGCGGTGGCCATCAGGTAGGCGACGTTCATCCGGTCCTCGCCGGAGGTCTCCGCGGTCTCGTACGCGAAGAAGATCTTGGGTTTGGCCGGCAGCCAGGTCCGGGCCTCGCGCAACTTGTCGATGTTGCGCCGCCAGGCGCCCGCGTCGCCCGGTTCGCCGGGGGTGGCCTCCCAGCCGACCAGGCGCTCGTGGATCGAGTTCCACTGCCGCCACTCGTGCTTGGTGACGCCGGTCTGGTCCATCCAGTGCCACTGGATGACCGCGGCCTCGATCAGTGAGGTGGGCGTCTGCGCGTTGAACTCCAGCAGCCGGGGAACGCTGCCGGCCCCGTTGTACCAGAGATCGAAACGCCCGTAGACGGTCGGCGAGTAGTCCGGCGTCTGCATCGGCAGGCGCATGTCCGGGTCCTTGTCGTAGTGCGTCCACGTCTCCGCGTCGCCGTCGAACCAGGTCCGGATGATCTGCTCGTGGGTGTACTCGGGGATGCCGATCCTGCTCAGGAAACAGGTCTCGGCGTTGCAGACCGAGCTGAAGAAGCCCTTCTTACGGCCGTCGACGGTACGCCTCGGGCACTGCTGGACCATCCAGTCGCCGGCCTCCATGCACATCGCGTAGAGCGTCGTGGTGGCCGTCTCCAGCTCTTCGATCTCGGCCGCGGTGAAGTCGTAGAACGGGCCCTCGTGCCAGTACGAGTACGTCGTCCCGTCCGGCAGGACGTCGTCGTTGTACGTCAGACCGAGGCTGTAGTTCGTCAACTTCCAGCCGTCGCGAACCGGTCCGTGAGGAATCCGCCGCATCCCGTTGAAACCCCTTACGAACCGGACTTGCTGGAGTAACCGCCGCCGCCCTTGCCGACGACGCTGGTCTTGACCGTGCCGTTACTGATCTTCCCACTGGACGGGAGGCCGAACTTGGACCGGGAGACCTTGTCGTTGTACGCGAACTTGCTCCCGCCGGCCGGCAGCTTGGATCCCACCGGGTAACCGGACCGGTAGCCCGACGAGTGCCAGATGAAGAACCCGCCGCCGCCACCGCCACCACCGTCGTTGTCGTCGTCGCAGTAGTCCTCGTCGACGATCACGCCGTTGGCGTCGGCGCAGTAGAAACCCTCATCGGTGTACTCGTCGTTGTCGCACGCGGCCGTACCCCCCGCGGCCAGCAGGAGGAAGGTGCTGGTCAGCGACACGGTCCGGGATGTCATGCGTCGGTTCATGATTACTTTGTAACTCTTCTCAGCAAGTTGCCAGCAACCTTGACCGGTCAGTCCTGGGGTCCGCCGGCCACGTAGACCACCTGGCCCGTCACAAATCCCGCGCCCTCACTGACCAGGAACGACACGGTGTTGGCCACATCCTCGGGACGGCCCGCTCGCCCGACCGGAATCTGACTCACGGCGGCCTTCTCGAAGTCGGCGAAGTCTACGCCGATCCGGGCCGCCGTCGCCCTCGTCATATCGGTCACGATGAAGCCGGGCGCGACCGCGTTCGCGGTGATGCCGAACTTGCCCAACTCGATGGCGAGCGTCTTGGTGAAGCCCTGCAGACCGGCCTTGGCGGCGGCGTAGTTGGCCTGGCCCCGGTTGCCCAGAGCGGACGTGCTGGACAGGCTGACGATCCGGCCGTACCCGGCGTCGACCATGTGTTTCTGCACCGCCCGGCTGAACAGGAAGGCACCGCGCAGGTGCACCGCCAGCACCGTGTCCCAATCGTCCTCGGACATCTTGAAGAGCAGGTTGTCCCGCAGCACCCCGGCGTTGTTGACCAGCACGGACGGGGCGCCCAGATCGGTGACGGTCCGTTCGACGGCCGCCGCCACCTGATCGGAGTCGGCCACGTCCGCGCCGATGGCGATCGCCCGGCCACCGTCGCCGGTGATCGCCGCGACCGTCTCGGCGCCGGATTCCTCGTCCAGGTCGACGACCGCGACGGCCAGACCGTCGGCGGCCAGTTTCCGGGCGATCGCCGCGCCGATGCCACGGGCGGCTCCGGTCACGATGGCGACACGGGGTACGGACTGCGACATATCGGCCTCCAGCAGCGGTGATCCCTACCGGAGGCCGATGCTAATCGTCATCAGGCGGTTCTGCGCATCCGGATCCAGCGATACCCGTGGCCCTCCACCCGAATCTTGCTGAAATCGCCCAGCTCCGGGTACTCCTGGTCGGCCAGCACGTCGTTCGGGTAGTCCGCCTCGGCGGCCAGATCGCTCAAATCCACCTCGCCGGGCTCGGTGCTCAGATTGTGCACGAACAGCATGGTCCCGGTGTCGGCGTCGGCCCGGTGCACCAGGAGGCCCCGGGGTGCCGGGACGTCGACGTGGGTGCAGCTGCCGGCGCCGATCTCCGGAGCCTCCCGGAGGGTACGGATCATCCGCTCGAACCAGGTGTACAGCGAGTTCGGGTCGTGCCGCTGACGGGTCGCGTTGAGCGTCTCGTAGCCGTACTCACCGCCGGTGATCACCGGCCGGAGCAGGTCCTTCGGCTCGGCGTCGGAGAAACCGCCGTTCGGCCGGTCGGACCACTGCATCGGGGTCCGGATGGCGTAGCGCCCGTCCTGGGACAGGTCCTCCCCCATCCCGATCTCCTCGCCGTACCGCAGCACGGGGGTGCCCCGCAGGCTGAACTGGAGCGCGTAGGCCAGTTCCAGGTGCCGCCGGTCGTTGCCGAGCATCGGGGCCAGCCGGCGGCGGATGCCCCGGCCGTACAACTGCATGGTCTCCTCCGGCCCGAACTTCTCCACCACGTCCTTGCGCTGCTCGGCGGTCAGCCGGGACAGGTCGATCTCGTCGTGGTTGCGCAGGAAGGTGGCCCACTGACCGCCGTCCGGCAGCTTCGGGGTGTCCCGCAGCGCGTCGATGATCGACTCGGCGTCCTCGCGGGCCAGAGCCAGCACCAGCTTGGCGTTGAGCATGAAGTCGAACAGCATGTGGATCCGGTTGCTCGATCCGCCCTCGTCACCGAAGAAGCGGGGCAGCGAATCCGGCTCCACGTTGGCCTCGGCCAGCAGGACCGCGTCGCCCTTACGCCACTGCACGTGCTGGCGCAGCTCGCTGAGGAAGTCGAAGTCCATCGGCGACGACGGGTTGCCCGGCTCGGTCCGCTCGATGATGAACGGCACCGCGTCCATCCGGAACCCGGCCACCCCGAGCTGCAGCCAGAACGAGCAGATCTTCTTGATCTCCTCCCGAACCGCCGGGTTCTCGATGTTCAGATCCGGCTGGAACTTGTAGAAGCGGTGGTAGAACCACGACTTCGCGGTCCGGTCGTAGGTCCAGGTCTCGTTCTGCTCGCCGGGGAAGACCATGCCCTGGTTGCGGTCCGCCGGTTCGGTGTCGCTCCAGACATACCAATCGCGGTACGGCGAGTCCGGCGACGACCGGGCCGCCTGGAACCACGGATGCTGGTCGGACGTGTGGTTGACCACCAGATCGATGATCACCTTGATGCCCCGGTTGGCGGCCTGGTGCACCAGCTCGGCGAAGTCGCCCAGGCTGCCGAACCGCGGGTCCACGTTGTAGAAGTCGGAGACGTCGTAGCCGTCGTCCTTGCCCGGCGACGGGTGGATCGGGTTCAGCCACAGACAGTTGATCCCCAGCCGGGACAGGTAGTCCAGACGGCCGATCAGACCGCGGATGTCTCCGCAGCCGTCACCGTCGGAATCGGCGAACGTGTCGATGTCGAGGCAATAGACGACGGCCTTGGAATACCAGCGGTCACTCATGCGCCCTTAGATGACCGGCACTCCGCGCGGCGAAACTCTCCACCGCCGTCAGCACCACGACACCGATCGCGAAGACGGCAAGAGGGGTGAGCACCAGCACAGCGACCATCTCCTCCTCGTAGTCGGCCCGGTGCCCGGCCGGATAGATCCGTAGCAGCCTGCGGTAGCGCGTCTCCAGAACGGTCATGCGGGCGAACCTCCCGGCTCGGGCCGGCGGGCGCGCAGCCGCTGCTCGGCGATGGCGGCCTGCGCGCGCAGACGTGCGGTCTCGGTGGCCAGGCTCTGCTCGCCGGCCCCCGTCAGCCGGTAGTAGCGCCGCAGCCGGGACTGCACGACCTCCTCGCGGTCGACCTCGATCAGACCCTCCCCGCGCAGCCGGTCGAGCGCCGCGTAGAGGGTGCCGGCCCGCAGGCGCACCCGCCCCGAGGTCATCGCGGCCACGTCCTCGATCACCGCGTACCCGTGCCGGGGCTCCTCGGCCAGGGCGGTGAGCACCAGGAACGTGGGCTCCCGCATCGAACTCTCACTCATGACGGTGGAATATACCGATGACAGGTATATACGGCCACGTGGAGATTCAACCGGCCGCTGCGGGGTATGAGGATCGGACGGACTGGGAGGGGACGGCTGATGACCGCGGGCGGACTGACCGGATGGATCGCCTCGGTGATCGAGTCTCTGGGCGAGATCGGCGTCGGGCTGCTGGTGGCCCTGGAGAACCTGATCCCGCCGATCCCCAGTGAGATCGTCCTGTCCATGGCCGGTTTCCTGGCCAGTGAGGGCCGGGTCAACCTGATCCTGGTCTGGTTCACCGCGACACTCGGCGCGCTGGGCGGCGCGGTGGCGCTCTACTGGCTCGGCCGCACCCTCGGTGAGGAGCGGCTCAAGCACTGGCTGGACCGGATCCCGCTGGTCGACTCGGACGATCTGAACCAGGCGGACCGCTGGTTCGAGAAGCACGAGAAGGCGGCCGTGCTCTTCGGCCGCTGCGCCCCGGTGGTGCGCAGCCTGGTCTCCATCCCGGCCGGCGCCAACCACATGCCGATGGGCCAGTTCATCCTGTTCACCACGATCGGCAGCGGGGTGTGGAACGCGCTGTTCGTCGGCGCCGGCTACGGGCTCGGGTCCCGTTGGGAGGACGTGGAGCGGTACGCGCAGTGGTTCGACTACGCGATCTGGGCGTTCTTCGCGATCGCCATCGGCTCGTGGGTGGTGAAGAAGGTGCGCAAGCGGCGGCAGCGGTCTACTTCCGGAACTGGATCCAGTTCACGTTGACGAAGTCGGCCGGCTGCCCGCTGGTGAAGGTGAGATGGACGGTGTGCTTCCCGGTCACCGCCGACACGTTGGCCGGGATCGACTGCCAGTTCTGCCAGCCGCCGGTGCCGGCCAGCGCGAACGATCCGATCGGCGGGTTGCTCCGGCTGTCCAGGCGCACCTCGACCAGGCCGCTGATCGCGGTGCCGGCGCCGGACGCGACCCGGCCGACGAAGTCCTTGACCCCGCCCGTACCGAAATCGACGTTGCTGAACTGCAGCCAGTCGCCGTTCGCCACGTACGACACGTTCTGCCCGCCCTCGGAGCAGGTCTCCACCCGCACTCCGGCGGAGGAGTCGGCCGACTCCGCCTCGATCCGGGAGTACGCGTCCCGGCCGGCCGGAGTGGTCGATCCGCTGCTCTGATAGACCGCCACGTAGTCGACGAGCATCGGCACGCCGGACTGGGTGGCCGCGGTCGGGCCGCCGCCGAACGCCGCCGGGAAGCCCCCGCCCATCGCCACGTTGAGGATCACGAAGAACCCGTGGTGGGTGGCGTTGTTCCAGGTGGTGGCGTCGACCGCGGTGGAGTTCAGGGTGAAGTAGTTGACCCCGTCCAGATACCACCGCAACTGTTCCGGCGAGGTGCTGCGGTCGTGTTCGATCGCGTACGTGTGGAAGCTGGTCAGGCAGCCGTTGCAGGCCCGTTCCCCGCTGGTCAGGCCGGTGGTCTCGTTGCACGGCCCGCCCGGGTTGGTGCCGCAGTGCAGGGCGGCGAAGACGCTGGACCGGCCGTTGATGTTCTCCAGGATGTCCAGTTCGCCGATGCTCGGCCAGTTGGTGGCGCCGACCGGGCGGGCCGCGTCGCCGAGCGCCCAGAACGCCGGCCAGTAGCCGGCCGCCGCCGCCCCGGTGACGTTGGGCTGCTGGATCCGGCCTTCGATGCGCATCTTCCCGCCGGCCGGGGCGGTGAAGTCGGTGCGCTGGGTCTCCACCCGGCCGGAGGTCCATCGGCCGGACGAGTCACGGATCGGTTTGATCACCAGGTTGCCGGCGCCGTCCTGGTAGACGTTGGCGGTCGAGTCGGTCATCGTCTCGATCTCGCCGGTGCCCCAGTTCGCCGCGCCGCCGGGATAGCCGGTGCCGGTGGCGTAGAACCAGTTCGAGCGGTTGAGGCCGGTGCCCGCGGCACCGGTGAAATCGTCGCTGAAGACCAGCGTCATACCGCTGGGCGGGGGCGGCACGGCGGCCTCGGCCGGTGCCACGAGCAGGCCGGTGACGAGCAGGGCGCTCGCCATGGTGAGGAGTCTTCGTCTCATCGAATCGCACCTTTCCATCGGTCGAGAGAGCGCTCTCAGCAGATTGCACGCTTGTTTCCAAAGGTTGTCAATATGGAACTTTGTCGATAGTTTCCGTGCAGATCGGTCCGGGTATCCCGGTGCCCATGGGAACCGCGACCGAGGGCACGGCGATCTCCCCGGAGCTCGCCGCCAGGGCCGAACGAGATGACCTGCACACCCTCGGCGTCGAAGAGGAGTACCTCCTCGTCGACGCGGTGGAGCCACGCGCGGCCGAGCTGGTCGAGGAGGTCTTCGCCGAACTGCCCGCCGACCTGCGCGACGTCGTGCAGCACGAGTACTACCGCAGCCAGATCGAGGTGGCCAGCCCACCCCAGCTGGACCTGGGCGAACTCGGCACGGCACTGCGACAGCTGCGTTCCGGCGTGGCGGCGGCCGCCGAACGGGCCGGCGCCCGGCTCCTCGCGGTCGGCACCGGACCGGCGGCCGGCCCCAACGCGCGGCTCGTCGACAAGGAGCGCTACCACCGGATGCGCGAGCACTTCGGCGACCTCTCCCCCGGCCCCGGCATGTGCGGCACCCACGTGCACGTGAGCATCCCGGACCCGGAGACCGGCGTGCAGGTGCTCAACCACCTGCGCCCCTGGCTGCCGGTGCTGCAGGCGGCCACCGCCAACTCGCCGATGTTCGGCGGGCGCGACACCGGGTACGCCAGCTGGCGCTCGATGATGTGGGAGCGCTGGCCCACCGTCGGCCCCACCCCCTACCTGCGGTCCCACGAGCACTACCTGACGCTCGTGTCCGACCTGGAGGCGAGCGGCGCGATGCTCGACGAGGGGATGCTCTACTGGTACGCCCGGCTCTCCGCGAGCTATCCGACCGTCGAGATCCGGATGGGCGACGTGATGCCCACCGCCGACGACGCGGTGCTGCTCGCCGCACTGACCCGGGGCCTGGTCGCCACCCTGGTCCGGGAGGTCCGGGCCGGCACACCGGCACCGGACGTGGCCCATCCGCTGCTGATGGCGGCGCACTGGCGGGCCGCGCACGACGGCCTGGAGGGGCTGAACATCGACATGGCCACCCGCCAGCCGCGGCCGGCCTGGCGACTGCTGCGCCAGCTCTTCGACTACGTACGCCCGGAACTGGAGCGGCACGGCGACCTGGAGCGGGTCAGCGACCTGATGGGACGGCTGCGCGAGGACGGCACCGGTGCGGCCCGGCAGCGGGCGCTCCTGGCCCGCGGCGCCTCGGTCGGCGACCTGGTCGACTGGCTGGCCCGGGCCACCAGAAGTGAGGATAAGCACACACTTATCCTTGATCCGGAACGCCGAGAGGACGAATCGGCGCCGTCCTGACGAATGTTGCGTTGCGTAGCCATATGAGATGAGCTGTGAATATCACGGTCGGCGATGTGATGGTGACGGATCTGGTATCGCGCTTGATCTTGTAACACGGTAGTCATGACGAATGCCGCCGAACGCCCCGCTCTCACCAGCGCCGACGTCTCGTGACGACAGCCCGGGCGGCGGGCGGCATCGGAGCACCGATCAGACCGTCCGGATCTCCGGCCTGCGCACCGCCTTTGTGGACCCCTCCGGCGCGACCGTCCCGGCGCCCCGGCACCGGGCCGGCGCCGAGGGCGCCTCCTACGGATCGACCCGCTCACTGCCGTCGTCGTCGCGCTCGCGCGGCAACACCGGCCGGCACACCCTGGAGCGTCCCCGGGGCGGCGTGCCCCTGCCGCGGACCTCGGGTGGCGCCCACCGAGCCCCGGCGGACCCGAACGCGGGTGGCTGGATGCGGGCCGCCAAGCGCCGCCCGCAGCTCGCGCTCGCCGGGCTGGTCGCGGTCGGCCTGCTGCTCACCGCCGTGCCGATCCCCCGGGGCGGCGAGGAGAGCAGCAGCGTGATGACCGCCGCCGCGGAAGCCGTCGGCGTGATCAGCAAGCCGGAGAAGAAGAAGCCCGAGCAGCCGCAGCGCGAGTCCGAGCCGGATCCGGTGAAAGCGCTGCCCGCCGTGACCGGCCCCGCCCCGGCCGAGCCGGAGAAGCCGGCCGCCACCCCCACCCCCGAACGCACCGAGGAGAAGGCCGAACAGTCCGTCGTCCCGGTCGGCGACGGGCCGTTCAACTCGCTGCGCACCACCGGGTCCAAGACCGTCATGCTCAGCTTCGACGACGGGCCGGACCCCAACGAGACCCCGAAGGTCCTTGACCTGCTGGAGAAGCACCAGGTCAAGGCGGTCTTCTGCCTGGTCGGCACGCAGGCCCGCCGGCACCCGGACCTGGTCCGCCGGATCGCCGAGGAGGGCCACACGCTGTGCAACCACACGTGGAGCCACGACCTGAAGATCGGCAAGAAGAAGAAGGACCAGATCCTCGATGATCTGCAGCGGACGAACGCCGCCATCCGCGCGGCGGTGCCGGACGTCGCGATCCCGTACTTCCGGGCCCCCGGCGGCAACTTCACCGACCGGCTGGTGAAGACCGCGTACGGCGACGGCATGACCTCCCTCTACTGGGAGGTGGACCCGCGCGACTGGGAGCACCTCGAGGGCGAGTCGTCCGAGCAGCACATCAAGCGGATCGTGAACCAGGTGCGCAAGGAGACCCGGCCGGGCGCGATCGTGCTGTCGCACGACTTCAACCAGCCGGACACCACCAAGGCGTACGCGCAGCTGCTCCCGTGGCTGGTGGAGAACTTCGAGGTCGGCGTGCCCGGCCAGGAGACCACCCCGGGCCCGGAGCCGTCCGAGTCGGCGCCGACCGGGCCGGCCACCCCGTCCGAGGCGCCGTCCGCTACGCCGAGCGCCTCCGGGACGGCGTGACCGGCGGCGGCTGGCAGGACGGGCACCAGTAGAGGTTGCGGCCGGCCATCGGGCCCCGGGCGATCGGGGTCCCGCAGACCAGGCAGGGCTGACCGGGGCGGCGGTAGACATACACCTCGCCGCCGTGCCGGTCCACCCGCGGCGCCCGGCGCATCGCCTCCGGGGTGTGCTCGGTGTGCACGGTGTCGATCCGGCCGCGCAGCACGCCCTCCTTCATCAGCGCCCGCAGGTCGTCCCAGATCGCCGTCCAGCGGGCCGCGTCGATCGCGGTGCCCGGCGTCTGCGGGGACAGCCCGGCCCGGAACAGCACCTCGTTGGCGTAGATCAGACCGCAGCCGGCCACCACCGACTGGTCCATCAGCAGCGCGGCCAGCGGTTTGGTGCTGGCCCGGACCCGGGCGAACGCGGCCGCCGGGTCGGCGTCGTCGCGGAGCGGGTCGGCGCCGAGCCGGGCCCGCAGGAGGTCCACCCCGGCCGGTTCGAGGATCTCGCAGGCGGTCGGCCCGCGCAGCTCCAGCCAGTGATCCGAACCGGTCATCGCCAGACGGACCTGACCCACCGGCGCGGGGGCCGGCAGCACCCCGTCGGCGAACTTGCCGTAGAGCCCGAGATGCACGTGCAGGGTGCGGTCGTCCTCGAAGTGGTGCAGCAGATGCTTGCCCACCGCCTCGGTGTCGCGCAGCACGCGCCCGTCGATGAGTGCGGCGCCCGCCGCGAACCGTCCCTGCGGGCTGCTCACCCGGGCCGGCCGCCCGGCGAACAGCTCACGGTGGCGGGCGGCGAGGCGGTGAATGGTATGTCCCTCCGGCACGGCACCAAAGGTAGCCGGGCATTATGCCGTGAGCGGATTCGCCCCTCAGGCGAATCACTGGGATCCGGCCATCCACTGCGGGAAAGTGGGGACATGAGCCTTGAGACGACTATGCGTGGTGGTGGAGCGTCCTTCGACGACCAGGTCTTCGAAAGACTGCTCCGGGAACGGATCATCTTCCTCGGCAGCGAGGTCAACGACGAGGTGACCAACCGGATCTGCGCGCAGATGCTCCTGCTCGCCTCCGAGGACGCCGAGCGTGACATCGCGCTCTACATCAACTCACCCGGCGGCTCGATCAGTGCCGGCATGGCCGTCTACGACACGATGCAGTACATCAAGAACGACGTGGCCACCATCGCGATGGGCATGGCCGCCTCGATGGGGCAGTTCCTGCTCTGCGCCGGCACTCCGGGCAAGCGTTACGCGCTGCCCCACGCCCGGGTGATGATGCACCAGCTCTCCGGCGGCATCGGCGGCACCGCGGCCGACATCGCCATCCAGGCCGAGAGCATGCTGCACATCAAGCAGGTGATGAACGAGCGGATCGCGTTCCACACCGGCCACACCCCGGAGGAGATCGAGCGCGACTCCGACCGGGACCGCTGGTTCACCGCGACCGAGGCCAAGGAGTACGGCCTCGTCGACCACGTGATCACCAAGGCGGCCGACGTCGCCAGCGCGTCTCCGCTGGTCTGAGCCACACGCCACGGCGGGCTCACCCCTCAGGGGTGGCCCGCCCGTGTCGTTTCCGGGCCGGGCGGGTATGGAAGCACGTCAACACCCCGCCCATGGAGGTACTTGACGTGAGGCTTCCCACCTTCCCTCGACAGTCCACCGTCGACGAAGCGGACACCGAGCGCACGCCGGTGGCCCCTCGCCGGGACGAACCCACCACCGCCACGCTTCCGCCGGTCCGCCCGGCACCCACCACGACCGAGACCGAGCGCGCCCGCGCCATCTCGGATCCGCCGGCCCCGCCCGCGCGGCCCGCCCCACCGGCCGGCCCCAAGGCCCGCACCAGCTTCGCCGCCACCCTGGGCCTGATCCTGGCGGTCGCCGGGGCGCTGCTGGTGCTTTCCGGCCCGCTCCTCGGCTACGGCGTCGGGGTGGCCGGCCTCGCCCTGGTGTTCTCGCTGGCCGGTGTCTTCGGGACCCGCAAGCGGCATGTCGCCGGCAAGGGCAGCGCACTGCTCGGTGTGCTGCTGTCGATCGCCGCCCTGGTCGTCGGGGTGCTGGGGCTGACCGGTCAGCTCTGGTGGCTGGGCACCGACGTGCAGACGATTCCGGAATTCCGAATGTGGCTCGACGCACAGTTTGTGGACCGGATCTGACGGGTATCAGACAGATCAGCGGAACCGGGACAGCCCGACCGGCGGTCCCGCCCCGACCTCGCTCCGGCGGTTCGCCGGATTCGTTGAGGCCCCGGCATGGGTGGTGGTTCACCTCCCCGCCGGGGCCTTTGCAATGAATCGCCGCCACCCATCGGGATCACGCAACGATCGACCGCCGCACGCATGGATGATCCAGGGCGTCGGCGGCCCCCGGACGCATACCGTTTCTGTTCATGAGCGACAAGCGCCGCTACCTGATGTGCCGGCCCACCCACTTCGCCGTGACATACCGGATCAACCCGTGGATGGACCCGACGGCGCCGTACGACAACGCCCTGGCCGTCCACCAGTGGGAGACCCTGCGGGAGACCTTCCTCGGCCTCGGTCACACCGTCGACCTGATCGAACCGCTGCCCGGACTGCCCGACATGGTGTTCGCCGCCAACGGTGGCACCGTGGTCGGCGGGCGGGTGCTGGGTGTGCAGTTCCGCGACGCCGAGCGGGCCGACGAGGCCCCGGCGTACGCCTCCTGGTTCCGGGAGCGCGGCTTCGAGGTCCGCGAGCCCAAGCACACCAACGAGGGCGAGGGCGACATCCTGCTCGCCGGGGACGTGCTGCTGGCCGGCACCGGATTCCGGACCGCGCACGCCTCACACGCCGAGACCCAGGAGTTCCTGGAGCGCCCGGTGATCACCCTGCAGCTGGTCGACCCGGCCTACTACCACCTGGACACCGCGCTCTGCGTGCTGAACGAGCGCACCGTGGCGTACCTGCCGGAGGCCTTCTCCCCGGGTTCGCGGGCGGTGCTCCGGCAGCTCTTCCCGGACGCGATCATCGCGACCCCGGCGGACGCCGCGGTGCTGGGCCTGAACGCGGTCAGCGACGGCGAGACCGTGGTCCTGCCGTCCCAGGCCACCGCACTGACCGGCGCCATCCGGGCGGCCGGCTTCAACACCATCGGCGTCGACCTGTCCGAGCTGCGCAAAGCCGGTGGGGGCCCGAAGTGCTGCACGTTGGAGGTACGGCCCCCGGCGGACGATCCGGTCGGCGAGGGCCGCAAGCGCATGGCAAAGGAGCACAGCTCGTGACGACCGTGGAATTCCGCACCACCGAGGCCCTCGCGGACGCCGAGCGCTGGACCGCCCACAACTACCACCCGCTGCCGGTGGTGGTCGCCGAGGCCGACGGCGCCTGGGTGACCGACGTCGACGGCCGCCGCTACCTGGACTTCCTCGCCGGGTACTCGGCTCTCAACTTCGGGCACCGGCACCCCGGGCTGATCGCCGCCGCCCACGCCCAGCTCGACCGGGTCACCCTGACCAGCCGGGCGTTCGTGCACGACCGGTTCGCCGAGTTCTGCCGCGGCCTCGCCGAACTGAGCGGCAAGGACCTGGTGCTGCCGATGAACACCGGCGCCGAGGCGGTGGAGACCGCGATCAAGGTGGCCCGCAAGTGGGGTTACCGGGTCAAGGGAGTGGCCGCCGAGCGCGCCGAGATCATCGTGGCGGCGGACAACTTCCACGGCCGGACCACCACCATCGTCAGCTTCTCCACCGACCCGGACGCGCGGGCCGACTTCGGGCCGTACACGCCGGGGTTCGTGGTGGTGCCGTACGGCGATCTGGACGCGGTGCGGGCCGCGATCACCCCGAACACGGTGGCCGTGCTGATGGAGCCGATCCAGGGCGAGGCCGGGGTGCTGGTGCCGCCGGCCGGATTCTTCGCCGGCATGCGTGAGCTGTGCACCGCGGAGAACGTGCTGCTGATCGCGGACGAGATCCAGTCCGGTCTGGGCCGCACCGGGAAGACCTTCGCGATCGAGCACGAGGATGTCGTCCCGGACATGTATGTGCTCGGCAAGGCCCTGGGCGGCGGGATCGTCCCGGTCTCCGCGGTGGCCGCCGACCGGGACGTGCTCGGGGTGCTCAAGCCCGGCGAGCACGGCTCCACCTTCGGCGGCAACCCGCTGGCCTGCGCGGTCGGCGCCGAGGTGGTGGCGCTGCTGGCCGGCGGCGAGTTCCAGGAGCGGTCGGCCCGGCTCGGCGAGCGGCTGCACACCGGGCTGGCGGCGCTGATCGGGCGGGGTGTGCTGGCGGTCCGCGGGCGCGGGCTGTGGGCCGGGGTGGACATCGACCCGGCGCTGATGACCGGGCGGCAGGCCTGTGAGCGTCTCGCCGAGCGGGGTGTGCTGGCCAAGGACACCCACGGGTCGACCATCCGGCTGGCGCCGCCGCTGGTGGTCACCGAGGAGGAGATCGACCTGGCGATCTCCCACCTCACGGCGATCCTGAAGGGCTGAGCGGAGCGGGACTCCGACCTCGCGTTATCTGCCGACCGGCCGGAACGCCATGGTCGGGGCCTCGCCCATCACCGACTCCGGCTGGGTCAGCCCACCGCTGGCCCAGAGCCGGGACCGGCCCACGAGCACCTCGGAGTACAACTCGACGATGTCGTCCAGGTTGACCGGCCGGCTCTCGTCCCGGCGCAGCGTGATCCGCACGCTGTCGTCCATCGAGCCGTTGGGCCGGACACCCGAACCGTTCATGCTGATGTCGGTGACGGTGACCTCGCCGTTGCGCAGCGTCAGCCGGACATGCCCACGGCTGATCCACTTGCGGGCCTCCTCGGTCAGCCACTGACCGAGCATCACCCCGGCGCCGCCCTCCGGTGCCCGGCCGATCACCACGGCCCGGTCCTCGGAGACCACGAACCGCTGACGGATCACGCCGTCGATGCGCACCGAGAAGACCTCGGTGGCCGGGCGGGGCCCGACGTCACGGAGCCGGTCGCCGTGCCGGGGACAGGTCGGCACCCCGGAGCGCAGCGTCGGCGGCGGCTGGGAGACCGGGCTGGTGTAGGTGCGCATGTCGGCGAACGGGCTGTCCGCGTCACCGCCGTCGCCGTAGACGTTGCAGCTCATCGACGGGCAGCGCCAGACCCGGGCGAGCAGCCGGTCGCCGAGCGGGGAGCGCGGCGCGGGCGGCACCACCTCACCGCGGCCGACCCGGGCCACCAGCGTCGGGCCGCCCTGGCTGGACACCAGCGCGAGCAGCCGGCCGGGCTCGGCCACCCACGGCCGCTGACCGCGGAAGCGGTCCTCCCGGTCCCGGGTGAGCACCGGCAGGCCGAGCATCTCGGCCACCTCCAGCGGGCGGTCGTCGACCGACGGGACGACCTCGACCTTGCCGTCGTCGGCCCAGCGGCGCACCACCATCCGCTCGTTGGAGGTCAGATCGGTGTCGGAGAGCAGGTCCCGGGGCACCACGGCGTAGACCGGGACGTTCTCCTCGGACATGTAGCGCCCGAGGGCGTCGACCAGGAGCCCGAGTCGGACCAGGCTGGCCGGCCGGCCACCGTCCAGGTCGGCGTAGCGCACGACCTCCGCCAGATCGACCACGGCCCGGGCGAGTGCCGGGTCGGTGGTGAGCCGGGTCTCGATGGCATCGAGGACCTTGCTGACCTCGAATCTCACGAGTCCACCCCCTGTACGTGCGCGTGCTGACGCTCCGGACCATCATGCCCCGCGCGTGATCAGTTTTGAAAAGGGGGCCGCCCGCGCATGCCCGTTTAACCCTACGTGTCCGTTTGCTGACACGCCCGATCGGGCATTGACCGGATAGACCGGCATCTCAGGAAGGACGATCATGCGGGCACCAGTACTCGCCGTAGCCGCCGCGATGGCGCTGGCCGGCTGCAGCAGCACGAGTGGATCGGCGACCACCGAGCCCACCACCACCGCCTCCGCGCCCGCGACCGCCGCGCCGTCGGCCTCGTCGGTGGCCGACCCGGCCGCCACCACGGCGCTCGGCCAGGCCACCGCCGCCCTCGGCACCACCAGCTTCCGCACCACGGTGACCGCGGGCTCCGGGTTCAACCTGGTCGCGGCGATCGACGCGCCAGGCGGCAAGGGCAACGCGGAACTGACCGCCACCGGCACCAACACGCAGCTCAAGGTCAAGTCGCTGCTGCTGGGCCAGGATCTGTACGCGCAGATCCCCGGCGTCACCAAGGAGAACACCTGGACCCACCTGGACATGGCACGGCTTCCCGAGGGGGCGAACGTCGGCCTGCGCCCCGGCCAGATCGACCCGGTGAACACCGCCAACCTGCTCGGTTCCACCACCGACGTACGGTCGACCGGCTCGCGTGAGTACGCCGGCACCCTCGACCTGACCAAGGCCGCCGGGCTCGCCGGGATCGACAAGGTGACCATGGACGGGTACGGCGCGGACGCCCAGCACGTCCCGTTCACCGCCGGCCTCGACGACCAGGGCCGGCTGTCGGTGCTGACCATCCAGCTCCCCGCGGTGGACGGCAAGCAGACCGCGCCGATCGAGGCCCTCTACACCGGGTACGGCGAGCCGGTGACCGCCGAGCAGCCGCCGGCCGACCAGGTGATCGAGGCCCCGGCCGACGTCTATCAGGCCCTCGGCGGCGCCTGATCCCCGGACCTCCGGGGTGTCCATAGTGGCCGCGGTGCCGGCCGGTGCTCGTCGATCCAGGCGTCGATCCGGGCCCACCAGTCGTAGAGCCAGTCGATCCGCTCCTGCTCGCCGGCCGGCACCTCCTCCGGAGGCACACTCCAGAACCGCATCACCAGCTTCTTGTCCATCGGCAGCTCGCGCCAGACGTCCGAGACGGTGAGCATCCGGTCCAGACCGGTGTGCGCCACGAAGATGACCCCGGCGTCCGGCGCGGCCTCGATCGCGGCCAGCAGCCCACCCGGTTTCGGCGGCAGCAGGTTGCGCATCTGCTCGGCCCGCCCGGCCATGTCGTGCAGGCCCCGGGCCCGCAGCCGGGCGATGGCGTTGACCTTGCGGCGCGGGGTGAAGTTGCCGCCCTCCGGGAAGATCACGAAGGCGTCGTTCTCGTCCAGCCCGGTGGCCAGATCGCCGATCTGCTCCTCCAGGGACGCGGACCCGGTCCGGCCCGGTGAGATGAACCGGTTGGGCAGCCGGTTGAGCAGCACGTCCACCGCCGGATCCCACTGCAGCGCGGCCTTCAGCACGATCCGCGGCTCCCGGTCGAACCAGTTGACCAGCCCGTGGATCAGGGTGAACGAGTCACCCGGCCCGGCGTGCCGGCTCGCCACGATCTCCGGACGGCCCGGCTGGGCGGTGTCCGGGTCGGTGCCGACCACCTCGATCTCCAGGTGCAGCGACCACTTCGCGAACCAGAACAGGATCCGCAGGAAGAAGCCGGTCAGCACGTAGTGGGCGCGCTGGAACCACGGTGAGCGGATCTTCCAGCCGAACCCGGACGCCACCCACAGCACCGCCAGCGACACCAGCGCGAACGCGTCCCACACCAGGTAGACGATCATCAGGAAGACCAGCCGGGGCACCCGCAGCCGGCCCGGCACCAGCGGGGAGACCGCGAGCGCCAGCAGCAGCCAGACCGGCAGGGTGGTCAACAGCGTCGCGGCCAGGAGGATCACCAGGGGGCCGAGGAGCAGCCGGCGCACCCAGACCGGGGGAAGACCCATCACTGCCCCGGGAGCGGATGGACGTTCGCGGTCAGATAGCGGCGGGAGGCGGTGTACGCCCGGCTGATCCGCCGGCCGACCGCGGCCATGTCCCGGTAGGCCCACGGCGAGTCGGCCTCACCACCGCCGCTGGGAAGCACATGCACGCGTACATCGTCGGGCAGTGACGCAAGCTCGCGCGCGAACCGGTGCCGGCGGGCGATCTCGAACGCCACCTGCGCCACCTCCCACGGCCGCTTCGGCACATTGAGCTGGCGCTCCACCCGGCCGACCTGCAACACGAAGATCATTTTGGCGCCGAGCCGGACCGCCTCGCCGATCGGGATCGAGTTCACGATGCCACCGTCCACGAAGTGCTCACCGCCGATCTCCATCGGCGGGAGCAGCCCCGGCACCGCCGACGACGCCAGCACCGCGTCGACAAGCGGTCCACTGTCGAACCAGTGCTCGGCCGCCCGCTCGATGCTCGCCGCACAGCAGTGGAACGGCACCTTCAGATCGGCGAAGGTGGCTTCCTCGCCCAGCTCACTCTCCAGCAGCCGGCGCAGCGGGCGCGGTGAGTGCAAATGGGTGCGGGCCGCGAACCGGCGCATCTGCCGGCCGATCGAGTCGCCGTAGACCGCCGCCGCCTCCGGTGACGTCCAGAGCCGGACCAGCCGCTCGGTGACCGCTTCGGACGGGTCGGAGGCGACCAGAGCGCCGTTCACCGCACCGATCGAGGTGCCGACCACGTGGTCCGGCCGGAACCCGGCCCGGAACAGCGCCCGCAGCATCCCCACCTCGACCGCGCCGAGAACTCCCCCGCCGCCGAGCACGAACGCCACCGGACCGTCGACCATGCCCCCATCCTCCCACGATCATGTGCGCTTGCCTTGACGCCGGTGTCAGGCCCTACCGTCGGGGTCCATGCTGATCGGAGAGCCGGCCGAGCTAGCTGCGCACCCCGCGCTACCACGAGGAGCACGGACTGGTCCGCCCATGCCGGGACGCCAGCCCGGCGACCACCCTGGCCTACCGGGTCACCTCGCCACGACGATCGTCAGAGCCCGCCCGGGGTCCGCCCTCCGGCCCGCCATGATCAACACCCTTTCGCCGTACGCCAGCGCCTAGTTGTGATGTTCGGGGACGTTGGTCGAGGGGTTGTGACCACTCGATCTGACGATCTTTGATCGTTGCTGTGAACAGATGAAGGCCTCCAACGGTGCAGTGGA
>NZ_JBNZCE010000033.1:0-10013 GCF_050589265.1 Actinoplanes sp. G11-F43
CCCACCGGGAGAACCGCAACCCACCACCGACAGACAGAACGTTCTCCCACCGGGAGAACCGCAACCCACCACCGACAGACAGAACGTTCTACCTCGGAAACGGCGAGAACAGGAGGAGAAAAGCCATGACCCGCAGGAACGTGCTGATCGCTCTGGTGAGCGTGCTCAGCGTCGCCCTGGCCTCGGTGGTGACCGGCATCGTGACCGGATTCCTGCCCGGGACCACCGGGACGGACCGCACGACCGGGGCCGATGGCGCCGCCGCGAACCCGCCGCCGGCCGCCACCGATGACCGGGCCGAGCAGGCCCGCTATGTCGGCAAGAGCGAGGACGGCGTCTTCACCGTGGCCGTCCACGTCTGGGAGAACAATGCGATCGCCCACGTCACCGACGGCCGGAGCCGCGAGGCCTGGATGAAGGGCGTTTCCGGCGGCGACCAGCTGTTGCTCACCGGCGACGACGGCGGGGTGCTGAACGCCCGGGTGACCGGCGGCAAGCTGGCCGGCACCGCGCAGGTCGGCGGCGACCGGGTGGCCTTCTCCACGCCGGCGGTTCCCGCTCCGGCCGGCATCTACCGGGCTTCCGGTGAGGTGGACGGCCGGAGCATCCGGGTCGATGTGATCGTGTTGCCGAACCGGGAGGCGGCCGGGATCGAGTGGGTGGACGGCCGGCCGAGCGGCGCGTCCGAGGCCGACCTGAGCGGGCAGAGCGTGGAGGTGGCGGGTGCCCGGTTGAGCCTGGCGGCGATCCGGCCGGGCGATGTCTGAGCACCGGTCGGGGCAGGAGGTCACCGGTCGGCGGTGAGGGTGGCCCGCAGTGCCCGTAACGCCTTGCTGCTGCGGGACTTGACCGTGCCGGTGGGGATGCGCAGTTCGGCAGCGGTCTCCTCGACGCTGAGGTCGAGCAGGTAGCGGTGGACCAGCACGTCGCGGTGGTCCGGTTCGAGGGTGCGCAGGGCGTCTTTGACGATCTGCCGGTCGAGGGTGTGGTCGGTGCCGTCGGGGACGGGGCGGCCGGCCATCTCGTCCTCGCCGGTTTCGGCGGGCCGGGCCTGCCGGGCCCGGTGCCCGTCGATCACCAGCCGGCGGACCACGGTGAACAGCCAGGGCCGCAGTTCGGCGGGTGTGGTGTCCAGCCGGTCGGCGTGCCGCCAGGCGCGGACCAGGGTCTCCTGCACGATGTCTTCGGCCGCGTACGCGTCCCCGAGGGTTAGCGTGCGCGCGAACCGTAGCAGTGCCGTCCCGTGCCGGTGCTGGACCTCGCGGGTGAAGGCGTGGTCGATCGTCTTCATCGGAACTCCTCCCGTTCGCCCGGGAGGACGAAGGGGTGGGTACCGAGTTCACCGCCAGTGGTGGACGTCTCGGAGTACGGAGATGCGCCCCGGCGAACCGGGGCGCTCCCTCAACCGTGGATGACCCTCACGGGCCCGTCGTCGTATTCGAACTCTGGAGTCGAGCACCTCAACCGGCGGCGGGTAGGTGACGTCACCGATGCGCTCAGCCGAGCTTCGGGGCGGGGCCGTTGTCGACGAACGAGAACGAGGTCATCAGCGGGGCGTCGCCCAGTTCCTCGGCGATCAGACCGGACTTCGGGAAGTACTGCACGAAGGCGCTGCTGTTGCTGATCGCGTACGTCGGCCGGCCGTTGTCCTTGGCCTTGAGCTTGGTGATCGTGAAGAGCTGACCGGCCCGCTTCTGGTCACACTTGGTGGCCACCAGGGTGAGCGGCTTGCTGCCGTTGTTCTTGATCCCGATGCAGGCGGCCTTCTTGCCGTCGCCGGCCTTCGCCGTCTTGATCTGGAACTTCTCACCGACCGGGCTGAGTACGAACAGGGTGTACTTCGCCTCCCCGTCGGTCAGCCCGAGCCGGCCCTTGCTATCGATCGCGACGATCGACTCGAACGACGGGATCGGCTTGATCACCACCTGCCGTTTGCCTTTCAGGATCGGGTCGGCGGCCGCGGCGGCGGCGGGCGAGGTGACGGCGAGGGGCGCGAGGACGATGCCGGCGGCCAGCGCGCCGACGAGGAGCTTCTTCATGTTCATGCCGATGATCCTGGTCCGGATCGGACGGCGCCCGGGGCGGATCGCGCAACGTGCGGCACGAATTACGGAGAGAGAAACGGGACGACGAGACTTGTCGATGAGCCCTACCATCCTGATCACCGCGCGGCGTCTGGCCGGCGGAGTCACGGGGAGGACCCAGAATGGCTCGTTTCGGGCTGTCCGGCATCGCGTTGACCCTGCTCACCACCGTCTCCGCCGGGGCGCTCGCCGCGCCCGCGCAGGCCGCCACCACCGGGGTGGCGGCGGTCGTGTCTTCGACGAAGGTGCAGTACAAGGCGGCGGCCGGCAAACAGAACAAGGTCGTGGTGACCCGGTCCGGCAACACGATCACCATCGATGACAAGGTCGCCGTCAAAGCCGGCAAGGGCTGCAAGGCGGTCAAAGGCGACAAGACCCGCGTCCGGTGTACGCCGGGTAAGGCGCCCACACAGGTGGTCGTCTACACGTACGACCGGGCCGACTCGATCCGCAACGACACCGGTGTGCCGATGTACGCGGACGGGGGCACCGCCGACGACGTGGTCTACGGCGGCTCGGGTGACGACACGCTGCACGGCTGGACCGGCGCCGACCGCATCCACGGCCGCGGCGGCGAGGACCACATCTGGGGCTGGACCGGGGCGAACACGATCTACGGCGGCCCGGCGAAGGACACCATCTGGGGCGGCCCGCAGGTCGACCACATCTGGGGTGAGGACGGCCGGGACGAGATCTTCGGCGACGCCGGCAACGACCGCGTCCACGGCGGCGCGGAGCGGGACTGGCTGATCGGCGAGGCCGGCGACGACTACCTCTGGGGCGATGACGGCGACGACTACATCGACGGCAGCGCCGGCCACGACGTCATCTCCGGCGGCAACGGCCAGGACCAGATCCACGGCAACGACGGCAACGACCGGGTGTACGGTGGCGCGGGCGGCGACATGATCTACGGTCACGCGGTCAACGGCGAGGGTGTCGGCGCGGATCTCTACTCCGGCGGCAGCGGGTACGACACGGTGACCTACGCGTCGTACTTCAGCAAGGCGGTCTTCGTGGACGCGGACGGTGTCACCGGCGACGACGGCGCCAAGGGCGAGCGGGACACGGTGGCCACCGACGTCGAGTCGATCGTCGGCGGGTTCGGCGACGACGTGCTTGCCGGCCGGCCGGGCGACGACAACCTGTCCGGCGGCCCCGGCAACGACAAGATCACCGGCAACGGTGGCGCGGACTACCTCTACGGCGACGAGGGCGACGACTACCTCGACAGCACCGACACCGACAGCCGGGGCTCGACGGTGGACGGCGGCGACGGCCGGGACGAGTGCGCCCTCGGCGACCGTGACCACACCCGGAACTGTGAAACCATCCTGTCCTGACGATCCATCGATACGGGGGAAATTCCACAATGGTTGTCTCACGCTGGCTGACCGGGGCCGCGCTGACCCTGTTCACCACCGTTTCGGCCGGGGTGCTCGCCGGGCCCGCGCAGGCCGCGTCCGTCGGGGTGGCCAAGGTCGTGACGCACCCGGCTGTGACGTACGTGGAGTACAAGGCGGCGTCCGGTAAGAAGAACCGGGTCGTGGTGAGCGGTACCGGGAAGTCGATCACCATCGACGACCGGTACACGATCAAGCCCGGCCGGGGCTGCAAAACGGTCAAGAAGGACAAGACCAAGGTCCGGTGCACGACCAGCCGGGCGGTCATCAATGTGCGGGTCTGGACGTACGACAAAGCCGACTCGGTCCGCACCGACTCGAGCCTGCCGTTGGTGGTGGAGGGCGGTAGCGGCAACGACGTGCTCTACGGCGGGTCCGGCAGCGACTCCCTGCTCGGCGGGTCCGGCACAGACCGGATCTACGGCCGCGGTGGCCGGGACCTGATCACCGGTGGCTCGTCTGCCGACTACCTCTACGGCGGGGACCACACGGACTCGATCTACGGCAGCTCCGGCAACGACCGCATCCGCGGTGGCGCGGGCTCGGACTGGCTGTACGGCGAGGCCGGCGCCGACTACATCTGGGGCGAGGACGGTGACGACTGGGTCGACGGCGACCGGGACAACGACGTCCTCTCCGGCGGCGCCGGCAAGGACCGGGTGACCGGGGACGACGGCGACGACCGGGTCTACGGCGGCGCGGACGACGACACGCTATACGCGATGGCGACGTCCGGTGAGGGGGTCGGTGCGGACTACTACTCGGGTGGCAGTGGCCGGGATCTGGTGACCTACTCCAAGTACATTCATTCGGGTGTCATCGTCGACGCGGACGGTGCCGTCGGTGACGACGGTGCGGAAGGCGAACGGGACACGGTGGCCACCGATGTCGAGTCCCTCATGGGCACCATGCTCAACGACGTGCTGCTCGGGGGGCCGGGCGACAACACTCTGACCGGGTGGGGCGGCGACGACCGGCTCATCGGTGGCGGCGGGGCCGACACCCTGCTCGGTGGTAGCGGTGACGACTACCTGGACAGCTCCGACACCGACAGCCGGGGCTCCACGGTGGACGGCGAATACGGCGACGACGAGTGTGTCCCCGGCGTCGGCGACCAGATCCAGAACTGCGAGAACATCCGGCCCTGACCGGAACGACGAAGAGGGCCCGGTCGTGGCGACCGGGCCCTCTTCGTCAGCTGTCGATCACTCGTTGAGCGAGCAGACCGACAGGCCCTCGGCGTTCAGGTTCGGCTTGGCGGCGTTGCGGCCGATCGCCGTCTCCATCCGGTTGATGGTGGCGAAGCGTTTGTCGGCCAGCGGGCCGAGGATGGCGTTCTGGATGAAGTTCGGGCCACCCTGGCCGACGGTGTTCTTGATCCGGGTGTTGGCCTCGTTGATCTGGGTCTGCAGCAGGGCCAGGTTGCGGTCGATCTCGGCCTGGGCCTGCGCCGGGATGGTCACGTTGATCCGCACGGCCGGGCAGTTCACGGTCGGGGCCGGACCGGTGCCGGCGGCGTTCTGGCCGGCCTGCCGGACGGTGATGTTCGTGGACTGCTGGGCGGACGCGCCACCGTTGGCGTTGAGCGAGCAGGTGGACAGGCCCTCGGCGTTCAGGTTCGGCTTCGGGGCGTTGCGGCCGATCGCGGTCTCGATCCGGTTGATGGTGGCGAACCGCTTGTCCTTCAGCGGGCCGAGGATCGCGTTCTGGACGAAGTTGGCGCCGCCCTGGCCCTGGGTGTTGACGATCCGGGTGTTGGCCTCCCGGATCTGCGTGTTCAGCAGTTCCAGGTTGCGGACCACCTCGGCCTGCGCCTGCTGCGGCACGGCTACGGTGATCGGCACCACCGGGCAGTTGACGGTGGCGACACCGGTGTTGGCGCCGGCGTTGTTGTTCCCGCCCGCGTTGTTGTTGCCGCCGTTGTTGCCGGCGTTGTTGTTGCCGGCGCCCGCGGTCGGGAAGGACGTCGGGTTCTTCACCGACGCGCTGCCGTTGGCGTTCAGCGAGCAGACCGAGAGGCCTTCGGCGTTCAGGTTCGGTTTGGCGGCGTTGCGGCCGATCGCGGTCTCGATCCGGTTGATCGTCGCGAACCGCTTGCTCTGCAGCGGGCCGAGGATGGCGTTCTGGATGAAGTTCGGGCCACCCTGGCCGACGGTGCTCTTGATCCGGGCGTTGGCCTCGTCGATCTGGGTGTTCAGCAGTGCGAGGTTGCGCTGCACCTCCGCGCTGGCCTGGGCCGGCACGTTGACGGAGATGCGCAGCGGCTGACAGTTGATGGTGGGCGTGGTCTCGGCGGCCGAAGCCACACCGAGGCCGACACCGACCATGGTCAGCGCGACCCCCGCGACCGCGCCGATCTGCCAGCGGCGAGTGTTGGTACGGGAGTTCTTGGACCGAGACCTGTACATGGAACCTGCGCCTTTCGGGGAACGGGCGGTGCGCTTCGTTCTCCTTCACGGGAGCGTTCCCATGAACGGATCAACAGGTTCCGGAACCGAATCGAATTTGATCTAGGAGATGGCCGGTGAGCTGCCCGTACTTGATCTGTGTGGAATTTCTCCCACCAACCGTTGAACCTTTCGCAACGCCACCCGTCGATCTACTGTGGACCTCTCGGCTAACGTGATCACGGACAGGACGAGTGATAGCCAGTCGGGCATTCCGGCGGGTACGGTACAGACTTCGTAGTCAGTGATCTTCTTCCGTTTCCGGTGCGACAAGAGGCTGATTGGGGAGCAATCGATGCCTGGGGCAGGCCGCTGGTCCAGCTGGTGGCGCCGACGGCACCCTGAGCAGGCCGAACCCGTGGCCGAGCCGATCCCCGAGCCGGTCTCCGAGACCCCACCCGCGGCGCCCGACGGACCGGATCCGTGGCGTCCGATCGCCGGCGAGTTCGCCCTCCGCCTCCTCACTCTCACGTGGGAGGCCGTTCATCACATCGGGGAGGCCGAGTTCCGCGAGCGGGACACCGAACGGCGTAAGTTCCTCTTCCGGATCGACCACTCGGTCACCCGGGTCCGCCGCCTCGCCGAAAATCTGCGGGTGCTCACCGGCGAGCCGCTCGACGACCCGGATCAGCAGATCACCTCGCTGCACGACGTCACCCACGCGGCCGGGGCCGCGGTCGAGCACTACGAGCGTCTCCAGTTCGGCCCGATCGCCGATCTGGCGGTCGTCGCGTCCGCCGCCGACGACGTGATCCGGATCCTGACCGAGCTGATCGACAACGCCGACCGCTACTCCCCGCCGACCGAGCCGGTCACCATCGCCGCGCACCTGACCGGTGACGGCGACGTGGTGATCCGGGTCGAGGACCACGGCATCGGCCTCAACCCGGCTCATCTGCCGTGGATCGAGCGGCTGCTGGACAGCCCGGACGGCCCGCCGCCCGGCGAGCTGAAACCGGCCCATCTGGGGCTGTCGGTGGCCGGGGTGCTCACCCACCGGCACCCGTCGCTGCGGGTCCGGCTGGTGTCCCGGCAGCCCCGCGGCACCGTCGCGATGCTGCTGATCGGCGCGGACCTGCTCTGCGAGGCACCGCGCGCGGCCGTGCCCGAGCCGGCCCCGATCACACCGGCTGTCCGGCCCGCCCCGGCAGACGACGTGACGATGGTGCTGCCGGTGCAACGGACGTCGATGCCCCGCCGGGTGCCGGCCAGCGTCCGCGGCACCGGCTCGCCACCGGCGCCGGTCACCACCCGGGTCCACCAGACCGCCTGGCACGACGACGCCGCCGACTTCAACGCCGGGGTGGATGCCGCCCGCGCCAAGTCCCCCCGCACAGCCGAAGGACCGTTATGACCGACTACCGTCTCACCGCCGACCTCGGCCAGCCGGACGTCTCCTGGCTGATCGGCCAGCTCGTCCGGGAGGTGCCGACGATCACCGCGGTCGTCCTGGTCTCCGCCGACGGGCTGCAGCTCGCCTCCTCCGGCCACCTGAGCCGGGAGCACGCGGAGAGTGTCGCGGCACTCGCCGCCGGGTTCCTGGGCATCACCGGCCAGCTCGGCGGGCTGCTCCAGCTCGGCGCCCCGGAGAACCTGAGCATCCGCTACCCGCACGGCCACCTGGCCTTCCTGCGCATCGACGACCCGGCCGGCGAGTTCGTCGCGGCGCTGCTGGTGTCGGCGCAACCGCAGACCCAGATCGGGCAGCTGGGCTACGCGATGACCACTTTCAGCCAGTCCGTCGGGCACGCACTGACCCCGGAGGCCCGGCACGTGCTGCATCAGAACACCCTGCCCGCACCGGCACGCTGATCGGAGTCCCCGCATGGTCCGAAGGCCGGGGCTGCACTGGAAGGTGCGCCCGTACATGACCGCACGGGGGCGGACCGGCAACCGCAACCCGCTGCTGATCCACACCCTGGTGTCCACCGGCAACCGGTACGACCCGCTGCTCGCCGCGACCCTGGCCCCGGCGTCCCGGACGTTGTACGAGCAGGCCCGCCGGATGTGCTCGGTGGCCGAGCTGTCGGCGAGTTGCGGGCTGCCCCTCGGACTGACCCGCCTGCTCATCAGTGACCTGCTCAAACTCGGTCAGCTGGTGGTTCACGAGGCCCGCCCCTCACAAGATCTAGCGCTCCTGGAGAGACTCCGTGCCGGCCTTGTCCGTCTCACCTGACGCGCCCGTGTCCGACCGGATGACCTCGGCCAAGATCGTCATCGCGGGCGGTTTCGGGGTCGGCAAGACCACCGCGGTCGAGGCCATCTCGGAGATCCCGGCGATCCGCACCGAGTCCTGGATGACCGCGGCCGCCGCGCAGATCGACCGGCTCGATCCGGGCATCGACAAGGTGACCACCACGGTGGCGATGGACTTCGGCCGGGTCACCATCGACGAGGCGCTGGTGCTCTACCTGTTCGGCACGCCCGGCCAGCCGCGGTTCTGGCCGATGTGGGACGACCTGGTCCGGGGCGCGGTCGGCGCGCTGGTCCTGGTCGACACCAACAACCTGGCGAACTCGTTCGCGGCGGTCAACTACTTCGAGAACGACGCCGACGTGCCCTGGCTCGTCTGCGTCAACCTGTTCCACGGCGTGGCCACCCACGAACTGGCCGAGGTACGCGAGGCGCTCACCCTGCCCCCGCACATCCCGCTGATCGCCGCGGACGTCCGCAGCCCCCGCAACGTCGCACAGGCCCTGCTGGCCGTGGTCGACCACGCGGCGAAGCAGGCCATCGGTTAGATCCAGTTCAGGAGGCAGCCTTGCGCAACATTCTCATCGTGGGGGCCGGTCAGGCCGGACTCCAGCTCGCTCTCAGCCTGCGGACCGAGGGCTACGAGGTCACCCTGATGTCGGCGCGCACCCCCGACGAGATCCGCACCGGCTGGGTCACCTCGACCCAGGCGATGTTCGACATGTCGCTGGAGACCGAGCGCGCGTACGGCCTGAACCACTGGGAGTCCGAGGCCCCACCGATCAACGGTCTGCGGGTGGCCCTGTCCGCGCCGCCCGGTCAGCTCGCCCTGGAGATCACCGCGCCGCTGGACCGGCCCGGTCAGTCCACCGACCAGCGGATCAAGATGTCCCGCTGGCTGCAGGACGCCGAGGAGCAGGGTGTCGACGTCATCTACAACGCGGTCACCACCCAGGACCTGGACGCGATCACCCAGCTCGGGCGGTACGACCTGACCGTGGTGGCGGCCGGCAAGGGTGACCTGGTGGCGATGTTCGACCGGGACCCGAGCCGTTCGCCGTACGCCGAACCCCAGCGTGGACTGGCCGTCGCCTACGTGCACGGCCTCGCCCCGGACCCGCGGTGGCCGGTCCCGCACGTGGGCTTCCACGCCGTACCCGGTCTGGGTGAGCTCTTCGTGATTCCCGGTCTGACCCACTCGGGGCCGTGCGACATCCTGTTCTGGGAGGCGGTCCCGGGCGGCCCGCTGGACCGCTGGGCCGGGCAGCACGGCCGGGTGGCCCCCGGCCTGCACCTGGAGCTGACCCTGGATCTGATCCGTGAGTACCTTCCGTGGGTGCACGAGCGGGCCGGGAAGGTCGAGCTCACCGACGCGAAGGCCACCCTGCACGGCCGGTACACCCCGACGGTGCGCCGTCCGGTCGCGCACCTGCCCGGTGGTGGCCGGGCGCTCGGGCTGGCCGACGTGGTGATCGCCAACGATCCGATCACCGGCCAGGGCAGCAATACCGCCGCGAAGGCCGCCGACCACTACCTGAAGGCCATTCTGGCCCGGGGTGACCAGCCGTTCGACGAGCAGTGGATGACCGCCACGTTCGAGGGTTTCTGGACCGCGCACGGCGCCGCGGTGACCGGCTGGACGAACGCGATGCTGCAGCCGCTGCCGCCGCACGTGCAGCAGTTGCTCGGCGCGGCCTCCCAGGACGAGCGGATCGCCCGCCGGTTCGCGGCCGGGTTCGTGGATCCGAACGACTTCCTCAACTGGTTCGTCGACCCGGAGAAGGCCACCGCCTACCTGGCCGAGGTGGGCAACGCCGGCTGACGCAGGCGGCGCCGACTGACGCAGGCGGCGCCGACTGACGCAGGCGGCGCCGACTTGAAGCGTG
>NZ_JBNZCE010000033.1:10020-59571 GCF_050589265.1 Actinoplanes sp. G11-F43
CGCGACCTGGCCTTGACCTCAGCCGAGGACGGCCAGGTCGGCGGTGACCCGGTTACGGATGTGGTCGATCACCGCGTAGAGGTCGTCGCAGTACGCCGACGGATGGTCGAACGACCCGTCCCGGTACCGGTGCGCCCGCAGTCCACCGGCACACACCGCGAAGACCGGGCACTCCAGGCAGGTCGCCGACGGTGGGGCCGGCGCGCCGACCCGGGCCAGCACGTCGTCCAGGGAGTGCCCGGCCACGCTCAGCCCGGTGACGGCGGCCCCGTCCGCGGTGGTCTTGAGCGAGTCGGTCTCCTCGTAGCTGCCGTCCGTCTCGATCACCACGATGCCGGGCTGTTCGCCGCCGATCGCCTCAGTGCTGCTCTCGCCGCCGAGCAGGCGCATCATCATCGACTCGAAGAGCCGGATCCGGGTTCCGGCGGGCGCGTCGTACCAGTGGTCGAAGACCGCGATCAACCATGCGGCGTACGTCATCGCCCCGGCCGGCCGGGGTGGCGGGGTGGTCCAGTTGCCGTGTGGCAGCAGCAGGTCGATGGCCGGCGGGTCGAAGGCCAGCAGGTCGCGGAGGACGGCCACCGGATCGTTGCGGACGTCGATGGTGCAGAGGATGCCGCCGTAGATGTCGCGGTGCTCCGGCCGGGCCAGGGCGCGCAGTCCGGCGGCGGCCCGGTCGTACGAGCCCCGCCCGCTGACGTAGACCCGGTGCCTGTCGTTGGCGGCGGCGCCACCGTCCAGGCTCACCCCGACGTGCACCCGATGCTCGTGGAAGATCTCCAGGTAGCGGTCGTCGAGCAGGATGCCGTTGGTCTGGATGCCGAAGTCCAGCCGGGTGCCGGCCGGGACCGCGGCCCGGAGTGTGGTCAGGGTGGCGGCGACCGCGTCGTGCCCGGCCAGCAGTGGTTCGCCGCCGTGCAGCACGACGGACAGATCGGTGAGTCGATGGCGTTCGGCGTGCTCGGCTATCCGCTCGGCGACCCGCAGACGGGTATCCTCACTCATCGTGACCGGCTGACGCATCCACCCCTGGTCCAGGCTGTGGTACACGTAGCAGTAGGTGCACGATAAGTTACATCGACTGTGCAGCTTCAACACGATCTGACGGACCGCTTCGGACACCCGGGCATCATTCCAGCCCGCGGCACCTCAGCACAGGACATCCCTCGATTCGGGCACCGACGTCACCCGGCCGCGACGGCGACTCCGACTTACCCTACATAGCGGGTTGATTCGGGCTCTTTTCCGATGTAAGACTGGAATCGCGAGCCGGAGTCCCGGACCTCCTGGAAGCAGCGGGCCACCACGCTACCGAGGACCGGCCTCTGCTGCGTCAGGGCCGGCATCGACTGGAGCGCGCGCATCGCCAAGACCTCGAGTCCACCATCTGTATCGCCACGCATGATCGAACCTCGCTGAGACCCGGGATAGGTTGATTCGGCGGAGCTGGTGAAACAGTCAGTTCGAGTAGATCACATGACGCATTCCGCCGTGCCCGAATCGTAGTCAGCGGCCGGATAGTGATCAAGAGTGGACCCTTGAACGGCAAATCGCATAAGTCCTGCTAAATCCGATATGTGAGCCCAGGTCATGTCCGACTAAGTACTCCAAATCGCCCATTCGTGCACCAGTCCGCGGACAACTTGCCTCGTCAGATCGAGGGTGGGGTGATGTCGCAGTTGAGACGGCGTCTCTCTCTTATCGCCACCACGTTCGGGTGTTCCCGCCCGAGCACCTCCACGGCCCGGGCGATCACATCGGTCCGCAGATCGCTCGCGCCCCGCTCGTCCCCGGCCACCCGGCGGCTGATGGCGACGTTGTTGGCGGCCGCGATGCTGTCCGGGTTGGTCGGCCCGAGCACCTCGATCATCGCCCGGTAGGTCTCCTCGTCCAGGTCCAGCGCGGCGGCGTACTCCCCGGCCTCGAACAGTTCGTTGGCCAGGTTGACCTGGGTCGACAGGGTGTACGGGTGCTCCTGACCGACTGTCGCGCGGAACCGCCCGAGGATGCTCTCGGTCAGCGCGCGGGACTCGGTCAGCCCACCGGCCTGCCGGGTGAAGACGGCGACGTTGTTCAGCCCGGCCAGAACGAACGGGTGGTTCTCCGGATAGGCCCGGCGCAACCCGCTGGCCGCCTGCTCCGCGGACCGCCGCGCCTCGGCGAAGTGGCTCAGCGCGGACTCCTCGCAGGCCCGGTTCATCAGGCAGGACAGGGCTTCCGGGTGGTTCAGGCCGAGGGTGTCGCGGTACCGGCGCAGGGTGTCGTCGGTCAGCGCCCGGGCGGCCGCGAACTCGCCCAGTTTGCGCAGCGTGGTGGCGAGGCTGCGGGCGTACCGCAGGGATGGCAGGCTGTTCTCGCCAAGCGTCTCCCGGGACATCGCGAGGGTGGTCTCCAGCAGCTCCCGGGCCTCCCGGAACCGGCCGACCGCGCGCAGGTCGTGAGCGTAGTTGTCGGCGGAGCTGAGCGTGTTGCGGTGACCCGGCCCGTTCACCCGCCGGCCCCGGGTGTAGACCTCCTCGTCGATGTCGAGGGCCCGGCTGAAACTCCCGATCAGCCGAAGTGACAGCCCGACGTTGTTGGCCGCCATCAGGGTGCGCGAGTGGTCCTCACCGAAGATCTCGGTGGCCATCCGGGAGGCCTCCTCGGACCGCATCAGCGCCTCCGGGTAGCGGCCCAGCGCGCACAGGTCGGCACCGAGACCGCCGGCCACCATCACGGTGTACGGGTGATCCGGCCCGACCAGCTGGTTGAGCAGCTCGAACGCGCGGTTGTCCAGCTCGTACGCGTCCTCGAAGCGGGCCTGCAGGCGCAGCACGTTGGCCAGGGTGAAATTCATCAGCAGGGTGGTCGAGTCGTCGCCGAAACGGTCCCGCCAGCTGGCCAGCGCGTCCTCGGCCAGCTGCTGACTGCTGGAGAAGTCCCCCGCCTGGTAGAGGTAGCGGGCGACCTCGACGACCAGCTGCCGGACCGCCGGGTCCTCGGACTCCAGCGCGCCACAGTGCCGCAGGTGGGGCCAGAGAGTGGCGTACGCCGGATGGTTGTCCTGGACGTCCGGGTCGCCGCGGTCGTAGGACGCGAGCACCAGTTGCACGTCGATCCGGTTCTGCGCGCGGGCCTCCGGGCCGAGGCTGTTGCTGATCACCGCCTGCACCAGCCGGTGGATCTGGATGCTGGTCTGTGCGGTGTTGGTGGTGGCCAGCGCGTACCGGCCGATCTCGCGGATCAGCCGGCCCTGCAGGATCGGGTCGCGCAGGGTGGGGTCCAGCGGCAGCAGCACCTGGGTCATCCGGCTGCTGTAGATCAGCTTGGTGGAGATCGGCTCGGGCGCGAAGAAGGCGCACACCTCCAGCAGCATCGCCGCCGCCGGGGTCCGCTCGCGGAGCCGTTCCAGCGACAGCAGCCAGGTCGCGGCGGTGGTCTTCTCGTAGCCGAGCGGCGGGTTCTCGTCGAGCATCCGCAGCAGCTGGGTGTCCAGCAGCTCCAGGTACTGCGGCACGTCCATCGCCGTGGTGTTCAGCCAGGAGGCCGCCTGCTCGATGGCCAGCGGCAGGTCACCGAGCCGGTCGGCCACCTGTTCGGCGTCGGCGCGGCTCAGGTTGCGCACCCGGCGGGTCAGCAGCGCGACCGATTCGGCCCGGTCGAACACGCCCAGCTGGACCGCCCGCGCCTCCTGGTTCCACGCCTGGTTGCGCGAGGTCAGCAGGATGTGCCCGGCGCCCTGCGGGATGATGTCCCGGATCGACTCCGGCTGGTCCACGTTGTCGAAGATCAACAGCCATCGCTGGTACGGGCGCCCCTGCCGGAGTGCCTCACCGACGATCCGCACCGATTCGTCGAGGTTCTCGCCCCGTTCCAGGTGCAGCTCGCGCCCCAGATCGGCGAGTGCCGACCGGGCCAGGTGCGGCTGTTCGGCGGAGATCCACCAGACCATGTCGTAGTTGGCGGCGAACCGGTGCGCGTACTCGATGGCCAGCTGCGTCTTGCCGACACCGCCGAGCCCGAACAGCGCCTGCGGGACCACCGCCGTCACGCTCGCCGACAGCCGGTCCCGCAGCTGTTCCAGCACCACGCCGCGGCCGGTGAAGTCGGTGTTGCGCTGCGGCACGTTCCAGACCGGCGGCAGGGTGCCCGGGAACCGCGGGCCGGTCCGGGTCCCGTGCGCCGGGCCCGGTGTGGTGCCGACCGCGGCGGCCAGCAGCTCGCGGGCCCGCTCGGCGGACGTGCCGGTCAGGTCGGTGGCGATCCGGCCGTTGTACGGCGGCTCCAGGCGGGTGCCGTCGATCCGGATCGGGGTGAGCAGCTTCCGGCTACCGGTCTCCTGCCGGATGATCCGCCGCCACACCGACAGCGCGTGCGGCGAGTTGAGCATGTCCCGGGAGAGCAGGAACAGCGCGTACCGGGCGCCGGCCAGCCCGCGGTCCAGCTCGGCCTCGAAGTCGGTGCTGCCGGCGAACTCGGCGTCGGACAGCATCGGCCGCAACCCGACCGCGGTCAGCTCGGCCGAGATCCACTCGGCCCACATCCGGTCCGGTGGGGCGTAGCTGACCAGCACCTCGGACGAGACGGCCGGCCGGCGTCGCTCGAACTGGGCGAGCCAGTCCCGGCGCAGCTTGTCGTCCATCGGTTCGAGCCGCCGCACCCGGCCCATGGTGATCCAGCCGGCCAGCCGTTCGTACGCGGCGAGCAGCGAGTTCTCCAGCATCGGGCGGTCGGCGAACGGCGCGAGGGTCTCCTCGTACGCGAAGAAGGCCTTGTAGGGGATCTCCACGTCACCCCAGTAGCGTTCGAACGCCTCGCCCGCCGCGTTCAGGAACGGCCGGAACTCGCTGCGCGCGTAGTCCCGCCCGGCGTCGAGTTTGAGCTGCTCGGCGTCCTCCACCCGCATCGGCACCGGAAGCATCCGGACCGGGTGCCGATCGCGCTGGGCGGTGATCGACTGGGCCACCGAGACCGCGCCGTCGATGCTCTGGGTGCTCAGGGTGAAGCAGTTGACCACGGTGTCCGGCAGCTGGACGGTGCAGATGCCGGCGCTGTCGCTGAGACCGGTCCGGCTGTCGATCAGGATGTAGTCGTAGTGCCGTCGCATGTTCTGCGCCAGCGCGTCGATGAACGCGCCGCCGCCCAGCCGGTCCCAGAAGCTGGCCCAGTCGAAGGTGCTGACCCGGCGGGCGTACGACCGGTCCTGCTGGCCGGCCGACAGCAGGTCGATGCCGGCCCCGTCGGGGAACCCGGACCAGGTCAGCGACACCGCGTAGTCGAGCACCGCGGCGCGCTCCAGGATCCAGTCGTCCTCCTCGCCGTGTCCCGGTTCGACGGCGGCGGCCGCGTAGTCGCGGATCATGTCGATCACGCCGGGTGAGGCGGTCAGGCCCTTGTCGACCAGGAACGGGTGCAGGTACCGGTGCAGGCCGGGCGACTCCAGGTCCCAGTCGACGACCAGCACCCGGAGCCCGTTGGCGGCCAGCAGCCAGGCCGTGTTGGCCACCGCCATGGTGCGCCCGGTGCCACCTTTGTAGGAGTAGAACGTCACGATGTGCCCGTTGCTGCTCATCTAGGGTCCTTCGAGGATCGGTCGCTCGGCCGTAGCGGGGGGCAGAGGACGGCGGATCACCGGGTCGGCGAAGATCCGGTTGCGGGACTCGGCGAGGACCGTCTGCAGTTCCGGCTCGAAGTTCGACAGGTCGAGGACACGCCACCGGAACCGGGAGTCCTCCCGCTGGTTCCAGTTGCCGGGGAAGGTCTCCCGGACCGAGTCGGCCAGCGCCATGCTATTGCGGTGGCTCTCGTCGTCGGCGCTGTTCACCGGGATCATCACCGCGGCCGGGCGCTCGGCGCGTTCGTCGTACTCCCGCAGGATCTCCCGGTTGCGCGGGATCCGGGTGCTCCAGGCGTCCACCAGGATCACCACGACCTGGTTGTTGTCCCGGGCCTCGGCCAGGGTCTCGTCGAGCTTCTCCACCGGGATCACCCGGGACTCCAGATCGGCGCGGAACGCGACCTTGGCGGCGTAGGCGACTATCGGCTCCGGCGAGTGCGGACGGTACGGCGCCCAGTCGGCCGGCTCGGCGCCGTAGTAGGAGACGTCGTTGCGCCCGACCGGCGGCTGGCCGGCCGCCTCGCTGGTCGGCGCGGACACCACGAAGTGCACCCGGTTGGCGCTGCTGGCCACCGGGTGTGAGTTGACCACCGGCGGGGGTGGGCGCAGCGCGGGCAGGTCGGCCGGGAGCGGAAACGCACTGGGTACGTTGTGCCAGTCCAGATCCCGGGGCCCGTCCTGCAAGGGGTCGGAGTGCGCGGCGTCGACTATCCGGGTGGCCAGCCGGGTGACGAATTCCAGGTAGTCGTCCCGGTTGCGGGTCAGGCGCATCAGCTGGCGGATGCCCGGGTTGGGCTGCTGGCCGTCGAGCTGGGGTTCGACGAAGTACTGCAGGCGGGCCGCGAACTCCGGCATCAGCTTGGACGGCAGCCAGCGCAGCGGGATCAGGGTGGACGGGCGGGTCCGGTGGACCTGCTCGTGCAGGCGGATCCGGGAGTCGAAGATCGCCCACTCCCGGCCGCAGGGCTCGCTCAGGAAGAAGCGTGGCGAGCAGAGCGGCAGGAACGAGCGGCACCGGGAGAGGGCGTCGACCAGGGTCGCGGCCCAGACGTCGCCGGGCTCGATGCTCTCGTTGTCGAGAAAGCCGACCTCGTCGCTCTCCCGTAATCCGGCGAGAAGGCGCACCTCGACACAGAGATCAGTGAAGAAGTTGCGCACGTAGGTGTCGTCGCTCCCGCGAGCGTAACTGAGGAAGAAGTACAGCACGCGTTCTCCGGCAAAGGTTGGAACCCCGGCGGCGGACGGTGCCGCGTAACGGACAGTATATTGATCCCGACAATTAGTGAACAGTACGGCCGTACAAAAGTCGTTGTCGGATTTTCATCCCCGGAAAGCGGGAATCCCGGCATTTGCCGGACTGTGCCCTTCACGCTTTGGGGTGATCTTCGTAAAGCGGCCGGAGGATTACTTCGCGACTTTCGTGATGTCACAATCCGCTGATGGTGGTCAACTACGCAGGACCGGCACCACAAACGCGGGAATCGGTTTCGGACGACCTGCGGGCACTCGGCGTCCGGCCCGGCGGCATCCTGCTGATCCACACGTCGCTGAGCTCCCTCGGCTGGGTCAGCGGCGGCGCGCTCACCGTCGTGCACGCGCTGCTCGACGTGCTCGGCCCGGACGGCACCCTGGTGGTGCCCAGCCAGACCGCCGACAACCGGGACCCGTCGACCTGGGTCCCGCGCCCGCCCGAGGCCTGGTGGCCGGCCATCCGCGACACGCTGCCCGGCTTCGATCCGGAGCGCAGCCCGAGCGTCCGGGTCGGGGTGATCACCGAGCAGGTGCGCACCTGGCCGGGCGCGGTCCGCAGCACCCACCCGCAGACCTCGTTCGCCGCCGTCGGGCCCCGGGCGGCCGAACTGATGGGCCGCCACGACACCGACTGTCACCTCGGCGAGGCGTCCCCGCTCGCCGCACTCGACGCGGCCGGCGCGGACACCCTGCTGCTGGGGGTCGGTTTCGCCCGGGCCACCGCGTTCCACCTGGCCGAGTACCGGCAGCCGGCGCCCGTGTGGCGGACCTACGCGTGCGCGGTCCGCACCCCGGACGGCGGGCGGCGCTGGCTGGAGTACCGGGACGTGGTGCTGGACGACCGGGACTTCGCCGACCTGGGCCGGGACTTCGAACGGGAGACCGACGCGGTGACCACCGGCCGGGTGGGCCGGGCCGAGTGCCGGCTGTTCGCCGTTCCGGACGCGGTCAAGTACGCCACCGGGTGGTTCAGCCGAATCCGCGACGCCGGCGCCGGCGCAGATCCACGGTGAGCCGTTCGTGCACGTGCGCGATCAGGCTGTACAGGTCGGGGCAGTAGACGCTGCGGTTGGCGAAGCCGGTGCCGTCGAAGCGGTGCGCGTACAGGCCGCCGCCGCAGACCCGGACCACCGGGCAGACCCGGCACTCGGCGCCCAGGCCGGCCAGCCCGGACCGGCGGGCCCGGATGCCCGGGTGCCCGGCGGCCTGTTCCAGCGAGGCGGTGAGCAGGTGCAACCCGGTCTCGGCGGCCCCCTCGGCGGCGGTCTTGAGGATGTCGCTCTGCTCGATCGAGCCGTCCGTCTCCACGGTGACGATGTCGATCGGGTCGAGACCCAGCGCCTCGGTGCCGCTGTGCCCGCCGAGCAGCAGGTCGAGCAGGCTCTCGAAGAGCCGGATCCGGGTCTCCACCCGGGGCGCGCCGTACCACCTGTCGAACACCGCGGTCAGCCACGGCCCGTAGGCCGACCGGCGCTCGTCCACCGGGCGGCCGGGCGGCGGGCTGACCCGGTTCCCGTGCGGCAGGAGCAGATCAAGAGCGGGCGGCTCGTACGACAGCAGATGCTCGTAGGTCTCGACCGGATCGCTGCCGGCGTCGATCGTGCACAGGATCCCGGCGTAGAGATGGCGGAACCGGTCGCCACGCAGCAGGCCCAGCGCCCGGACCACGGCGGGATGGCTGCTGCGCCCGCCGGCGAACCGCCGGTGCCGGTCGTTGGTGGCCCGGGAGCCGTCCAGGCTGATCCCGATCCGGACGTCCTCGTCGGCGAAGACCCGCAGCGCCCGCTCGTCGAGCAGCACCCCGTTGGTCTGGACGGTGAACCGCACCCCGGTCCCGGACGGGACCTCGGCCCGGACGGTCCGCACCAGGTAGGTGAGGAAGTCCAGCCCGGCCAGCAGCGGCTCACCACCGTGCAGGATCACCCGCAGGTCCCGCAGATCGTGTGCCGCGGCGTGCTCGGCGAGGCGCCGGGCCAGCACCTCGGCGGTGGGCCGGCTCATCGCCGCGGGTTTGCGCCGCCAGCTCTGATCGTGATGCTGATAGACGTAGCAGTAGTCGCAGGCCAGGTTGCATCTGCCGTGCACCTTGACGACGACGTCGCGGAAGGGCCGCTCTCTCTCCGCCGCCCAGGTCACCCCGGGGCGCTGTCCGGGCCGTCGGGCGCCGCGCTCTGGAACTCGGAGGTGTGGTCACCGTCGCGGACCCGCCGCAGGGCCGCGCCGAGGGCGGCGTCCAGCTCCGGGTCGAGCGGGCCGGTAAGCAGCGCGCCGAACTCGTCGGGGAGATCCGGCAGCGCGGTCCGCACGATCGGATCGTCAAAGGCGCGCATCGACATCCACTCCCCGGTTGAACGGCTTTCCCGAGCCCGATCGTCCAGCATCAAGCTATAGATCGACGTCGACTGAATGTCAATTCCATCAGCCGATGCCGCATCACACTTCGAACGCAAAATTAGCTGCTTGACAGTCCTGCCGACCATTAAGCCTCTATCGTGGGTGTTCTCGCTGACTTCACCGGGACGGGAGGTGGACGCGGTGCTCGGTCCCGGTATCCCCGGCCGCGTCCGCCTCGATCGGATCATGTCCGGGCGCACTGTCGGAATGGCGACAGAAAGATGACGCGGCGGGCCTTTATCGTCCTCCGCATGCCCGAGCCGGTGACGATGTGATGCGTGATCCCACCGTGGACGCATCCGCGGCGCCGGCGGAGCACGTGCCCTATTTCCTGATCAGTCATGTGCGCGGCGACGACGACACCTATGTCGAGGAGTTCTTCCGGGATCTCAGCCGCGAGGTGGCCACCCGGTCCGGTCCGGGCCGGCGGACCGCGGCCGGAGTGCTCGCCACCGACCTCGAGCCCGGCGCCGACACCTGGCCGCCCGCCGACGCCCCCGCACTGGCCACCTGCCAGACCCTGCTGCCGCTCTGCTCACCCCGCCTGCTGCTGAACACCAGCGCCGGCCGGCACTGGTGGATCTTCCAGGAGCGGTTGCGCCGCTTCCGGGACGAGACCGGCCGGACCGCGCCGTCACTGATCCCACTGCGCTGGTCAGCGGTGCGGGACCTGCCGAGCGGCTTCCCGGAGTTCGCCGCCGTCGACCCGGCCGACCCGCGCCGCCCGTTGCGGCAGTTCGTGCGCCTGCGGTCGATGCGCTCGCAGTACCGTGCGTTCGTCCGCGCGCTGGCCGACCGGGTGGTGGAGACCGCCGGCCGGCATCCGCTGCGCGACTACTGGCCGCTGCCGGTCCCGTCCCGCACCCCCAACGCGTTCGCGCCGCCCGAGTCCGGCGACGACGGGCCGGCTCTGACCCGCGGCAGCCGCAACGTGCGGTTCGTGGTGGCCGCCGGCTCCCGCGACGACATGGAGCAGATCCGGGCGCAGGTCGACTACTACGGCAAGGACGCGACCGAGTGGGCGCCCTACCGCCCGCTGCACCCACAGCCGCTGATCGACCAGGCCCAGGCGGTCGCGGCCGGGCGGATGTTCGGCTCCGAGGTGGCCGACCTGAAGGACCTGCGGCGCACCCTGGACCAGGCCCGGGAGGCCAACGACCTGGTCGTCCTGCTGGTGGATCCGTGGTCCACCCGGCTGCCGGACAGCCGCCGCCGGCTGACCGAGGCGGACCTCTCCGGGCTGGCCGACGCCGCCGTGCTGGTCCCGGTCAACAGCGCCGATCCGGAGAGTGACCTGAGCCGCGACGAGCTGCTCTTCGACGTACGGCAGACGCTCGGCCGGTTCCTCGGCCAGTCCGGCGCGCTCTACCTCGGGCGGCTCCCGACGCCGGAGAGTTTCGGCAGACAGCTGGTCGAGGCCTTGGAGGAGGGACAGAACCGGCTCTACCGCAACGGCCATCCGCCGTCCGGCACCGAGCAGTCGGAACGGCCAATCCTGCGGGGTCCCTGAGAGGTGTCCATGACTAGCGCAGCCGACAACCGGACATCCGGGCAGATCGTCACGTTCTACTCGTACAAGGGCGGCACCGGCCGGACCATGGCGCTGGCCAACATCGCGTGGATCCTGGCCGCCAACGGCTACCGGGTGCTCACCGTCGACTGGGACCTGGAGTCACCCGGCCTGCACCGCTACTTCCACCCGTTCCTGCGGGACAAGAACCTGCGTGAGACCGACGGTGTGATCGAGATGATCCGCCGGTTCTCCGACGCGGCGATGGGTGGTGACGAGGATCCGCTGGAGATCACCGACTTCCGTGAATACACCGTGTCGCTGGAGTGGGACTTCGGCACCGGGCGACTGGACTTCCTGGGCGCCGGGCGGCAGGGCCCGCCGTACTCGAAGATCGTCAGCACCTTCGGCTGGGACGCGTTCTGGCGGGCCCGGGGCAGCGAGTTCTTCCCCGAGCTGCGCCGGCGGATGCTCGGCGAGTACGACTTCGTCCTGATCGACAGCCGCACCGGGCTGAGTGACACGGCCGGCATCTGCACCGTCGAGATGCCGGACACCGTGGTCACCTGCTTCACCCTGAACACCCAGAGCATCGAGGGCTCGGCGGCGGTGTCCAAGTCGATCGTGCGGGCCCGGGAGGCGCGCGGCGGCCGGCTGCCCCGGGTGCTGCCGGTGCCGACCCGGGTCGAGGACGGCGAGCAGCGCCGGCTGGAGCGCGGCCGGGCGTACGCGTACCGGATGTTCGCGCCGTTGATGGCCCAGTCCGGCGTCCACGACCCGGAGGAGTACTGGGGCTCGATCGAGCTGCCGTACCGCGCCTACTACGCGTACGAGGAGATCCTCGCGACCTTCGGCGACCAGCCGAACCTGGAGAACTCGCTGCTCGCCCCGTACCTCCGCCTGGCCCGCCGGATCGCCGGCCCGCAGCTGGCGGCACTGCCCATCGAGGACAGTGTGCGACAGCGCTACCTGCGGATGTTCGAGCGCTCCGACCCGGTCGAGCCGAACCGCATCCTGATCAACTACGTGCCGCTGGACCGGATCTACGCCGAATGGCTGCGGGAGCGGCTGCTGCGCAGCGGCCACAACCCGCAGCTCCACTTCGCCGGGGCGGAAGCACCGAACCTGGACGCGTTCGACCGGGCGGTCACGCTGATCTCCCGCGACTACGACACGTTCCCGGAGAACGACCGGCTGGCCGACGCCCTGCACCGCCGCAGTGGGGAGGCCGGCGACTTCGCCGTCCTGCTCCAGACCGGTTCGGTGCCACTCCCGGCCGCCCTGCGCCGTTATCCGAACGTGGACCTGACCAGGATCGGCAACGACCGTGCGCTCGACGTCGTGCTCGACGCTCTGAAAATCCAGGCCGACCCGGGCCATACCCCGTCGCAGGACGCCGACGGGCACATCCGCTACCCACGTCTGCAAGCGAAGTACTGGAACCTCCAGCTGGTCCGCAACGCCAGCTTCTCCGGACGGCACAAGCTGCTGGAGGCACTCCGCGACCAGCTGGCGGCGGCCGACCCGGCGGAGGGTGGCCGGGTCGCCCTGGAGGGCATCAACGGTGTCGGGAAGACCCAGATCGCCCTGGAGTACGCCCACCGCTTCGCCGCCGCGTACGACATCGTGTGGTGGATCTCCGCGGTGCAGACCGACCGGGTCCGCACCAGCCTCGCCGAGCTGGCCGAGCGTCTGGGGCTGCCGGGCAACGCCGAGGAGCGGGTGCTCGCGGTCCGGGAGATGCTGCGCAAGGGTGAGCCGTCGTCGCGCTGGCTGATCGTGCTGGACAACGCCGACTCCCCGGAGGACCTGCACGACGTCATCCCGGCCGGCACCGGGCACGTGATCATCACGTCGCGCAACCCGCACTGGTCCGAGAAATACCATGTGCCCCGGCTGGACGTCGAGGTCTTCGCCCGTGGCGAGAGCGTGGAGCTGCTGCAACGGCGGGTGCGCGGGCTGACCGCCGCGGACGCCGACCGGATCGCCGACGCGCTCGGCGACCTGCCGCTGGCGCTCGAACAGGCCGCCGCCTGGCTCTCTCTGACCGGTTCCACCCCGGACGACTACCTGGCCGAGCTGCGCGGCCGGACCGCGCAGGTGCTCGACCAGCAGGCGCCGCCCAACCAGCCGTCCACCACGGCCAGCGTCCGGCTGTCGTACGAGCGGCTGGCCTCGGAGAGCCCGGCCGCCGCCCGGCTGCTGCGCCTGTTCGCGTTCCTGGCGCCGGAGGCGATCCCGTTCCGGCTGCTGGAGAGCGAACGGCTCTCCGACCACCTGGCCGAGATCGACCCGACCATGCACGATCCGCTGCTGCAGCGGACGCTGATCAGCGTGATCGGCCGGTACGCGCTGGCCCGGGTCAACACCTCTCCCGGTGGCGGCGCGGTGGTGCACCGGCTCACCCAGCGGATCATCCGGGACGGGCTGAGCCCCGAGGAGCAGCGGGCCACCAGCGCCGAGCTCTGGCGCATCCTGGCCGGGGTCCGGCGCGGCCCCCGGGAGGACCGCGACAACTGGCCGGTCTACGAGGAGCTGCGGGCCCACCTGGAGGCCACCGGCGCGGTCGACGCGCCCCGCGACGACGTCCGGCGGCTGTTCCTGGACCTGGCCAGCTATCTGCGCAACCGCAACGACTTCGGCGGCGCCGAGGACCTGGCCACCCGGGTCTACGACAGGTGGGTCGAGCTGCACGGTAAGGACGACACGCTCACCCTGCGGCTCCAGTCCGAGCTGGGCAACATCCTGCGCTCGTCCGGGCAGGCCCGCCGGGCGTACGAGATCGACCTCGACGTGGTGGAGCGGATGACCAAGGCGCCCGGCCTCGGCGAGACGCACGCCTACACCCTGATGGCGACCACCGGCCTGGCCGCCTCGCTGCGCGCGCTCGGCGAGTTCGGCCGGGCCCGGGAACTGGACGAGCGCAACGCGCCGCGGACCCGGGAGGCGTTCGGGCCGAGCCACGAGCGCACCATCATGCAGCAGAACAACCTGGCCCTGTCGATCCGGCTCACCGGTGACTTCGCCGCCGCGCTGGCCGGGCAGGAGGAGGTGATCGCGAGCTATCCGCGGCACGCCTTCACCTCGAACGACTACCGCATCCCGACCAGCCAGGACAACATCGCCGGGCTGCTGCGGGCCACCGGCCGCCAGCGGGCCGCGCTGGAGCAGCTGGAACCGCTCTTCGAGGGCCAGCGCGGCCGGGCCGAGGACGCCATCCTGACCTGGCGGATCGCCACCAACCTGGCCGGGGTGCTGCGGCTGGTCGGCGAGTCCCTCCGCGGGTACGCCCTGGCCGACGAGGCCTACGACCGGCTGGTCACGCTGGGCGGCCCGCAGCATCCCGACACCATCGCGGCCGAACTGGAGCTGGCCTGCGCGATGTGGTGGTCGGGCCGGTCCGGCGAGGGCCGCAAACACGCCCAGCGGGTGCACGACTACTTCCGGGACCGGCACAATCCGCGCCACCCGTTCCGGCTCGCCGCGCTGGCCAACCTGGCGATGATCGAGCGCGCCCACGGGGACCTGACCGGGTCCCGGGAACGGGCCGAGGAGGCGGCCACCGGGCTGCTGTCGGTGCTCGGCCCGGCCCACCCGCACACCCTGATCGCGCAGATGAGCGTGGCCACCGGGCGGTTCAAGGGCGGGGCCGTCGAGGAGGCGTACCTCCTGGACGTGGACGTGGTGCGCCGTCTCACCGACCGGCTCGGCGAGCGGCACCCGACCACCCTGGCCGCCGAGGTCAATCTGGCCCTGAGCGCCCGGGAGCGCCGGGACGGCCCGCAGGCGCGCGCCGAACTGCCCCGGGTCCAGGAGCGGTGCGCGGAGTTCCTGGGGGCGTCCCACCCGTACACGATCGCCGCCACCGAGGCCCGCCGGATCGACGTGGACATCGAGCTGCCACCCACCTGACCGGTCAGCCGGCCGACCAGCGCAGCAGCTCGCGGGGGTCGGCCGGGCGCACCACCGGGTAGAGATCCCGGGCCACCTCCGGCCGGGTGGTGTGGTCCACCGCCACGGCCAGGCCGGCCCAGTCGTCGTCGGTGCCCTGACCGGCCCGGATCCGCCGCGCGAACTGCTCGGCGGCGGCCCGGTCGGCACCGGCGAGCAGTTCCCGGTCGCCGTCGGTGACCGGGCCGCCGTGGATCGCGGCCAGGATCCGCACCCGCGCCCCACCGGCTCGGCCCACCCGGATCCCGCCCTCCGACGAGGGCGCCGGGTCGCCCGCCCGCCAGGCGGTGACCAGGGCGGACGTGGCCTCCTCGGGCAGCGCGCGGACGCCGAGACGCCACACCAGCTCGCTGACCCGGGTGCACACCTGGACCGCGTGCCGGTCGGCGGCCGGCACCGGATCGGCCGCCCAGCCGTCCAGGGTGGCCCGCATCCCGGCGACGAATCGCTCGCCGTCGGCGGTCAGCTCGCCGGATCCGGCCAGGGTGGCCGCCGCCCGCGCGGTCTGCCCGTGCCAGTAGGCGAACTGCCGGACGTCGCGTCCCCGCCAGAACTCGGCGACACCGAGATGCGCGTACGTGCCCTGCAGCAGTGACCGGACCGGGCGGAGATCACCACGCCACGGCGCGTGGTGGCGGGGCCGGCCGTCACCCCGGGTGAGGTCGACCAGGTCGAGCAGGGCGTCGAGTTTGAGGTGCTGGGTCTCGTGCAGCACCAGGCGGGCCAGCGCCGCCGGGGTGGCCGGTGGGGCGATGGCGATCGACCCGTTGGCCCGGTTGCTGACACCGCTGCGCTCACCGGGCCCCTCCGCCGGGGCGAGTGGGACGAACGACCGGAGCAGTGCCCGGACCGCCCGCGCGTGGGCCGGATGGTCGCGGGCCAGCAGCTGCCAGGCCGCGCGCCATTGGACGGCGAACCGGTCCGGGTCGGCCATCCGGTCGGCCACCGGTTCGGCGTAGCGGTCGCGATAGCGGTCCCGGTCGTCGATCACCACGACCGGGCCGTCCACATCGGTCAGATCGAGCCGGTGGAGAGACCGCATCGGCACCGGCTCACCGTTAGCGGTGAACCGGCTCCCGTCGAAGACCAGCCGGGCCGGACCGGCGTCGATCAGCCCGAGCCCCGGCAGGTGCAGCGCGCCGGTGACGTCCACAGTGAACGGCAGCCCGGCGCGCACCGCACCGGCCGCCGCCAGTTCGAGCAGGTAGCCGACGTCCGGACGGTCCGGGAACCCGGCCGCCCAGGCGTCCACCTGCGGATGGGTGAGCACCTCGCCGACCGCCGCGGCGGACCGCTCCAGGGCCCGCCGCAGCAGATCGACCGCGTCCTCGACCGGAAGGCCGAGCCGGCGGGCGTCGCGCACCGCACCCCAGAGCAGCAGCCGCCGCTTCGCCGCCCGGCCCGCCGCGAGGTGGGCGAGTGCCTGGTCGGAGCCGTGCCCGGACGCCAGACCGTCGAACTCGTCGACAGTCAACGGCAGCGTCCGCACGCCTCATCCTGGCATCGATCCGGTTACTTGGTGAAGGTCAGATACTGGTACGGCGTCCAGGTCGTGGTGTTCAGGCTGTCGCCCGAGTTCCCCTTCACGTACGCGGTCCGGAGCCGGAACTTGTAGCCCTGGAAGCCCTTGCCGACGATGTCGAACTTCTCGGTCGCCGGGTAGTAGCCGTTGGCCCAGGCCCGCCACTTGCCCCGGTAATGGAACTGCACCGAGACGTATGCCTTCCGAGGCTTCGGGGCGGCGGTCATCTTGATGGTGAACTTCGCCTTGTTCTTGACCCGGTAGTACCGGTAGGTCGTACCGCTGATCTTGCCGCTCTTGTAGTAGCCGCTCAGCTTCACCGACACGTTGACCTTGGTGCCGACGGTGGCGGTGACGGTCTTCGGGGCGGTCCGGGCGTCACCGGTGAACACCGCGGACACATAGGTGTTGCGGGTCAGCTTGAGGTTCGCCGACACGTGGCCGGTCTTGCTGACGGTGGCCCGCTTCAGCAGCCGTTTGCCCTGGTCGGCTCCGCTCGGGTCGGCCCAGATCTCGACGACCTTGTTCTTGTACGTGGTCCCGAGCCGCGCCGTGAACGTGACAGTCTTGCCGTACGCGTAAGTCTTGCCGTTGTTGGTCAGCGACAGCGACGTGGCCGTGCGGGAGACCGCGACCGACTTGGACGCCGTGATCGCCGACCGGGTGGCATCCCCGGCGTAGGCGGCCTTGTAGGTGACGGTGCCACCGGCCGAGGTGGTGTCGGTGAACGAGAACGACCCGTTGGCGGCGATCGTCTTGGTGCCCAGCGACTTGCCGTTCGGGTATTCGATGTCGGTGCGGGTGATGCTGACCGGGGTGCCGGCCGGCAGCGGCAGCGACGCGGTGAGCGAGCCGGTGACGGTGACCGCCTTGCCGCGGGTCGCCGACGCCGGCCCGGACAGCTTCAGCACCGGCTGCGACTTCTTCGGCTCGGTGTAGACCCGCAGGTGGTGGATCGCCGAGTAGTTGTCGGTGATCGCGAACAGCCGGTTGCCGCCCGGCTCCCAGGCCAGCGCCCGGTCGGCCACCTGGTCGTTGCCGGAGGAGACCGGGTCGGTGTGCGGAAGGGCGTAACTCCGGATCGGCGCGGTGCCGCCCGGCGCGAAGGTCTGCACCCGGTCGCCACCGGCCGCCACCGTGCCGTCCGACGCGACGGACACCGCCCGGACCCAGCCGTCGACCGGGTAGGAACCGATCGGCTCCAGGTCGGTGCTGCCGACGACGGTCACCGAGGACGCGTCGGCCGCCACCACCTGGCTGCCGTCCGGGCTGAACGCCACGGACCGGGTGTAGCCGTCGGTGACCCCGCGCGTTCCGGTCCTGGTGAAGGTGCCGCCGGACACGTTGTAGACGGCGACCCGCCCGCTGGAGGTGCCCGGGTCGAAGGCGGCGATCAGTCCGCTGTCACCCGGAGCGGAGGTCAGCTGGGGCGCGCCGGACCAGAGGCCGTAGGCCCCGGTGGTGTCCTGCTCCAACGTCACGACCGGATCGGTGCCGCTCAGGTCGAGCGAGCCGATGTTGCCACCGCCACCGGCCGACGGGAACGAGCCGAAGTCGTCGTAGGTGAACCAGAGCTTGCCACCCGCGTTCTCCAGCGCCAGCGGGTAGACACCGGCACCCAGCTGGTAGTGGACCGGTTCGGTGAGGGTGGCGGCCGCGAGCGCGACGATCTTCCCGCCGGATTCCAGCGCGCCGTAGAGCTTGTCGCCGTCGGAGGAGAGTGCCAGGCCGGCGATCCGGGGCAGACCGGTCGCGGTGGCGACGACGGTGCCGTCGTACCTGGTCGCGACGATCTTTCCGCTCTCCGGGTCGCTGACGATGACCCGCTGACGGGCCGCGTCCACGACCAGATCGCCGACGGACTTGATGGCCAGGGTCTTGCTGGAGTCGGCCAGCGCCGGCGTGGCGCCGAGCACAGTGGATCCCGTGAGTGCGGCCACGACGGCGGCACTGATCCTTCGGTTACGCATGCGATTCCCCGTGACACAGGACATCGGAGTCGATGTCACAGGGGACGCTACATCGAAGATCACCGTATGTGTCTCACCCGAACGGACGAACCGCTCCCGTTTCGTCGCGACGGGAGCGGTTCGGCCGGGGATCAGGAGGCGTAGGTCTCCAGCTCGGCCACCTTCGGCGTACCGGAGGAGCTGGTGATCTTGAGGGTCAGCTTGGTCAGCGACGTCGACGGGAAGGTCACCACGCCCGCCCCGGTGCCCGACTTCAGAACCGCGCCGGTGCTGCCGTTGACCAGCTGGAATCCGGTGATCCCGGAACCCACCACGTTCACCTTGGCGACCTTGGCGGCCGACGCCCACTTGACCGAGACCTCGCCGGTCGCGCCGTTCGGGGACCAGACGGTGCTGGTCTTGCCGTCGCGGACGTTGCCGTAGCTGGTGCCGCTCGCCTTGCTGGAACCGTCGGCGCCCGCGGTCAGGCTGAGGTTGGTGCCGGTCACCGGAGCGCCGGTCGTCGGAGCCGTGGTCGGGGCTGCCGTCGGGGCCGCCGTGGTCGGAGCCGCCGTCGGGGCCGCCGTGGTCGGAGCCGCCGTCGGGGCGGCCGTCGTCGGGGTCGCGGCCGGCGTGCACTTACCGTCCGACACCTTCAGGCCCTTGCCGGCGCCGGCCGTCGCCGCCACGATCGCCGGCACGCAGGACGCGCTGTCCAGGGTCGCGGTGTACGGCACGCTGACCGTGGTGGTGGAGGCCATGCTCGGGCCGGCCGGGTTGTACTCGCTGCCCTTCGCCGACCACTTCACGTTGTCCAGCACGTTGCCCGAGGTGTGCCAGGTGCCGGCCGCGCTGGTGTAGAAGGTGCCGAGGACGTCCTTGGAGTCCTCGAAGTAGTTGTTGTCCACCTTCGCCTTGGCGCCGGCCCGCGAGTTGATGCCCGACTCGTTCAGCTTCAGGTAGTGGTTGTTGAACATGTGCGCGACACCGCCACGCAGCAACGGCGTACGTGAATCGATGTTCTCGTATTTGTTGTGGTGGTAGGTGATGAAGCTGTTGCCGGTGTCGGTCTCGCTCGACCCGACCAGGCCACCACGGCCGGAATTGCGCAGGATGCTGTACGACAGGGTGACGAACCGGGTGTCGTCCTTCATGTCGAACAGGCCGTCGAAGCCCTCCGACTCGCCGCCGGACGCCTCCAGGGTGACGTGGTCGACCCAGACGTTGCGGACCGTGCTCTCCATGCTGATCGCGTCACCACCGTTGGACAGCGGCGAACCCGACTTCTTCACGTTCTTCACCGTCACGTTCTGGACGATGATGTTGCTGGAGTCCCGGATGTGGATGCCCAGCTGGTCGAAGACGGCGCCGCTGCCCACCCCGAGGATGGTGACGTTGCTGATGCCCTTGAGCTCGATCAGGCCGGCCGCGGTGTTGCAGCTCTTGCCGGAGACCTTGGCGGTGTTGGCGTGGTTGATCGTGCCCTGCACCTCGATGACGATGGGGGTGTCCACCGCGGCCCGGGTGCACAGCGCCTGATGGATCTGCGTCCCGGTGGTGGCCCGCACCACGGCGCCGCCGCTGCCGCCGCTGGTGCCGCCGTTGGCGCTGGCGAACCCGCTGGCCACGTTGGTGGCGGCCGAGGCGTTCTCCTGCGGCATGCCGAGCGCGATGCCCGCACCCACCGCGGCCACACCGGCGACGGCGGAGAACCGCAGAGCGGTAGATCGTTTCATCTGGCTTTCACCTGTTTCGTCTCGCATGCTGGGGACGAAACAGTGGTGTGTGACGGCGGCCGTTCGGTTGCCCTCGATCAACTGTGACAGCCGCCACAGCCGTTACCGCGGCGTGCGATAGGGGAAGAACAGGTACGCGAAATACAGCGCGGGCAGCACGTCGAGATTCGTCGGGAGAGCACCGCGCACCAGCAGGCCCGGATCCCGCGGCTGCGCCGGCCGGCCCCTGGTCCACATCAGCCGGGTGTCGACCTCACCCTCGACGATCCGGGCCCTCACCTTTCGACCGGCCCACCCGCACGAGGATCGGCGCGGCCACGACCAGGGCGAACCGGCCCGGGTCCCGCATCGGAACGCGGGACCCGAGCTTGTCGGACTTCAGCACGACGCCCCCGCAGACGATGATGTCGTCGCGCCTGCCGGGCTTGCCGCCACCACCGGAGCCGTCACTCCGCCGACCGGACGCATCGTCGAACGTCCGTGCTTTCAGTCGACCGTGTGCCGCCTCCGGCCGGGTCAGGCGTCGTCCCGGTCGGTGAAGCGCCACAGCCGCACCTTGCCGTCGGCGGCGGCGGTGATCAGGCGTTTGCCGGGGACGATGCGCAGCGACCACACCGCGCCGTCGTGCCCGGTCAGCGGTGCGCCCTCCAGGCTGCCGGTGGCCGTGCTCCACATCCGCACGGTCCCGTCGTCCCCACCGGTGGCCAGCAGGTTGCCGCCCCGGACGTACCGCATGGCCCGCACCGGCCCGGTGTGCCCGGTGAGCGGCGCGAGGGCGGCCCTGCGGGTGGTGGTGTCCCACACCTGGACGGTGCCGGTGTCGCCGGCCGAGGTGGCCAGCAGCTTCTTGCCGAGGCTGAAGGTGAGGGAGTAGACCGGCCCGGCGACGGTGGCGATCTGCGACCCGGCCGGGTCGCCGGTGGCCGGGTTCCAGAACCGCACCACGTTGCTGCCACCGGACGCGGCCAGCAGCCGGCCGTCGGGGCTGAAGCTGGTCGCGTAGACCGGGCCGGGGTTGACGGTCAGCGGTTCACCGATGGACCGACCGGTGCCCGCGTCCCACAGCCGGACCGTGTTGTCGGCACCGGTGGTGGCCAGGCGCCTGCCGTCCCGGGTGAACACCACGTTGCGAACGCCGCCGGCATGCCCGGTCAGGGTGTGCAGCAGCCGGCCGGTGGCCGGATCCCAGAGCCGGGCCGTCCCGTCGTCGCCGGCGGTGGCCACCGCGTCGCCGGCCGCGCTGAAGACCACCGCGCGCACCGGTCCGGTGTGGCCGGTCAACTGCCGGGTGGTCCGCTGCCCGGTGGCCGGGTCCCACAGTGACACCCCACTGTCCCCGGCGACGGCCAGCAGGTCACCGTCGGCGCCGAACTCGATGGCGTGGACGGTCCCGGTGATGCCGGTGATCGGCGTTCCGGCCGGGGCCCCGGTGACCGCGCTCCACTGCCGGACCGTGCCGCCGTCGACGGTGGCGAACTGTCTGCCGTCCGGGCGGAGCGCGATCCGGCCGTTCACTCCGGAGACGACAGCGCGGGGACGGACGGTTTCGGCGTCGGCCGGCCGGGCCTGCGCGGGTTGCGGGACGGCGAACCCGAGCAGGGCCACGGCGACGGTGCCTGCGACTTTCCTGATACCCATGTTCGTACGCTAACGGAGCTTTTAGTCCGTTTTTTACGGTTTTATTACTTCTTGACCTTGACGTGGTCACCCGTCGCGGACACCGGAGCGACCGTCGAGTTCCCGGTGAAGACCCAGCGCCAGTAGCCGGTCGCGGTGGCCTTGACCGTGGTCTTCAGGTCGCCCTTGGCGTTGGTCCGGACCGTCTTGACCGTCTTGTACTGGCTGCTTCCGGCCTTGCGGAACTGGAGCTTCACCGACTGGCCGCCGTACCCGGAGAAGGTGGTCGCCGCGTCGGTGGTCGCCCTGGTCAGCTTGCCGGTGACGGTGAGCGTGCGGTTCTTGCGGACCGGCTCCGGCGCCGCGTTCGCGGTCAGCTTCGCCACCTTGAGCAGGGTGACCGCGTCCGACCCGGAGGTGGCGGCGGCGGACGTCGAACTGCCGCCGAACGACCAGCGCCACTCGCCCGACCAGGATGCCGCGGCGGTGGTGCGCAGGGTGCCGTCGCTCGCGCTCTTCACCGTCTTGACCGTGCTGAAGGTCGCCGACCCGGCCTTGCGGAACTGCAACGCCACCGACTGGCCGCCGTAGCCCACGATCCGCTGCGTACCGTCGGCCTCGTAGTAGTTCCAGTCCGGCTGGGCGAGCTTGCCGGTCACGGTGAGCGTGCCGCCCTTGCGCGCCGGCTCCGGCGTGGCGTTCGCGGTGGTCAGCCGGGTCTGCTTGCGGATCGGCACCTCGTCGGCGGGCTCGCTGATCCGGTGGAACCGGGAGACGTCCCGGGCATAACCGCTGATGTCCACGATGACCGTGCTTCCGGCATCCGAATTGGACATGGCGGACGAGCCGAACGTCGCGGTGCCGGTGCAGATCGACGTGTCCGCGGCGGCCTGGACGCACTCCATGTTGTCGCCGACCGGGCCGTTCAGGAACTGGAAGAACGCGCCCTTCCGGCTCTTCAGCATGCCGTCCGCGAGGTCCACGCCACCGGACGGATCCCAGATCTCGGCGCGGACCGGCACCGTGATCTTCACCTGGGGATCGTGGCCGAGAACGATCGGCTTGCCGTTGTTGACCACCGGATCGATCAGGAAGTAGAGCGGGTGGCCGGCGGCCTGCGCCGGTGCCCCCGCGAACAGGGCTCCGGCGAGCGCGCCGAGGCCCAACAGTGCTGCACTGCGAATCACGAAGAAACCTCATCCCCCATGCGGTTGCGCAGATCCTACGGGGGATCGAGCAGATCGAGTACCGCGGCGACCTCGGCGGCCTCCCCCGAACCGATCTTGGTGAACAGGGCGAGTGCGATCCGCAGGTGCTCCACCGCGAGATCGGTCCGGCCCGCCGCCGACTCGGTGCGGCCCAGCCCGGCGTGCGAGTGCGCCTCGTCAGCGACGCTGTCGATCTCCTGAGCCAGGGCGAGCGCCCGCCGATGATGGTCAACCGCAAGATCCAGATCCCCGAGATCCCGGTACGCCGCCCCCAGCTCGTTGAGCGTCTCCACCTCGCCGCCCCGGACGCCGAGTTCACGGACCAGGTCGACGGCCTCGGTCAGGGTCTTGATCGCGGCGGCCGGATCGCCGTTCTCCCGGTGCAGTGTGCCCAGGAAGACCAGCCCGGTCGCCAGGCCGAGCCGGATGCCGCCCGCCCGGCTGCGCTCGACCGACAGGGTCAGTGCCTCGGCCGCGCCGGCCCGGTCCCCGGTGCGCTGCAGGACCGCGCCCAGGTGGCTCAGCGTGTTCGCCTCCCGGATCGGGTCGCCGAGTTCCCGGCACAGCGCCAGCCCCTCGGTCAGCACCTCCTCGGCCGCCGGGTAGTCGCCGCGCATCCGGTGCACGTACCCCAGGACCATCAGCGTCGACGCCAGCGCCGGCAGATCGTGCAGGCCACGGGACCGCTGCAGGGACCGGTCCAGCAGGTCGACCGCGCCGGCCAGATCGGAGCCCATGTACCGGACGACGCTCAACTGCAGCAGCGCGTTGGCCTCACCCCGGCGGTCGCCCATCCCGGTGTGGTGGCCGAGCGCCTCCTCCAGCATCACCTCCGCGCTCGCGTGGTCGCCGACCGAGTACCGCAGCATGCCGAGCAGCACCAGGACGTTGCCCTGGCCGAGCCGGGAACCCAGATCGCGGTAGAGGACGAGGGCGCGGGAGAGGGCCCGCTCGGCGCTGTCGTACCCGCCGCGCAGGCGGTGCGTGTCGGCGGCGCAGACCAGGGCGTACGCCTCCGCCAGCGGATCCTCGCGATGGCGTGCGGCGTCGGCGGCCGCCTCGTGGATCACCTGCGCCTCGGTCCACGGGCCGTCGGTCCGCAGCAGCCCGGCCAGGCTCGCGGCCAGCCCGATGAACCGGGCCGGATCGCCGGCCCGGGAACCGGCCAGGGCGGCCAGCAGGTTGGCCCGCTCGGCGCGGGCCCAGGCCAGCGCCGACGGGCTGCCGGTCAGCTCCGGACCGGCCCACTGCGACGGCGGCTCGGCCGGGGACGGCAGGGTGTACGGCGACAGGTACCGGCCGGCCGCGGTGGCGGTGTGCTGGTAGTAGTCGAGCAGCCGGGTCCGGGCCGCCCGCCGGGCCGGTTCCGGCAGGCCGGCGGAACGGGCCTCGGCGTAACTGCGGATCAGGTCGTGCATCCCGTAACGGCGGTACCCGACCTCGATCAGCAGGTTCTCCCGGTGCAGGGCGTCCAGCTCGCGCACCGCGTCGTCGGGCGAGCCACCGGCCAGGACGGCCGCCGCGAACGGGTCGATGTCGACACCCGGATGCAACGCCAGGTGCAGCAGGAAGTCCTGCCGGGCCGGGGGCAGGGTGTCGTACGACAGATCGAAGGCCGCCGCGACGGTGGCGTGCTCGGCGGTCAGCGTCAGCAGCCGGGCCCGGATCTCCGCCCGCAGGTCGGCCAGGGTCCAGACCCCGTGCGCGGTGTAGACCTTGGCCAGCAGGGAGATCGCCAGCGGCAGCCGGCCGGCCAGGGTGACCACCTCGTCCACCTCGGCGACCGGCTCCCGGCCGGCCCGCGGCGCCTGGTTCCGGAACATCGCCCGCGCCTGGTCCGGTGGCAGCAGGCCCAGTGTGAGGTGCCGGGTGCGGCCCGGCAGGTCACCCAGCCGGCGCCGGCTGGTGACCAGCACCGTGCACTCCGGGTTGCCGGGCAGCAGCGGCTTGATCTGCTCGCTGCCGGACGCGTTGTCGATCACCAGCAGGATCCGTTTCGCCGCCGAGCGGGACCGCCACAGCGCGGCCCGGCCGTCCAGCGACTCGGGCACCCCGCTCGGGTCGACGCCGTCCGCGGTCAGCAGCGTGGCCAGTGCGTCGGCCGGGTCGGTGGGCGGCTGGCCGGGGGTGTGGGCGTGCAGGTCGAGGAAGATCCGGCCGTCCGGGAACCGGTCCGCGAGCCGGTGGGCGGCGTGCACCGCGAGCGCGGTCTTGCCCACGCCGGGCATCCCGTCGATGGCGTGGATCGACACCGCGCCCCCGGTGGCGAACTGTTCCAGCTCGGCGACCCGGCCGGTGAACGCCAGGGTGTCCGGCGGCAGCGCCCAGCGGGTGCTCTTGACGGATTCGGCGGGTTTCGTCCGCTGCCGCTGCCGGGCCCGCTCCCACTGGGACCGCCAGTCGCGTTCGCTCCAGGCCGGCACGGTGACCCGCCGTTTCTCGGCCAGTTCGGTAAGCGCCGCGACGAACGCCCGCAGCTTCGCGAAGGTGTCCGGGGTCATCGGGTTCGCCGCCGACAGCCAGCTCGATATCCGCTGCTTGTCGATGTTCGCGGCGGGCGCCCCGGCCTCCGCCAGATTGAACCGGGTGTGTTTGGCGACCGTCGCGTAGAGCGGCTTCCCGGCGGCCTGGTAGAGCTCGGCGAACCGGTCCCGCAGCTCCCGCCGGGCGGGCACCGGACCGGTCATGCCGTCACGTGCAGACATGAGAAGTCCTGTGTTATCCGACCGTCAGAGCATTCACGACCTGCGATTTCGCCGCGGTACGCCGGGACGGGCTCGGTCATGTGCATCGCGAGTGGTCTCATGCTGATCACGACTTCCCTCTCTGCGGCAAGATCGAACGGGGGCCGCAGATCGGGATCGTCCGGCCGTCGGTGTGCCTTCCGCCGGCGGCCGGCACCGTGGTCGACTCCATCCAGGATAGACGGCGGTGGCTGCCTGCCCGGTGGCCGCGCGAGACGCTTCGGTGATCGCCTACTTCGTCCCGGGCCGTGGACCCGGAACGCCGTTCATCGAGTCAGCTTCTGCTTCTTTACCTTCGCCTCCGCCTGGTTGCCGTTCTTGTCCACAGCGGTGTAGAAGACGTACAAGGTGCCCTTCTTGAGGCCCTTGATCTTGATTTGCCAGGTGTTCTTCGTGGACGGCCGCACCACCACGGTCCTGGTCTTCTTCAGCGCCTGGTTGAGCGACTTGGCTTTGACCCACTTCTTGCCGGTGTAGTAGTACCAGCGGCTGCCGCGCTGCTCGATGAACGCGGCGCCCACTTCGGACGTGCCGCGACCGACGTCACGGACGGTGCCCTTCACGGTGCGCCAGGACGACACATACGACGGCTTCTTGGGTTTGGTGAGCCGGATCTGAGGGCTGGTCTCGTCGAACCCGGCGTAGATGTCCCCGATCTCCCGCCCGTAGGCCTCGCCCGCCGCGTTGGTCAGCATCACCCGCACCGACCAGCTGGTCGAGCTCTTGTAGTAGTGCTTGACCTGCTTGGTCGACGGGCTGACCGTGGTGTCCTTGCCGTCGCCCCACCACACCCGGACCTTGGTGACGCCGCGGGGAATGCCGGCCAGCGTGACCACCGCGGGATCGCCGATCCACACCTCCTTCTTGGCGATCTTGAAGGTGCCGGGCATCCTGCTCACGACGACCGTGGACGTCTTCGCGAACACACCGTCCGCCGAGTTGCCGGCCCGGTCGGTGAGCCGGACGGTGACCGTGTACTTGCCGGGGTTGTAGAACCTGTGCCGCTCCGACTTCTGGGCACCGTCCAGGTACGAGAAGTTCCCGTCGCCCCAGTCGACGTACTGACGGATGTCCTGCTGAGCGGTGACGTCGTCGGAGATCTCCAGCGCGGTCAGGGTGGCTTCCTGCCCGTCCCAGAGGTTGGTGAAGTCGAGCTCGTAACGCCCGGTCGGCGCGGCGACGTCCGGATCGGCCGCGGCGGTGGTGACCGGCGCTGCGAGGGCTGTCGAGGCCGGGCCGGCGGTGAGCGCCGTGATGGCGCCCAGCGCCACGGCGGTCAGTGCGGACAGCGCACGAAGCGGTAAAGAACGCATGGTTCTCCCGGAATGTCAGGAAAGGAGGGCCGGGCGGGATCGACATGCCACGGCGGCATGACGATACCGAAACCGATCAATACTGAATGCCCTCCCCAGCCTCTGACCCGACCGGGCGCCGGAAAACGCCGGGGCCGGCGGGCGGGCCGGGCCCCGGCGTCGTTCCGTACCGTCAGAAGTCGCCCTGACGGACGTCGTCGATGGTCACCCGCTCGACCGTGTAGTCGATGGTCCCGCCGGAGACGAACTTGATCGGCAGACCGGTCTCGGCGTTGATGGTCAGCGTCTCCGGGGCACCGGTGATGATCTTGTCGGTGGTCAGTGTGAAGACCGCCTGGCCCTGGAGCGAGCTCTTCTTGATCGCGACGTCCGGCATCTGACCGAGCAGGCGCAGCACGCCGGCCCGGACCATCGGGTCGCCGGCGCCGGTGATCAGCGCGTCCATCGAGTTGTTCCACACCCAGTTGTCGGTGAGGTTGCCGACGACGCCACCGGGCACCCGCTTGATCCGGGCGGCCTCGGCCGAGAGCGTGTGCCGCACCCCGGGCGCCTCGATGGTCGGCTCGACCTCGGGGTTCGCCGGCACGTACGCCATCGCCATCAGGCGTCGGCCCTCGGTCAGGTCGCCGGTCGCCGCCGCCTTGGCCGCCGCGACCACCTTGCGGCGGCCGTCCTCCTCACCGCGCAGCTTCCCACCGGCCACCTGCCCGGTCAGCGCGCCACGGGTCTTGGCGAAGTAGTAGTCGCCGTTGTCGGCGTGCAGGTCCCACACGTCGATCTTGCGGCCGTCCTTCTGCACCTGGCTGCGCAGCAGCAGCGTCGCGTCGCCGTCCGGCTGTGGGGCGTTGGTCAGGTAGGAGACCAGCTGGACCGTCGGGCCCTCCGCGGTCGCCGCATCGGCCGGGCCGCTCGTCGCCGCCGGCCGGGCCAGGTCCCGGGCCGGGGCCTGCGCCCCGCCGCCGTTGACCGTCACCGCGAGCGCGGCGACCGCGGCGAGCGCGAACGCCCCACCGCCGGTGGCGCCCCAGGCCCGGCGCCGGCGCTGGATCTGCCGGCCGCGGCCCTCGATCAGGTCGACGTTCGGGGTGTACGCCCGGTCGCCCGCGGCATTGCGCATGGCCGCGCTCAGACGCTGTTCGGTGTCGTGCGACATCTCAGTTCTCTCCCCTGTTCAGCACGGACTTGAGCTTGATCAACGCGCGGCTCGTCTGGCTCTTGACGGTGCCCAGGCTGCACTTGAGGGTCGCGGCGGTCTCCCGCTCGCTCAGACCCTCCAGATACCGCAGTACGACGGTGGCCCGCTGCCGGGCGGTCAGTGCCTGCAGCGCCTCGATGAGCTCGGCACGGTTCACCACGTCGTCGGACATGTCGGCCTCGGCGAGATCGACCGGATAGACCCCGGTCCGGCCGGCACTGTGCCGGTTGCGCCGCCACGAACGCCGTGACTCGTTGATCAGAATGCGCCGCACGTACGCGGACGGGCTGTCGGCCCGCTGGACCTTGCGCCAGTTGCTGTACGCCTTGGCCAGGGCCTCCTGCACCAGGTCGTCGGCCTGGTGCCAGTCCCCGCACAGCAGGTATGCCGTGCGGTGCAGCGATGCGGCGAACTCCTGGACGAAAACCCGGAAATCCTGCTCCATGCCGCTCGCCGCCCCGGCCGGTCGGTGCTTCATCACGGTCGTCACACGAGGGAAGACACCCGTACCCGGAGAGAAGTTGTCAGTGGTTCGAAAATCTTTCGTACTCCCGGCACCCCGAACCTGCCGGCCCGCCGGTCCGGCCGGGTCAGCCGGCCGGACGCGGGCGGAACCGGGGCGCGTCAGTCGATCAGGCGGGTCCCCGGAGTGGTTCCCGGCACGGCCATGATCTGCTCGAACGGCCGGATCTTCGTGGTGGTCCGGTCACCGTCCGGCCCGGTGGTGGTCACGGAGGCCTCGGCGTCGTCCGGGACCGTGGTCATCGCGAATCCGGAGGAGTCCAGAGTGACGGTCTCCGGAGCCCGGCCGGTCACGGTGACCGTCGCGGTCGAGGCGCCGGGTGCGACCACCGCGACCCGGTCACCGCGCCGGTCCGTGCCCTCGGCGTGCAGGCGCCAGCCGATCGGCCGCTCGGCGAATCCGGCGGCCGGCTGCAGCAGGTACCCGTCCAGGCGGCCCTCGGTACCGTGCGACAGATAGGTCAGCACACCGCCGTCGCGGACCCGCAGATGCCACATGATCGCCGGCTGGCCCTCGATCGTCCCGGTCCAGGGCACCGTCATGGCGACCTGGTCGGCGACCAGGCCGGCGTGGTTCAGGGCCGAGCCGACCATGTTCCGCAGGACGGTCAGGTCGAACGAGTGGCCGCCGAGCGCGGTCCGCAGCATGTCGTCGGTGACACCCCGGTACAGGTCGAGGTACTGCGGCTCGGCCCGGCTGATCGGGCTGTTCTCGTCCGAGGACCAGCCCGCGCCCACCACATTGTCGAACAGTGTCCGGCCGCCGGCGGTCACCGTGGCCAGGACCATGGCCCGCAGGGAGTTGCCCGGGGCCGGTTCGAGGCGGGTGATCGCGATGCCGTCACCGGGTTCGCCGACCTGCGTGCCGGTGGCGTGCAGCCGCCCGTCCGCGCCGTACTCCAGGCCGGACCGCATCGTCACCGTGCTGCCCGCCGGGCCGATCACCAGCGCGTATCCGGGGGCGGTGTCGCTGCCCCCGGCGATGGTGCCGACCAGGCCGGTCTCGCTCACGCCGATGTCGCCGAGCTCGTCCATCCGGTCCGGCGCGGCGCCCGGCGCCCCGGTGAAGGCCGACAGATGCCAGTCGGTCACACCGTTCTTGCGGTACGGCACGTCGGCGACGACGATCCTGGCCCCGGGCACCTCACCCGCCCACACCACGTCGACCTCGTCGGCGACCAGCTTCCAGTCCGGCTCGTTGCCGTGCTCCGGCAGGGCGGACCGGAAGCCGCTGAGCCACCCGCTGTCGGCCGCCAGCGGGCCTCGCGGGGGGCCCTCGGCCAGGCGTGCCGGGCCGCCGGCGTCAGCCGCCCCCGGCGCCAGCACGGGCACCGCGACGATGCCCGCCGCGGCCAGCACGGCCACCGCAGCCGTCGCGGTGAGGTACCGGCCGCGCCTGTGCCGCCGCTCCAGGTGGACGAACGTCTGGTACGGCTCCGGCTGCCCGGCCACCAGCCGCGCTTCGGCGTGCAGACTGTCGCGGAGCAGGGATTCCATGTTCGAGGTCACGATGCCCTCCCGGGCAGACTGGCGGTCAGCGGGACGGCGGTGGACGTACCGGGGGTCAACTCGTCGCGGAGGCGGGCCAGGCCGCGGGACGCCTGGCTCTTCACACTCCCGACGGAACAGCCGAGTGCCAGAGCGGTGTCGGCCTCGCTGAGATCTTCGAAGTAGCGCAACACCAGGACCGCGCGCATCTTCGGGGGCAGCCGCCGCAGCGCGACCAGAACCTGATGCCGGTCGCCGGACGCGGCGTACGGATCGACTGCCTCACCGGCATGGGTGGCCAGCAGCGGCACCTCGGGCACCCGCCGGCGCCGCCGCCAGGACGTGGCCGTGTTCACCATGATCCGGCGGACGTACGCCACCGGCGCTGCCATCGGACCCACCCGCGACCAGCGCCGATGTGCCTTCTCCAGCGCCGACTGCACCAGGTCCTCGGCGTGCCCCCGGTCGCCGGTGATCAGATAGGCGGTACGAACGAGAGCGTCCCGATGCGTCTCGACGAAATGCCGGAAGTCGTCGTCAGATCGCATCCGGCCTCCTCCGTCGGCTCCGAGTCGGTCCTGAGATTGTCATGCCGTTTAGAACGCCGCCTTCGTCCGGAAGGTTGAGACCGCCGTGGCAGCTTCTCCACCAGCCGGTGGACACCGGTCACCACCGCGCCGAGACCGAGACCGATCGCTACTCCGAGCAGCGGCATATCGGCGAACGCCGAACCCCCGATCAGACCCAGACCGATCATGTACGCCGCCCAGGCCGTGCCGGCCAGCACACTGAACGACCCGAACCGGCCCAAGGGCAGTGACACCGACCCGGATGCCCAGGTGGTCGCCGCCCGCCCACCCGGCAGGAACCGGCCGGTCAGGATCGCGACCCCGCCGTACCGCAGCAGTGTCTTCTCGGCCTTCGCCCTGGCCACGGCCAACTTGCCGGTCGTCACCCGGTTGCCCACCCGGCGGCCGAGCAGATAGGCGATCCGGTCACCGGTGACCCCGCCGGCCACCACCGCCGCGGCCAGCGCGAGAAGGTTCGGCGAGCCGGTGGCCGACAGCGCGCTCGCGCTGATCACCACCGCCTCGGAGGGCACGACCGGGAGGAATCCGTCGATCGTGACCATGACGAAGACGATCAGATACAACCACGGCGAGCAGATCACTGACATCAGGTTCTCCGGCACCGCAACACTATTCATCGATCCGCGCGCGCCGCCGGCCGCGATCCCGGCAAGGCGGCACGATGAGGGGAGCCTTCGCCGGCGCCCGATCGGTCAGGCGCGGGGCAGGGTGAGGGTGAAGGTGCTACCCACTCCGAGGTGCGACGACACGGTGATCGTGCCCTGCATGCGCTGGGCGAGCAGCCGGGCGTAGGGCAGGCCCAGCCCGGTGCCGGAGGCGGTGGTTCCGGGCAGACGCCGGTACGGCTCGAAGATCTGGTCGAGTTCGGCGGCGGACATGCCGGCCCCGGTGTCGGTGATGTCGAGCTCGATGTGGTCCGGTTCGCCACGCAGGGTGATGGTGATCGTGCCGTCTTCGCGGTTGTACTTGATGGCGTTGGACAGCAGGTTGATCAGGATCCGGTGCAGGTGGGCCGGGTCGGCGCGCACGGTCGGTGTCACCTCGGCGTCCATCAGTACGGTGACGGTCAGATGCCGCTGGTCGGCGAGCGGGCGGACCATCGCCAGGGCGCTGTGCACCGATTCGTCGACGTCGACCAGGACGGCGGGGTGGGGTGCGTGGCCGGCTTCGGCACGGCTGTTGTCGAGGAGTTCGTTGACCAGGTCGAGCATCCGCTGACCGCCCCTGATCAGGCCGTCCAGCAGCTCGCCCTGTTCGGGTTCGAGGTTTTCGTCGTGCAGCATCTGGGCGTACGCCAGCACGGATTGCAACGGCGTACGCAATTCGTGGCTGATGTAGGCGACGTGCTCCCGCATGAGACGGCGTTCCTCGCGGGCCTGCCGGCGCCGGCCGGCCAGGCGGGTGATGCCGTCGAGCAGCTCCCGCTGGGGTGCGGGCACCGTGAAGATCTCGTCCGCCGCGTCGACCACCGTGGAGGGCAGAACCGGGCGGTCGCCGGCCCGGGTGAGCAGCATGATCGGTGGCCGCTGGGCGTGTTCTCCGTCGGCGGGCCCGCAATCCGGGTCCGGCCGGTCCACCGCGGCGAGCGCTTCGAGAAGCGATCGTGGCTCGGCCAGGAGGACGTCGACCGAAGCGGTGGTGATCTCGGTGGCCGGCACGACCTCGATGTCGAAGTTGTTGTGGGTCAGGGCGTCCTCGATGATCTGCCGGTTGCGCCCGGCCGGGAGGAGCAGACCGATGCGGCTCATCGCGGTGATGACTCCAGCAGGGTGGGGGTGCCCTGCAGGATGCCGCGCATGTTCGTCAGGGCACCGCCCACCTTGACGCCGTACTTGGTGATCTCGAACTGGCGCATGGTCTTCTCGAAGTCGCTCATCCGCTTCTTCAGCACGCCCATGACCTTGCGCAGTTCGCCGTGGATCTCGATGTAGCGCAGGTAGACGATGTTGTCGGCGAGGTAGCTGATCTCGTTGTCGGTGGCCCGGAAGTCCCCGGTGATGTTGGTCGTCTCGTTGATCAGGATCGTGGTGACGCCCATGTTGCGCAGGTACTTCGCCAGCGCGTGCAGATAGGTCTGCGGATCTTCCTCCCGCATGCACATCCCGAAGCCGGAAATGCTGTCGATCATCACGATCCGGGCTTCGGACCGTTCCACCTCGTCGCGCACCATGTGCCCGAACTGATCCGCGGTGAAGCGCAGCGGCTCGATCTGGACCAGGGACAACATTCCGGCCTCGATCATCTTGCCGATCGGGATGTTGACCAGCTGCGAGCGATGCGCGAGCGCGTCGGCGCCCTCCTCGAAGCTGTAGATGACCGAGCGTTCGCCCCGCCCCGCGGCCTCCTTCATGAACTGCAGGCCCAACGTCGTCTTCCCCACCCCGCTGGGGCCGGAGATGATGGTGGCGGTGCCGCGTTCGATGCCGCCGGCCATCAGCTCGTCGATCTCCGGCACCCCCGAGGAGATCGTCTCGACCACGAACGGTTTGCCGTGGTCCTGCGGGGTCAGGCGGGGATACACGTGCATACCGTCGGAGTCGATGCTGAGACTGTGGCCGCCGCCGACGAACTCCGAACCACGGAACTTCGAGACCGAGATCGTACGCAGTCCGCCTCGGTTGTCCATGTGGATCACACCATCGGACATGAACTGCAGATCCGCGTCGCCGTCGGCGTCCTGACTCTCCGAGACGCACATGACAGTGGCCCCGGAGGTGATCAGAAAACGCAGCAGTGACAGCGCCTGCCGGCGGAAGTGGATCTGGTCCAGTGAGAGGTACCGCAGTTGGGTCATCACGTCCAGGAGCACCCGGGTGGGCCGGATCCGCTGCACCGCCTCGGTGATCGACTGGGTGGTCGGCTCCAGCTCCACCTCGGCCGGGTGGAAGACGTCGTACGACTGGCCCTCGGCGAACAGCGTCCCCGACGGCGCCAGGTCGAGGAAGTTCACACCACTCACGTCCAGGCCGATCGAGGCGGCGTTGACCCGTACCTCATCCTGGGGTTCGCCCTGGTTGATGAAGAGGGTCGGCTCACCCGCGGCGACACCCTGGTTGAGGAAATGCAGACCGACGGTCGTCTTGCCGCTGCCCGGCCCACCTCGCACCAGATAGGCCCGCCGGCGAAGCAGACCACCGTGAAGGATCTCGTCCAATCCCTCGATTCCGGTGAGCACCCGGTCCGTCACGAATGACTCCCCCGCACGTCCTTGATCCCTGCCCACACCATGACACGGAACCGGATCGCGGCGCGGCCAGATCACCCACAAGGTCCCGGTCAGCCTCCGGGCGATGTGCGGGGTCAGCGCGATCGGCACCGCCTTCCGCGAACCATCGTGCCCACGCCGGCGATCGACACCCGGCTATCCGGCGGCGCCCGCCGGACCGTACGGTCCGGCGATAAACTGTCCACTATGGTGCATATTTTCCCGGACGCGGTCGGTGCGCGATGACTCGAAGCATCCACCGGGCGCAGGCCGCCGACGCCGATGCCCTGGCCCACGTCCAGGCCGCGTCGTGGCGGGCGGCCTTCGACGGCCTGCTGTCCGCCGAGTACCTCGCCGGCTTGGACATCGCCGCCCTCCGCACCGGCTGGTCAGCCCTGCTGTCCGAGGCCCGGTGGCCGCGGGCCGGCACATTGGTGCTGCGCGAGGCCCAGCGAGAGGACATCGTCGGCTACTCACGCTTCTATCCCAGCGAGGACACCGATCTGGATCCGGCCCGGGTCGGCGAGATCGGCTCGATGTACACGGTGCCCACGGTGTGGCGCACCGGGGCCGGCAGCCTGCTGATGACAGCGGTTCTCGACGCCCTGGCCACCGCCGGATACTCCACCGCCAGCCTGTGGGTGCTGGAGGGCAACACCTCCGCGCGGGCGTTCTACCGCGCCCAGGGCTGGAGCCCCGACGGCACCCGCCAGATCACCCGGGGCGGCCCCGCTGAGGCGGTGAAACTGCGCTACCAGCGAGTAGTACCGCGGTACCACTCCTGAAGGGCACCGTGGGCGGATGTTCCCGCCGGTCAGCGGCCGTAGCGTCATACCCGACAGACAAGCGCAGCCACACACCAGGATAGGGAACAGCGACGATGGATACTCCGGCCGACAACCCGATCAAGCAGCCCGTCACCCCCGCCGTCAGGGACTCCCGAGAGTCCGCGGCGAATCGGCTCAGGCCGGGGCCGCGCGGCCGCGTGTTCCAGACGTGTGCCGCCGTGACAATCATGGTGCTGTCCGCCCTGATCTGGTACGCGTGGCTGGGCTGGGACACCGAACGCCAACTCAATCCCGCCACCGGCGAGTACACCGGCCCGTACGAGGCATGGCAGATCGTCGGCGTCGGGGCATCACTACTGATTCTGCTGGTAGGCGCCCTGTGGGCCGGGACGCGCGAGGTACTGGCGGCGGCAGCCCTGACCGTCGGATTCACCGTCGCCTGGACCGCCGATGCGGCACGCATCGACGACAGCGGCCTGTACGCGGTCGGCGCGGTCCTGCTGTTCGCCGGATTGAGCGCGGTGTCCGGAGTGATCTCCGCGATCGCGTTCGGCATCCGTGACCGTCGCGCGCCTCGCGCCGTCGCCACCCCGAGCGCCGGAGCCTGAGGCATCTTCTACTGCCATCCCGGCCGGCAGGCGAAGGCAGTCGTCATACGTGAGGACCTCCTCGGGCGACACCCTCAACGCCACGACCATCGGCAGCTGGGTGTACGTGACCTTCACCTGACAGCCCCGGGGCCCGGTGGGTGCTGCCGCAAGGGCGGCACCCACCGGCCGCAGCCCGACACACCCGCAACCGCATCATCAAGTACGCACGCCGGCCACTTCGTTGATATCGCCGGCCTCCAAGACGCGCGGCGAGGCACCGTCACGGGCTGTGGCGAGCATGGCTTCGCCCAGGATCAGGCTGGTGGTGACGAACCGCGGCGCGACGCGGCGCAGCACCGGGTAGAGCGGTGTGAGGACCCTGTACATGAGCACGTACCAGGTCGTTTTCGCCTTGCCGCCGGGCAACGGCAGGACGAAGGCGGGCCGGAACATGTACGCGCTCGGTGACATCGTCAGCAGGGTGTTCTCCAGTTCGCCCTTGACTCTGGCCCACATCATGCGGGTCTTGCCGGTGCCGTCGGCGCCGATTCCGGAGACATAGCAGAAGGCCATTTCCGGGTTGGCGGCCAGAAGTGTCCGGGCGGCGGCGAGAGTGAAATCCACGGTGACGGCCCGGTACGCCTGCTCGCTCATGCCCAGAGCCGAGACGCCGAGGCAGAAGAAGCAGGCGTCGTATCCGGTGACCCGGTCCGCGATTCCGGTGAAGTCGGTGAAGTCGGCGTGCTGGATCTCGCGCAGCTTCGGGTGGGTGCGGCCGGTCGGCGAGCGGCCGACGACCAGGACCTCGGTGACGGTGTCGTCGCGCAGACAGGCTTCCAGAGTTCCTTGGCCCACCATGCCGGTGGCGCCGAAAACGATGACGCGCATGCGGTCTCCTTGATGTGCGCCGGCGCTATCCCCGTACCTGTGATCAGGGGAGCGGCATGTTGTTGATGGAGTCGACGGTGTCGGCGTCGCGGATGTCGTACGCCGGTCCGGTCTTGCCGTCGAGGGCCGTGATGCGCGCCATGTCGGCGTCGGTGAGCTCGAAGTCGAAGACGGCGAGGTTCTCGCGGATACGCTGCGGCTTGGTGGATTTCACGACCGTCGGCACCAGGCGTTGCGTCAGCCAGCGGAGCACGATCTGAGCAGCGGATTTGTCGTACGCGCCGGCCAGTTCGGTGAGCACCGGGTTCCTGAGCAGGTCGTACTGGCCCTGCGCCAGCGGACCCCAGGCCGCGATCTGCACGGTGCGCTTGCGCATGGCCCGCTCGTCGGCGATGCGCTGGAAGTACGGGTGCGTCTCGACCTGGTCGACGGCCGGGACGATCTGATTGTGGGCGATGAGGTCGGTGAGCCGGTCGGGGTGGAAGTTGGAGACGCCGATGGCGCGTACCAAGCCCTGCTGATAGGCGGCCTCCAGCGCGCGCCAGGTGCCGTAATAGTCGCCGTACGGTGTATGGATCAGAACCAGGTCGAGCTGTTCGAGGCCGAGCTTGCCCAGTGACCTTTCGAACGCGCGCTTGGCGGGTTCCTCACCGGCGTCCTGAATCCAGGAAAGCTTCGTCGTGATGAACAGTTCCTCGCGCGGGATGCCACTGGCGGCGATCGCGCGACCGACGGCCTCTTCGTTCTGATAAGCCGCCGCCGTGTCGATCGAACGGTAGCCGGCCTCGAGCGCCTCGAGGACAGCTCGCTCGGTGTCCTCCGGCGGAATCTGAAAGACGCCGAAGCCCAGCAGAGGCATCTCGACGCCGTTGTTCAAGGTGATGGACGGAACCCTGCTCATGATCGCATTCCTCGTGACCTGTCGTGGTTGTTCCTGCCCCTCCAGCAGAGCTCAGGATGCGGCCCGGGTGAGAGTCCCCGACCTGACAGGTACCGGCAGGGACCCCCAGAAACCGGCGCCGATCAGCTTTCGCCTTCCGTGCCGGTGCTGGTCACGGCCCAACTGGCCAGCACCGTCAAAGCGTCAGCGGCGGCGCTGCCCGGCTCGGCACTGTGGACCGCGATCTGAAGGCCGCTGTCGCCCGGAAGGGACAGCACCTCGAAGTCGAGGACGAGCTCGCCGACGATCGGGTGCCGTAAGTGTTTGCTGCCGTCGCGGAAGGCGTACACGTCGCGTGCGGCCCACAAGACCCGGAACGTCTCGCTACCGGTCGACAATTCACCGATCAAATTCGACAGTTGCCGGTCGTACGGGTTCTTGGCCGCCTCTGCCCGGAAATGCCCGACGGCGCTACGGGCGATACGGTCGTAGTCGACGAAGAAATGCCGGGCGGCCGGGCTCAGAAACACGAACCGCGCCATGTTCCTGCCGTAGGCCGAATCGGCGTAAAGGTCGGTCAACAAGGCTCGGCCGAGCGAGTTGGTCACCAGCACATCAAGGCGATTATTATTGACGTACGCCGGCATGCCGGGCATTCCCTCGACCATCCGCACCACCGACGGCCGCACCGCCGGGGCCACGGCACGCGCACTCGCCCGGGATCGCGGGGCAGCCGCCGCCCGCACCAGATGACGCAGGTGGGCCTGTTCGAACTCGTCCAGCCGCAGCGCCCGGGCCAGCGCGTCCAAGACGTTCTCGGACACGCCGCCCACGTTGCCACGCTCCAGCCGGGTGTAATACTCGGCGCTCACCCCGGCCAGCTGAGCGACCTCCCCACGCCGCAGCCCCGGCACCCGCCGCTCACCGTAGGACTGCACGCCCGCCTCCTCCGGCGTGATCTTGTCGCGGCGCGACTTGAGAAAAGCGCTGATCTCCGCCCGGCTGTCCACGATCCCAGCGTAGGCAGGCGCTCCTCCTGGTCTGGCGGCGCGGCAGGTCGTGGATGAGCTGGTCGGTGCGACTCTCCGTGGGTGAGATCGCCACCGTGCACGCGATCATCGCGTCGCCGGCGAGTAGACCAACCTGCTCACCCTACGCCGAGATACCGCAATATCTATTGAGACGCATCGCTGTCAATGGGAACGCTCAAAATAGTGCTCCGTCTACAGTGGCCAGAATTCAGATGACGAAACGTGACGCTGTTAGGTCGACAATCGAGCGGGTAGCCAGACGGTTCAGCACGAGTTCACCAAGTTGACGAGACGGGGGCTGCGGAAATTCAACTGCCGACGTGTCCGCAATCGCCCGCCACTCTCGGACAGCGCACGATTTCGCAGCTGGGTGCATCTCCCGATAGGGGACGGTGGCCCGGGACCGCCCCGGGACTGCCGCGGTCGCGTTGCCGTCGCACGCATCTCAACCACTAGACGGGATTTCCACCGGAGGTCCGGAAGCAAAGGAGCATCATGGCATCACATCACCCTGCCCTGACCTCTGCGGTGAGTCACTCCCCGGCTGCCGGGCATGCGATGCAGCGTGGCACGCCGGCCGCTCTTTTCGGCTCCAAGGCCGAGACGCTGGAACAGCTGGCCCCGCTCGTTCGCAGGGCACGCGTGCTGCCCCTCCGGTACTTCTCCGTCGCGGAGTGGCGGACTGTCCCGGAGAAGGTTCTCGACGACGTGCTGAGCAAGCCGTGGGGCAACGAGCCGCTGATCGTGCGGAGCAGCACCCGGCAGGAGGACGACCCGGGCACGCTGATGCCGGGCAGCTATCTGTCCGTGGCGGGTGTCGCCGGCCGGCAGGAGTTGCGCGAGGCGGTCGACGCGGTCATCGACTCGTACCAGCGCCGGACCGGGGAGCCCGCGCTCGACGATCTCGGTGAGCAGCTCGTGCTGGTGCAACCGATGGTGCGTGACGCCACCATGACTGGCGTCGTCTTCACCTGTGATCCCAATACCGGGGCGCCGTACCTCGTCATCAACTACGAGGAGAACGGTGACTCGGCGGCGGTGACCAGTGGAGCGCGTGCCCGGCTGCGCACTCTCTACGCCTGGAAGACCAGCGGCACCGGCCGGGGCGACGCCCGGATCCAGCAGCTCATGGAACTTTCCCGCGAGCTGGAGGAACTGCTCGAACGCAACAACCTCGACATCGAGTTCGCGTTCGACGTCACCGGTGAGCTGTACCTGCTCCAGGTCCGCCCGATGGTGGTGGAGACACTTCTCGACAACGACGAGCACGAGCAGGCGCTGAGCGCCATCGCGTCCAAGCTCCGGACGGCGGGTCAGCCGCATCCGCACCTGTGCGGTCGGCGCACGGTCTTCGGCGTGATGCCGGACTGGAACCCCGCGGAGATCGTGGGCACCCGGCCCCGGCCACTCGCCCTGTCGCTGTACCGCCGCCTCATCACCGACGGCCTCTGGGCCGATCAGCGAGCCCGGTACGGCTATCGAGACGTACGAGGCTTCCCCCTGATGGTGGACTTCTTCGGTCTGCCGTACGTCGGGGTCCGGGAGAGCTGCAACTCGCTCGTTCCCGCGTCCATCGACGACGACCTCGCCGAGCGACTGGTCGACCACTACATCGACCGGCTCGTCGCGAACCCGGAGCTGCACGACAAGGTCGAGTTCGACGTGGTGTTCTCGTGCTACTCCTTCACCCTGCAGGAGCGGCTCGCCAATCAGGTCGAGCACCTGTTCAGCGTTCAGGAACGCGACGACATCGTCGGTTCGCTGCGCACCCTGACCAACCGGCTCATGGACCCCGAGCATCCGGCCCGCCGTGAGGACCTCGCGAGCATCACCTCGCTGCGCGCCAAGCTGGGCGAGGTGCGCCAGTCCGATCTGGACATCCCCACTCAGATCTACTGGCTGCTCGAGGACTGTCGTCGCTTCGGCACCCTGGCGTTCGCCGGCTTCGCCCGGCTGGGCTTCATCGCCACCGAGATCCTGCGCTCGCTGGTGGAGATCGACGTGCTGACCGAGGAGGACGTGGCCGCGTTGATGGCCTCCCTCGACACGGTGACCAACCGGATGCTGCGCGACCGCACCACGCTGACACGGGCCGAATTCCTGCGCCGGTACGGCTTCCTGCGTCCTGGGACCTACGACATCCGCTCCCCCCGCTACGACGAGGAACCGGACGGATATTTCGACTGGCCGAACGCCCGGGTCAACGTGCAGGCGCCGGAGCCGTTCCGGTTGCCCGCGAAGACCATGCGCCAGATCGACGACCTGCTCCGGCAACATCGCCTGGAGCAGGACGCGTACGGCCTTCTCAACTTCATCATCACCAGCATCGAACTGAGGGAGAACTCGAAGTTCGAGTTCACCCGCCACCTGAGTGAGGCGCTGGCGCTCTTCACCCAGCTCGGCAAGAGCGTGGGGATGGACACCGAGGAGATGTCGTACGTCGACGTGGAGTGCATCGACGGGCTGTATCGGGGTGCCGAGAACCCCGCCCGGGTGCTGCGCCGGTGTGCCGTCGAGGGACGGCAGCGCTACGAGCTCACCCGCCGGCTGGTGCTACCGCCGCTGATCACTGACCCGGCAGACGTGAAGTCCTTTCACCTGCCCGCCACCGAGCCGAACTACGTGACCCAGGAGTCCGCCACCGGGCGCGTGGAGCTGGTCACGGCGCACCCGGCCGATCTGCAGGGCAAGATTCTCATGCTGCCCAGCGGCGACCCCGGCTACGACTGGATCTTCGCCGAGGGCGTCGCCGGTTTCGTCACCCGCTACGGGGGCGCCAACTCCCACATGGCGATCCGCGCGCACCAGTTCGGCATTCCAGCCGTCATCGGGGCGGGTGAGGTTCTGTACAACCGCTGGGCCGCCGCCGACTACCTGAAGATCGATTGCCTCAACCACCGGGTGGAGGTGCTGCGATGACGTGTATCGCGGTCACACAGCGCGTAGTCGTCGACTCGGCGCACGGGGTGCGCAGCGACGCGCTCGATCAACGGTGGTGGCCGTTCCTGCGTTCCTGCGGGCTGACCGGTCTGCCTGTTCCCAACGATGTCGACAGCGCCGTACGGCTGGTGCGTGTCGCGTCGGTCGACGGCCTGTTGCTCACCGGCGGCAACGACTTGGCGGAGTTCGGGGGTGAGGCCCCTGACCGGGATCGCACCGAGAGCGCACTGCTGGACGTGGCGCACGAAAGCGGCCTGCCGGTCGTGGGCGTCTGCCGGGGAATGCAGATGCTGCTGCGCCGCTTCGGAACCCCGCTCCACCGGGTCACCGGCCACGTCGCCGAACGGCAGCCGGTCCGGATCGACGGGGCCAGCCGGGTCGTCAACAGCTACCACAACTGGGGCGCCACCGAGATCCGGTCACCGCTACGGGCATGGGCGACTGGGCCGGGCGGCGTCATCAAGGCCATCCGCCATGAGACCGAACCGGTACTCGGCCTCATGTGGCATCCCGAGCGGCTTCCGATCGAGCTGGCCGGCGAGGACCGCGGCCTCCTGCGGGCCCACTTCGGAGTAGCGCCATGAGGGGGGTCATTCTGGCCGCCGGGCGCGGCAGCCGCCTGGGCGGTCTCACCGAGGAGCGTCCGAAGTGCCTGGTTCCGCTGGCCGGCCGGCCACTGCTGGCCTGGCAGCGGGCCGCGCTCACCGCCGGCGGCATCGCGGAGTTGGCTGTCGTCGCCGGCTACCGGTCCGAGATGCTGAACGACCGGGGCCTGACGGTCTTCCCCGCGCCGAGGTGGGCGCAGACCAACATGGTCTGCTCGCTGCTCGCAGCCGAGCACTGGGTGGCCACCACGCCGTGTGTCGTCTCGTACGCCGACATCGTCTACACCGCCGAGACGGTCCGGCACCTCATCAGCGCCCCCGGCGGACTGGCCATCGCCTACGACCCCGCCTGGGCACAGCTGTGGCACCGGCGCTTCGCCGATCCGCTGGTGGACGCCGAGACGTTCCGGCTCGCACCGGACGGCGCGCTGGAACAGATCGGTGCGCGCCCCGCGACCGTGGCGGAGGTGCAGGGCCAGTACATGGGACTGCTGCGGTTCACTCCGTCCGCTTGGACCGGCGTACGAGCCGTGTTGGACGCGATGCCGCCGGCAGAGGTCGACGCGCTGGACATGACAAGTCTGCTGCGACGGCTCCTGAAGGCCGGGTACCGGATCGAGACGGTGCCCTGCCAGGGCGCCTGGGGCGAGGTCGACAGTGCGACGGACCTGGCGGTCTGCGAGGACCTGGTCGCGCGGGGCCGGCTCGTTTTCCATCAAGAACGGGAGACACGTTCATGATCATCTGGTTGATAGGTCTCTCCGGGGCGGGCAAGACCACTATCGGCACCCGCCTCGCCGCCCGGTTGCGGGCAGATCTGCCGAACCTCGTCTACCTCGACGGCGACCTGCTGCGCGAGGTCTGGGGCGGCGTGAGCCACGACGTCGCCGGCCGGGAGGTCAACGCCGAACGGCTGAGCAAGCTGTGTCTGATGCTCGACCGGCAGGACATCCACGTGGTCGCCGCGGTCCTGTCCATCTTCCCGCACTGGCAGCAGTGGAACCGGCGGCAACTCTCCCACTACTTCGAGGTTTTCCTGGACGTGCCGATGGAGATCGTCGTCGCCCGCGACACCAAAGGTCTGTACCGCTCCGCAATCGACGGCGAGATCAGCGACGTGGTCGGCGTCGACATCCCCTTCCCCGAACCTGCCGCCCCCGACCTGGTGCTGGACAGTTCGGGACGCGGCGGGACTCCGGACGACCTGGTCGAGCGGATCGTCGCAGCCCTGCCCCTCCCGGTGGCGCGATGAGGGCCCGGCATCTGATCGCCGTGCTCGGCGGCTACGCGGCAGTGGAGTACGGTGCCGCCCGGCTCGTACGGCGGCTCAAGCCCGGCTTCCCCTGGCTGCTCACGCCCGGGGACGAAACCCCGGCGATACCGGCCGCGCTGGTGGAACAGCACGTCGCCCGCTCGTTCGACCCCGAGCTCGGCTGGTGCCGGCGCCCTGGAGAGCAGGGTACGGAGACCACCGACAGCGGCCGTGTCGGCTATGCCATGGACGAGCGTGGCCGCCGGCGCAATCCCGGTTTCGAGTCGGAGCCGGCAACGGTCGCCTGCTTCGGTGACTCGTTCACCTTCTGCCGGCTGGTCGGGGACGACGAGACCTGGCCCCATCAGCTGTCCCGGCTGGTGGATGTCAACGCGGCCAACTACGGCGTGGGCAACTTCGGCTTGGACCAGGCCCTGCTGCGCCTGGAGCGGGAGCTGCCGGACCTCGAGGCCCAGGTGATCGTCATGGGGGTGGTCCCGGAGACCGTCGCGCGGGTGCACTCCTACTGGAAGCACTACTTCGAGTACGGCAATGTGCTGGCCTTCAAGCCGCGGTTCACGCTCGGCCCGGAAGGGCTGCGGCTGCATCCGAGCGCGGTCCGGCGCCCGGAGGAGTACCTGACCTACCAGGAACGGCTGACGGAGATCACCCGTCTGGACCCCTTCCATGCCGGCAAATTCCGCCCCGACATCTTGCGATTCCCCTACCTGCCCAAGCTCGTACGCCGGGCGCGCCGCCACCTTCCCGTGCTGGCACACCTCGCCGGCGGGCTGATCCGCGGCGACGACGGCGGTGAACCCGCGATCCGCGCGGCGTTCCGCGTGATCCTGCGCGACAACGCCCGCTGGACCGCACGGCTGTACGCCGACCCGGACGCTCGAGGACTGATGCGGGCCCTGGTGGAGCGTTTCGCGGCCGTGTGCCGCGCCGCGGGCAAGCACCCGGTCCTGCTCGTCATACCGCAACCGGCCGACCTGGAGAGGCGCGACGGCGGCACCGCGCACCACGGGTTCCTCGCCGAGGTGTCGCCGACGTTGCCGGTGGTGGACCTCACCGAGCGATTCCGCCGGGATCCGGATCGAGACGGCCTGTTCGTGCACGGCCGGCTCGGACCTCACTGCAGCCGGCGCGGCAACGCGCTGGTCGCCGAAGCGCTGAGCCCTGTCATCGGCGAACTTCTGACCGAGGCCGGCGCCGGGCCGGCCCAACCGCAGAACATCCGCTGAATCATCCGACTGACCGGCGCTGGTGACGCGCCGGCCGACAGAGAGGACGACAACCATGACCGACACCCAGGCAATGCGGCTCGGTGACTTCACCGGCCTGGCCGAGAACTACTCGGCCTACCGATCCGGATATTCTCCCGCCGTCCGCGCGGCGATACTCGGCCTTCTCGGCCGCGACCCGGGGGAACTGGACGCCGTGGACGTCGGCGCGGGCACCGGCATCTGGAGCAGGATGCTCGCCCAGGCCGCATTCCGCTCGGTCACAGCGGTGGAGCCCAACCACGACATGCGCGGGGTGGGCCGGCGAGACTCGGAGGGCACCGGCATCACCTGGCGGGTCGGCGGCGGCGAGGCGACCGGCCTGGACAGCGGGTCAGCGGACCTGGTGACGATGGCCTCCTCCTTCCACTGGGTCGACTTCGACAAGGGCACCGAGGAGTTCCGTCGGGTGCTGCGCCCGGGCGGATGGTTCGTGGCGCTGTGGAACACCCGGAAGCTGGACGCCAACCCGCTGCTCGCCGACATCGAGGAGGAGCTGACGCGCCTGGAGCCGGGGATGCGCAAGACAGCCTTCGGCAAGGGCAGCTTCACCGAGACGCTGACCGAGCGCCTGGCCGGGCATCCCGGCTACGACGACATCCTCTACCTCGAAGGCCGGCATGTCGATGTGCAGCCGGTGGAGCAGCACCTCGGGGCGTGGCGAGCCGTCAACGACGTGCGCGCACAGCTCGGTGAGGAGAAGTTCGCCGCGTTCCTGCGCTACGCCGAGCAGCGGCTGGCCGACCGCGACACGGTCGACGTCACCTACCTCACGAAAGCCTGGGCCGTCCGCCGCCGGGACTGAGCCTCCGTGCGAGGCGGATCGCCCTCCGCCGGCTGGTACAGCAGCCGCGTGTCGCGGCGATTCCCCGTTCAGCGATCCCGAGTTCGCCCCTGCCGGGGCCCGATGGTGCCTCAGCCGGGGTCGTCCGCCCTGCTGAGCCGGTGCGTACGACATCCGTCCGCAAGATCCGTCAGCAAGAGAAGGGAACATCCTCATGGCACACCGGCCGGATTCGACCCTGGCCCGCGCACGGCTCAGCGAGCTGTACGCGGACAACCTCAAGCAGCTCGGTCCACGGGACATCGTCGTGGCCAGCTGCGGTGGGGCGGGCCAGTCGCTGATCGGCAACATCCTCTTCGAAGCGGGACTCAACTACGTCGACGCCTACACCGAGCGGTTGCAGGCGGACGGCACGGCCGTCGGCGTGCGAACGCATGCGGCATACCGCGACCGGCTCGCCTCGCTGCACGACAAGGACAGCCAGGCCGGAGATCCTGAGGTGATCCGCCCGTGGCCGCGTTTCGTCAAGTCGCACCACCCCCCGGAGATCTTCGACGGGCTCCCGGTGGGCGGCGTCTGGATCATCGTGCGGGATCCGCGCGACGCCCTCTACTCGCTGCACCAGTGGCGCCGCTCGTTCGGCGAGGAGGAGTGGGACAAGGTGCCCGACGAGTTCGAGGACTGGCTGCGCGGTCCCGGTGACTACTCGTCCAACCCGGTCGAGGACTGGTCGGCCTTCTACCAGGCATGGGAAGAACAGGCCCAGGGGTACGACCATGCCACGGTACTGCGTTTCGAGGACCTCAAGCAGCGCCCGGTGGAGGTCCTCGAGCCGGCGCTGCGCGAGCTTCCGGTGGACGTCACCGCGGACACCCTCCGCGCCGCCGCGGAGGCCAGCAGTTTCGAGCGGATGCGGGCACACGAGGACGCCGTGGTGGCGCAGGACGCCGCAGGGGAGCGGCAACCGCGGATGATCCGCAAGGGCGCGGTGTCGGGCTGGACATCCTGGATGACACCGGGCCTGGCCGGGTACTTCTCCGATCCCGAGCTCGGTGCGGTGGCCCGGCAGTACGGATACGACCTGGCGGCGCCCACTGGGCAGGCGCAATCGGCCGGATAGCCGAGCCGGGGACGAGGGCGAGGACGGTCATACGGCGAGCACGGAGGACTTGATGGAACCGCAGACGACGGAGCCCGCGGCGCGGCCGGGACGGCATGGCTGGCCCACCGCTCTGGTGCTGGCCGGCGCTATGTTCCTGGTGCTGTTCGACAGCCTCGCCGTCGCCACGGCGCTGCCGGACATCGGCGCGGAGTTCGGAATCCCGCCCGCGCAGCTGCAATGGGTGGTGACCCTCTACTCGCTGACCATCGGTGGCTTCCTCGTCCTCGGCGGCCGCATCTGCGACGTCTGGGGCCGGCGCCGGGTGATCGTCGCCAGTCTCGCGCTGACCGGGATCGGACTGCTGCTCTCCGGGGTGGCGGGCACGCTGGCGCTCCTGCTGGTGGGCCGGGTGATGCAGGGCCTCGGGGCGGCGTTCGCCATTCCCGCGGCGCTGGCGTCGGCTGCCACCCTCTTTCCTGATGAGCCGTGGCGCAGCCGGGTGTTCTCCGTGGTGGCGGTCGCGGCGAACACGGCCGGCATGGCCGGAGCGGTCCTCGGCGGCGTGATCACCTCGTACCTCGGCTGGCGGTGGGTGTTCATCGTCGTTGTCCCGGCCGCGGCGCTCGCCGTGGTGGCCGGGCTGTTGTTGCTGCCGGCCGACGAGCCGTCCGGCAGCCGGCGGGAGCGGCTCGACGTCACCGGGGCGGCGTTGGTCACCGGTGGGCTGCTCGCCGTGATCTACGGAGCCACCCGGATCGGTGAGCACGGGCCAGGACTGGCGACGGTGTCGCCGGTCCTGGCCGGCGTGCTGATGCTGGGCACGCTGGCATGGTGGGAGCGTCGGGTTCGCAACCCGATCATCAAGCCGTCGGTGGTGCGGTCCCGCCGGCTGGTGGCCAGCTGCCTGGCATTCGGCGCGCATTCGGCGGCGTACGCCGCGGTCGTGGTCGTGGGCAGCCTGCAGTTGCAGGACGAGTACTCGTTGTCCGCGGCGCAGGCCGGCATCGCGCTGGCTCCGGTGCTGCTCGGCGCCGTGATCAGCGCCGCTCCGGCCAGCTGGCTGATACGGCGTTACGGCTCCCGCCGCGTCGTGGCACTGGCTCTCCTGCTGTGTTCGATCATGCTGGCCCTGGTCGCGTTCGGCACCGCCGGGTCCCTGACCCTGCTGGTGGTGTACCTGGTCCTCTGGGGACTGAGCGCGGGCCCCATCTACGTGGGGCTGACCCGAGAGTGCATCGGCGACGCCGCGCCGGAGGATCGCGGGCTCGCCTCCGCGCTGTTCGAGTCGACCACGCACGTCGGCGGTGCGATCTCGGTCGCCGTCTACCTCACCATGATCGGCGTCGGCTCCGGATACGGCTCCACGCAGTTCATCGGGGCCGTGGTCGTCGGTGCGTCGGTCTTCACGACTCTGCTCATCATGCCCCGTTCTCGGACGCGGGACCCGGAGCACCAGACATGAGGGCGGGTGTTCTGGCCTTACCGGAGCCCGGGTGCCGTGGTCAGGAGCCCTCGTCCGGCTCGTACTCGCCGGTCGAGGTGTTCAGGACATGCCGGTGAACCGTGGTGACGGTGTCGCGCTCGATGACCCAGGAGCGCGGGATGCCAGCCTTCGCATACTCGGCCTTCTTGATCACCCGGTCGACGATCTCGGAGCCGCGGGACACCACCTCTACCGCGAGCAACAGACCCGCCGTGCCGGCGAAGCTGTGATGTTCCGGGCCGAAGCCGTTGGTCAAGAACCAGGCAGACATGCGTGACACGGGTAGCGAGTGCTCGGGATCCGCGGGCGGCACGACGGACAGCAGAGTGAACCGGCCGCTGTTGCATCCGACGCCGGTGCCGCATGAACACGCCCGCCGCCACCGGCGCGCTTGCCCCGGCTGACAGACGCCCGTACGGACTGGCTGAATCAGGCCCTACCACCTGGAACGCTGTGCCGACTACAGGCGCGAGATGCAGGCACTGCGTGACGTCACCGACCTCGGCGCGCAGACCGCCGAACTCCACGACCTGCCCGCTCCCCCCGGAACACCTGTGGCAGTCCATCGAAGCCGGCATCGTGGCCTCACGGACACCTGCCGAACCTCAGGTGCCGGTCATCGACCTGACACGGCGCCGGGCACGGCGTTCACGGCTGCCTTGGCTTGCCCCGGTTCTCACCGCTGCGGCGGCAGCCGTGCTCGCGATAGCGGGCACAGTGGCCTTCGACCGGTTCACTGACCGAACTCCGGCCGAGCAGGTGACAGCCCGGGCGACACTGCTGCCGCTGGAGACGGTCCCCTCGAGTGCGGGCGGTGACGTACAGGTGCTCGCTGACGGGCAGCTGCGCATCGACGTACGAAATCTGTCAGCGACGAACCCCACGATGGCGACGCCACCCATTCCGGCAAGAGCCTGCTTCGTGGAACTCTCACGAAATAGCTGCATCCATCCGGCCGGTGCCGAGCGAAGTACGGGTGGTGGCTGTCGGAGCCACCCCCGTACCCGATCGGAAAGAGGCTCGAAGATGAGGTTCACCCGTCTCGGCAAGCAGGCCGCCGCTGTCGTCACCGCCACGATCGTCGCCTCGGCACTGAGCGCCGCTCCCGCGCAGGCCGCCGGCAAGAAGCCTCTCAAGACCAAGTCCCTCGCGGCCGTGCTGATGAAGGACAAGAGCGGCTTCGACCGGAACGGCCACGACTACGACATCCTCACCGCCGCGGTGAAGGCGGTGCTCAAGGCCAAGCCGAAGAGCAAGGTCGCCGTACTCGCCGACGGCAAGACCCGGGTCACCGCGTTCCTTCCCAACGACCGCGCCTTCCAGCTGCTGGTCAAGGACATCACCAAGGCGAAGAAGCTGCCCGGTGAGAAGAAGGCCTTCACCGCGGTCGCCGGCCTCGGCATCAACACGGTCGAGTCGGTCCTGCTCTACCACGTCGTCCCTGGCGCCACGATCACCAAGAAGGTCGCCTTCAAGTCCGACAACGCCAAGCTCAGCACCGCCGCCGGCGCGAAGATCAAGGTCAACGTGTACGGGCCGCGCTGGCACAAGCGGATCTCGCTGATCGACGCCGACCGCTCCGACCGCAACCCGCGCGTCAACCGGTTCGACATCAACAAGGGCAACAAGCAGATCGCCCACGGCATCGACCGCGTCCTGCGCCCGATCAACCTGCCCTGACCCGTCCTTTACAGCGCGGCCCCCGGGCATGGGATCAGCTCATGCCCGGCGGGACCGTTGCGTTCTGCAGGCCGGCGCCTCAGGGCTGGGATGCGTCGGGCGGCGGGAACGCCCGGGTTCTAGAGTCGCTGTCCTGGGTGCGCATGGCGCAGCGGGCGGGCGGCCGGATTTGGTGGATGACCTCGGACGGGTTCCGGAGACGCCATCCATGTCACTCGCAGTAGTCGGAGTGGGTCGAGAGTCCGGACCGGTTCGGCGTGGCGGATGTCCAGCTCAACGCCCTAGTCCACTGTGGATTGAGCAGGCCGGCGACACAGAATCACCATCGGATCATCACGCCCCCATCACGTGGGATTTCCGGGAGAGCCATCCAAAACCTGGTCGACACTCATGGATGTAACGTTGAGTGAGATTTGGGTTGTTGGCCGGGCGTTGGCTGTCCGGAATGGAC
>NZ_JBNZCE010000034.1:0-49479 GCF_050589265.1 Actinoplanes sp. G11-F43
CCGTTTTGTGGCACGTGGTGTGTGCGGGCCCGCAGCGTGCCGCGTTGCGGCGTGATCCGCACCGTTTTGCGGCACGCAACGTGGTGCGGTCGCAATGTGCCGCGTTGCGGTGCGATCCGCACCGGTGTGCGGCACGTGGTGGCGGTGGGATCGCAGTGTGCCGCGTTGCGGTGCGAATCGCGCCGGTGTGCGGCACGCAACGTGGTGCGGTCGCAGCGTGCCGCGCTGCGGTGTGATCCGCACCGGTTTGCGGCACGCCGCTGGGTGGGTGTGGTCGGGAAGCTTTGAGCTCAGCTCAGCTCAGCTCAGCCCGTCCCAGCCCAGCCCGTCCCAGCCCAGCCCGTCCCGGCCCGGCTAGCTAGGCCAGGCTGTGCGCCGGTGTGGGTGGGTCGCGTTGTGGGTGATTTGCGCTGCGTGTTGGGGTGGGGTGGGGTGGGGTGGGTTCAGGTGGGGTGGGGGTTGTTGTCGTTGGGGGGTGTGGCCGGCAGGTGGGAGCGCGACGTCCGCCGTCGCCGGGAGCGCCGGGTCTGGGCTCCCGGTATGCCGCGGAAGCGGGCGCAACGTATGCCCGGTCGGGGGTGGGTGGTGCCGATGGTGGGTTGTGGGTAGCCGGCCGTGTCGTAGCCGGACTGCCACGGCAGGCGGCCGGACGGGTCGGGCCAGACGAGTTGCAGGAGGCTGACCCGGTCGTCGCCGTATCGCATCAGGGCCGCGCCGGGGAACAGGATCTCGACGGACCCGCCGGCCACCACCCGCAGCTCCTGGCCGTCGATCAGGCCGCGCAGGCGCTGGCCGTGGCCGAGCAGCAGGCCCTCGTCACGGACCCGGCCGGCCACCTCGTTGAGCAGCACGTGACCGGTCTCGGCGGGCAGCCCGGCGATGGTCAGCTCGGGGAAGCCGTAGCCGGTGAGCCCGACCGTGTAGGCGAACGGCACGGTGTCGTCCGGATCGTCGTCGGCGGGTAGCACGTGCACCACGGCCCACCCGAACTTGCCGATGATCTCGCTCTGGTCGTCGAAGAAGTCGTCGAGGTAGGACATCGGTGGCACCCCCGTTGGTCAGGCCTTCCTGGCTGAGCCAACTATGGAACACACGTACGACATTTTTCGGCGCCCCGGCTAACCGTACGCGCGTACTATTAGAGAATGTTCCTAGATCTGCATCACGTCCAGCTCCTGATCCCGGTGGGCGGGGAGGAGGCGGCCCGCGGGTTCTACCGCGATGTGCTCGGCATGTCCGAGGTGCCCAAACCGCCGGTGCTGGCCGCCCGTGGGGGCTGCTGGTTCCGGTCCGGCGGCTGGGAGGTGCATCTGGCTCCGGTGCCCGAATTCGTCCCGGCCCGCAGGTCGCATCCGGGTGTGCTGGTCGGCGACCTGGACACGCTCGCGGCGACGTTGGCGGCCGCCGGCCACCCGGTCGAGTGGGATCCCCACTTCCCGGGCCACCGGCGGCTCTACGCGGCGGACGCGCACGGCAACCGCCTGGAGTTCCTGCAAGCGATCAGGGATTGAAGTACGGGTCCTTGACCAGCCGCAGGAAGGCCCGGAACGCCCGCTTGTCCCCGGTCAGCTGGAACTGCTGGTTGGGCCCGTTCCCCTCGGGATCGGACTCGAAGTAGGCGACCGCCTTGATCTGCCGGTTCACCTTGAAGGTGCGGATCGCGTCCTTCATCCAGTCGGCCCGCGCCTCCGATCCCCAGGCCTTGGCCACCCCGAACTCGCCGATCACGATCGGTTTCGGACGCTGGGCGGCCCATTCCAGGAACGGGCCCATCAGCTTGCCGATCGGCTGGAACTCGAAGCCGGCGTACACGTCCACGCAGGTCCAGTCGACCTGGTCGTCACCGGGGTAGAAGGCGGGCGCGTCACCCCGGACGAACCCTTCCGCGGTGGGGCACCACACCCACGACACGTTCTCGGTCTTCTCCTCACGGAAGATCTTCCGGACGTACCGCCAGGCGGCGATGTAGTCCTCCCCGGACCACATCGTCGCCCGCAGGTTGGGCCGGTCCATCTCCCAGCGCATCCGCAGCATGACCGGTTTGCCGATCTTCCGGATCGCGACGGCCTGGTCACGGATCAGGTCGTCGTGTTCACCGGCCAGGATGGACCGGTTGTCGCCGGTCGCCCAGCTGATCATCAGGGACGCGTTGTCGGCGAGGAACGCCTGGTCCGACGGGGTGCCCATCATCTGTTCGAAGCGCCGGTACGTGTTGATGAAGTCGAGCCGCCGCCCCATCGACTGTTCCAGTGAGCCGACCGCGACCAGCCGCCCGACGTGGGTGAGCTGGTCGGGTTTGATCCAGGCGCCGAAGTAGGCGCCTTTCGCGGGCGGTTTGAACGGCCCGGCCTGGAACGGGCCGGGATTGACCGCGACGGCCCGGGGTGGCGAGGACAGGTCGGGTGCGGGGGTGGGCGCGGGCTCATCCGGGGGATCGCTGAAGCAGCCGCCCAGGAGGAACACGAGTACCAGCAGCAGGAGACCCTTACGCATGGACCCGCCGAGCCGTGTAGAGCACGTTGACCGCGTACGCGTCACTGCCGGGCATCCGGCGTGCGGCCGCGTCGGCGAGACGGGCCACCCGGTTGCCGTGCATCGATGGTGTGAGCATGGAGAACCCGCGCCGTTCGACGATCTCGAAGCCGTGCCGGGCCATCAACTGTTCGACCTCGGCGTGTGACAACTCGGCGAACCAGCGTTCCCCGTCGTGCCGGCGGGCCCGCAGGTGGCGTACCGATCCGGCGTTGCCGTGGTTCTCCACCACGAGCAGCCCGGATCCGCGGTGCGGCAGCGCCTTGGCGGCGAAGGCCATGGCCCGGTCGCGGATGGCGTCGTCGACGTTGAGCAGCAGCCGGAAGACGGTGACGAGGGCCGGGAAGCCGGCGGCCACCGGCTGTGGCACCGGCCCGTCTCCGGCGACGGTGTGCCAGGTGGCCCGGGAGCCGACTTCGGCGGCCTTGGCCATCATCTCGGCCGACGTGTCGTACCCGTGTGCTTCCCGGACCAGGCCGTGCAGTGCCCGGACGACCCGGCCGGTGCCGCACGCGAAGTCGTGGTGCACCGGCGGGTTCGCGGTGTACTCGCGGCGGACCAGGGCCCGCAGGTAGTCGCGCTGCCGGTCGTTGATCCGCGACGCGTAGCTGTCCGGGGCGTACGTCACGGTCTCGTACTTCTCGACCGCCTCGGTGTCTCGGAACACCTCGGTGTAGTCGCTGGTCAACTCTTCCTCCTAAATGCGCCGAGCATCAGCCGGCCGCGTAACAGCCAGGCCCCCGCGATGTAGGCGGGACCGGTGACCACGATCGCCACCGGGAATACAACGACAAATCCGAAACATCCGGTCGCCAGTGACGCCGCGGTCACCGTCCCTGCCCCGAACGGGTGCAGTCCGGTCCCCCGATGCACCTGCGCCAGCGGCAGCAGGTTGTTCACCACCATCGCCCCGGCCAGCCCGATCGCCGCGCCGAGCGCCCCCCAGCGCGGGATCAGCAGCACGTCCAGCCCGATCGTGACGGCCAGCGCGATCAGCACGTTGCCGAGATTCGCCGAGGTGCGCCCGGCCATCGCGAGCACCATGTCGACCATCCCGCAGCCGGTCGCCAGCAGCATCGCGCCGGCCAGCACCCACACCACCGGGGCGCCGGCCGCGTACCCGTCGCCGAACAACCGCAGGTAGTGCGGCGCGAAGGCGATCACCAGCAGGCAGATCGGCCAGGTGACCAGCACCAGCCAGCCGGTCGCCATCTGGTAGAGCCGCCGGGCCGCCACGTGGTCGCCGGTGCTCAGCGCCTCGGCCAGCCGCGGTTGCACGGACTGCGACAGCCCCTGGTTGGCGAACTGGATCAGCACCACGAACCGCCCGGCCACCGCGTAGACCGCCGCCGGCGCCAGTCCGCCGAGCGCCGCCACCAGCAGCACGTCCACCCGTTGCAGGGCGAGCTGGGCGACCGCGGCGACCGCGCGCGGGGCGGTGAAGATCCAGAAGTCCCGGCGCAGGCGATGCCGTTCGGTCCGGGTCGCCGGTGCGCCACGATCGAGCCCGCTTGTGTACGCCCGTCGAGCCGCGAATCCGGCCAGGATCGCCACCGGCAGGTAGGGCGCGGCCCACGCCAGCGCGAAGATCGGCAGGGACGCCGCCGCCCACAGTGCCGCCACCCCGGCCGCGCTGACCGCGGCCAGTTGCAGCCCACTGCGCAGCACCCGGTCCAGCAGCACGGTGGGGCGCATCCGCCGATAGCCGCGGGTCACCGTCAGCAGCACGTCGGTGAGCGCCTGCAACGGCACGAACACGGCGAGCACCCGCAGCCCGGCGGTGTGCTGGGCGACCACGTGCGGGGACTCGCCGGCGGTCAGACGGGCGAGCCATGGCGCGGCCGTCCACATCGCCACGGCCAGGGCCAGTGAGAAGACGGCCACCGGTGGGATGCCGGCCCGCAGGCAGGCGCCGAGCAGGCGGTTCTGCCCGGTGGCGCGCAGCCGGGCCGGCCAGTAGACCAGCCCGGTGTTGGTGCCGAGTTTGGCCAGCCCGCCGACGAGCACGAAGGCGGCGGTGGCGGCGAAGAACGCGCCGGCCTGTTCGGTGCCGAGCGCCCGTGCCACGATCCAGGTGACGGCCACCCCGGTGCCGCCGGCCAGCGCCGAGCCGGCCATGTTGGCCAGTCCGCCGCGGGCCGCGCCCCGGTCCGTCGCGGTGGCGGTCGCCGTCACCCGCGGCGCCACAGCGGGGTGTGTCCCAGCCAGGGGACGAGGGCCTCGTCGTGCGGCCGGTAGTACTCGCGCAGGTCGCGCCGCAGTCCCGGATCCATGTCGGCCTGCCGGGGCCGGGCGTTGTGTTTCTCGAACGGCGGGCGCTGGAGCCCGGACGGCAGCCCGAGGAACGCGCAGACCTCGTCGTACACCGGTTCCGGGTCGGTGAAGAAGCGTTCGCTCTCCACCACGTGGATGCGTTCCCGGCCGACGTGCTGGGCCATCACGCTCAGGTAGCGGGCGTACTCACCGCGGGCCCGGTACGCGTGGTGCTGGTGGGCGAAGCTGTAGTGCGCCGGGTCGAGGGCGAGCCGGACCTCCTGCCGGTGCACCCGGGCCGGTTCCAGGGCGAGGGCGTTGCCGAAGTCCCGTTCCGACTCGTACGCCCGGGCCACCTCGTGGTGATGCTGCGAGTAGGCGCGTTCCACCGGGTCACGGACCAGCACCACGATCTTCGCGGCGGGCAGGTCGCGGGCGATCCGGGCGGCCGCCTGCGGGTGGTACATGTAGTACGGGCTGGACTCGAAGGTCTGCGCCGGGACGCCGTACTTGTCGGTGATCCGTTCCGCGCTGCGTACCCGGGGGAAGTGCCCGCGATACCACTCCGGCCCCCGCTGGTACGACGTGTCGAAGTAGTGCACGCCCTTGTGCAGAACGGCCTTGAGCACCACCGGATGCGCGGCCAGGGCCCGGTAGAGCGACGTGGTGCCGCAGCGCTGTCCACCGCAGATCAGGAAGGACGGCAGCATCCGCTTCTCCGCGGTGAGCCGCCCGAACCCCCGGGATCCCATGTGCACGACCCGTTTCACCGGCGTCGGCAGATTGCGTACGCGCATGATGTCTCAGAGCTCCTCAACCCGCCGGATCAGCACCGGCAGCAGCCAGGTCCCGAGCACACCGAGACGGGCGCCGGCCTCGGCCTGGCGGTCGGTCAGGTAACGGACGGCGAGATCGACCAGGTAGAGCAGGGCGGTGACCTCCCGGGCCACCGGGGCGACCCCGAACGGGGCGAGCAGTTCGTCGGCCCGCCGCATGGTGGCCTCCACCGCGGCCCGGGCGTCACCGGTGGACTGGATGCGTTTCTGCAGCTCGTGGTGGACGGCGTCGAAGCCGAGCGGGACCCCGGTGGCGAACCGTTCCCAGTCCCAGACCAGCAGCGCGTCGTGCAGGTTCGCCATGTTCCAGGGCGCCCAGTCACCGTGCCACGCGCCGTACCGCAGGGTGGTCCCGCCGCTGTGCGCGGCCAGCACGTCGACCGCGGCGGCCAGCCCGGCGCCCTCCGGCCGGCCGGCCACCGCGGCCAGCCGGTTGCGCAGCTCCTGCCAGTACCCGCTGCCGGTGAGCGGCCCGGTGGTGTACCCGCAGCAGCCGGCCACGTCGAGCATCGCCATGGTGAGCCGCCGGGGGGTGAGCGGGGCCCGGGGCAGCCAGACCGGCAGCGCCGACTGGATCAGCACCCGCATGCCCCGCCAGTCGCCGGCGTGCAGCACCCGGGGCACGGTCAGCCGGGTGAGCTGGCTGGCGGCCAGCGCGGTGAGAGCCGCGGTCTCGGCCTTGACCAGCCGCCGGGTCAGCGGACCGGTGCCCAGCTTGCCGAAGGCGAACGTGTCGCCGTCCGGGCTGAGCAGTTGCAGCACCGGTTTGCGGTTGGCCCGGGCCGGGCCGATGTGGATGCTCACCGACAGGTCGCGGCGCAGCGCGTCGCTCAGGTAGCCGTCGATGCCCGCGGAGACCGGCCCGGTGACCCGGATCCGGTCGCGGAAGACCAGTCCGGCGGTACGGGTGTGCACCGCTGCCACCACCGCGTCCCGTTTGAGCCGGGCGAGACGGCCCTGGGGTTCGGCGTACCGGCGGACGGCGGCCGCGGCGACGGTGGGGGAGACCGACGGGACCAGCAGGCGGGGCCGGTGGGCGTTCGGGACGACCAGATACTCCGCGACGAGCGGGCCGGGGGTGCCGTCGGTGCGGCACGGGTCCGGGTAGAGGAGCCCGAGGACCTCGGTCAGGTACTGGGTCCGCAGCGCGGCGTCCCCCGCGGTCAGGGCCGCCGGCGCCGTACGTACCGGGCTCATGATGTCTTCCCCTCGATCCAGTTGCGCCAGAGCAGCGCATATGCCAGAAACATGAAGGCCAAGGGGGTGACCAGCGAGTTGTACCAGAGCATCGCGGAGAAGGATGTGACGATCGCGCCGCTCGCGGCCACCCCGACCGGGCTGCGGTCCCGGCGGAACCGCCACAGGCCGTAACCGAGGAAGCCGAGATAACCGGCGGTGCCGGCCGCGCCGTGCGCGTAGAGCAGCTGCCAGAGCTGGCCGTTGCCGCCGACGGTGAAGTTGCCGCAGCGTTCGCAGCCGGCGCTCTCCCCGACGGTGATCGAGTTGCGGCCGCCCAGGGTGTTGCGGGTCCCGCCGTACCCGATCACCGGCGAACCGCTGAAGCCGTCCAGGGCCTTCTCGATCAGGAACGACCGGACGCCGTTGGACTTGCCGTTGTCCATCCGCGCCGACACCGTGTCGCCGAGGGGGGTGAGGGCGAGGGCCAGGGCCAGCGCGGTGCCGAGCAGCGGCAGCAGGAGCAGGATCCAGAGCCGTCCGGCCAGGACGTACCGGAACGCCACGTAGGCCACCAGCAGGCCGACCCCGATCCACAGACCGCGGTTCAGCGACGCCACCGCGGGCACCACCGCGACCGCCAGGCAGAGCACCGCCAGCAGCTTCCTGCCCGCGCCGCGGCTCCACCAGGCGGCCACCAGCAGCCACGGCACCAGCAGGCAGAAGTTGTTGCCCCAGGTGTTGGTGTAGCCCCAGGGCGCGGCCGGGCGCGGTTTCTCACCACCGACGAGATCCATGATCTGAGCGGCGTACGGATGCACCAGCGACCGGACGAAACCCTTGTTGCGTACGCTGCCCGGCAGCAGCCACTCGACCGGCGAGGTGAACTCGAAGTCCCCGGCCACCATGCCGAGCAGCCCGCCGGCCACGGTCAGCACGAACATCCCGGCCAGCAGGCGGACCATCCGGCGGCGGGACAGTTCCGCCTCGGTCAGGTTGCCGGCGTAGATCAGCAGCACCGTCAGGGACAGGTACATCGCGAGTTTGTAGCCGACCGCGAGCAGCCGTTCCCGGGCGTGCTCGGCCACCGTCCCGGGCGGGTCGACGCCGAGCGCGGCGATGCTCACCACCGCCGCGGCCAGGAAGACCAGCCACCAGGCGAAGCCGGGCGGCAGCAGCACCGGCCGGCCCGCCGACCGGCGCCGGAGCAGCAGCACCAGCATCGGCACGGCCATCAGCGGAAAGATCAGCACGCCCAGGCCGAGCGCCCACCAGAGCGGATAGAGCAGCAGGATCCCGGCCACCGGCCAGGCCGGCAGCGAGCGGTTGCGGGTGGTGCGGGTGGTGGTCCCGGCGAGTGCTGGCGCCGTGACCGCGGTCACTGGTCGTCGCCGTCCGCGGTGTCCTCGTCCTCCTGGTCGCGCTGGCGCCCGGCGTACGAGAGCTGCTGGGTCGCCACCTCTGCCACCGGCGCGTCCGGCGCCAGCGTGACCGCGGGGGCCGCCGCCTCACCCGGCTCCACGGCCGGCAGCTTGGGCAGCACCACCGCGCCGAGCAGCCGGGTGCCGACCCGCTGCAACTGCTCGGTGGCGTCGACCAGCGCGGGCCGCAGCGACCGGCGCAGCTCGACCGCGAGGATGGCCGCGTCGGCGAGGCTGGCCAGACTCTGCGCGTCCGCGCTGGAGCTGGTCGAGGGCGCCTCGATGATCACGTACCCGCCCTGTTCGCGCAGGCTCTGCAGGGTGTCCTTGAGACGCTGCGACTGCATCAGGCCGGCCGCGGTGGCCGCCCCACCGGTGGTGATCACCCGCAGCGACGGGATGCGCGGGGTGCGCTGCAGCGTGCGGGCCAGACCGACCCGGCCGGCCAGCAGGTCGGAGAGACCGGGCGCGGCGGCCACCCCGAACATCCGGGCCAGTGGCGCCGCGTCGATCACACTGTCCGGCAGGTGCGCGCCGATCAGGATCACGTCACTTCCGGTACGGGCCAGCGCCGCCGACAGGTTCGCCGCCACCAGCGTGCTGGCCGAGCCGCGGCTGGTCCCGGTCACCACGATGATCCGGTCGTTCTCGTGCAGGCTGGCCAGCACCTCGTTACGCAGCCGGTTGAAGACCCGGCCACCCGGCCCGTACGGCTGCAGCACGTCGTCGAAGTGCGGGGTGCTGCGCTCGTCGAGGGCGGCGAGCACGGTCACCCGGCCCCGGTCACGGACATCGGTGGCCGAGACCAGGCGCCTGTCGAACCGCTCCCGCAGGTAGGCCAGCCCGAGCCCGAGCAGCAGCCCGACCATCCCGCCGGCGCCCACGTTGAGCCAGGTGTTCGGGCTGGTCGGCTCGTCCGGCAGGCGGGAGTCGTTGATGATGCTGCCGCCGCCGACCATGGTGGTGGTCAGCTCGTTGAGCCGGCCGGTCAGCGAGTTCAGCTGGTTCTGCGAGTTGTTGCGCAGACTCTGCAGGTTGCTCTCGGTGGGGCTGCCCTTGGTGGCCGCCGCCAGTTTCGCGTTGATCCCGGCCAGTGTCGTGGTGAGCTGCCGGACCTTGAGGTTCAGCGAGCGGATCCGCTTGTCCAGCAGGGCCCGCGCGGTCTCCTCCCGGTTACGCAGGTAGGCCTCGGCGAACGCGTGCGACCCGGCCTGCGCCTTCTCCGGGGTGTCCGCCTCGAAGGTGATCACCAGGACCGTGGTGTTCGGCGGCACCTGCACCTTCACCGAGCGGGCCAGCTCGATCGGCGACAGGTCGCTGCGCAGCAGCGTGGCGGCCTTCACCGCGACCGCCCCGGAGCCGACCAGCTGGGCCTCGGTGTCCAGGTTGACCGCGCTCTTGGTGCGGCCACCCTCGGCGTTGGAGTCCTGGTCCATCGGCTGCACCAGCACCGAGGCCGAGGACTCGTACACCTTGGGCATGGTCTTCGCCAGGACCACGCCACCGCCCAGGCCTGCGCCCGTGGCCACCAGGGCGATCCACCAGTGGCGGCGGAAGGCACCCAGGTAGTGCGACAGATCGGACGAGGGGCGGGACGGTTCCATCAGTCTTCGGCGGCCCTTCCGGGAAAGGAGTGAGGGTTTGGGCGTTTCGCCCCAGAGGGTGCAACGCCCCACTCCCGCCGTAAGTGATGGTCTACGCCATCTTGGGCTCCACCCAACCGCTCTCGATCAGATAACTGAGCACCACATCGACCGCCTCGGGGACGGTCATCGTGGTGGTGTCGATGGTCAGCTCGGGGTCGGCGGGCACCTCGTACGGGTCGTCGATCCCGGTCATCCCGCGCAGCTGGCCGGCCCGCGCCCGGGCGTACAGCCCCTTACGGTCCCGGCTCTCGCACACCTCCAGCGGCGTCGCCACGTGCACCAGGATGAATCCGCCACCGGCCTCCACGGCCATCCGCCGGGCCGCCGCCCGGGCCGCCTCGTAGGGCGCGATCGGACAGGCCACCGCCATGCCCCGGTGCCGGGCCACCTCGGCCGACACCCAGCCGATCCGGCGCACGTTGCGGTCCCGGTCGGCCTTGCTGAAGCCGAGACCCGCGGTCAGCTCGCGCCGCACCACGTCCCCGTCGAGCAGGGTGACCGTGCGATCGCCGTTCTCCCGCAGCGCGTCGGCCAGGTTGCGGGCGATCGTCGACTTGCCGGACCCGGACAGGCCGGTGAAGAAGACCACCAGACCGCGGTGCCGGCGCGGCGGGCGGACCCGGGACAGCTCCTTGGCCACCGCCGGCGGGGTGTGCCACTCGGGCAGCGGGAAACCCCGGTCCAGCAGGTCGTCGATCTCGGCCGGGGTCATCGCCAGGCGCCGGTTGCGCGGCGGGATGTCGTCACGCCAGCGCCACTGGCCGTCCCGGTTGTCGTAGGCCAGTTCGCGGGGCAGCAGCACCCGCAGACCGGCCCCGGAGAGGGAGTCGCCGGTGGACAGGACGTGGCTCACCCCGTACGACTGGGCCACCCGCGCGCGGAGCAGCGCGTCCCGCAGCTCGTCACCGCGAGTGAGCAGCGGGACCGCGACCACCGTCGCCGGGGGCATCCGGTCCCGGGCCGCGAAGATCGCCCGGACCAGCGCCTCCGGAGGCAGTCCGTCCGGTCCCGGTCCGCTGACCGGGATCAGGATCAACAGATGAGCCGCCAGCGTACGGGCGGCGTGCGCGATCTGCGCGAGCTGCGGCCGGTGCAGCGGCCGGTCGGCGATCACCCCGAGCACCCGGCCCGGTGGGAGCAGGGCGCGGACCTCCTCCGGGGTGCGGCGCAGGCGCTGGAACGGGCCGTGCCCGCCGTCGCCCATCCGGCGCACCGGCCCGCCGATGGCGAACCTGTTCTCCCCGGTCCGCCAGACGTCGGCGACCTCGATCGCGGCGACCGGCGCGCCCTCCATGTCGGTCAGCACCAGGGTGCGGCGGCCCGGGTCGGACGGATCCAGCACGGACGCGATCTCCCCCGGCACCTCACAGGTCACCGGGACCGGCCACGGCGTGCCGTCGGCCAGCCGGCCGGTGCGCGCCAGCGACGCCAGATCGGCGCGGCCCAGGAACCCGGTCAGCGGAGCGTAGGCGCCGGAGAGCAGCAGCTCGAGGTCTGCCAGCTCGTAGGGACGCGGGGTGAAGGAGGGAGCGTCCCGGAGCACGTCCTCGGGCAGTACCGAACCATTCACTTCGAATCCCCCTGCAGGTATTTGGGGGACAGTTTCCCAGGCGCGATCGTGACGGTCGAGTCGGGCTCACGGTCTGATTCCGATCTTTCCTCAGGCCGGATGAAACTTACAAAAGGTTAATTATGCTGAAAATCATCCGGATACTGGACAAGTCGGATTGATCGTTTGATACTCGGCCTTTGTGAAACAGACCCGTTCCCGACTACTGCACGTCGTTGCACTGACAACGGCGATCGCCATGTCCGTCACCGCCACGCTCGTCTGGGCCCGGACCAGCGACGACACCGAGACCGGCAGCCCCGTACCCGCCGCCCTCGCCACGTCCGCGAATCCTGTCTCATCCCCGTCGCCCGCACCGTCGGCCACCTCACGGGCCCCCGCGCCGGTCACCACCTCGGTCCCCACCTCGGCCCCCGCCGCGGTCACTCAACGGCCCGCCCGGGCCACACTTCTTCCCCCGGCGTCCCCCGCCACCACCGAGCCGCGGCCCACCCTGCACCCGCTCCCCGCGGCCACCGGCGAGGGCGTCGACATCCCGGTCCGGCAGCGCCCGCGGGAATCCTCCACCCGCAGTCCGCGCGGCTGCCGGGTGGCGAAGAAACTGGTGCCGACCTGCGGCATCCTGTGGGGCGTCGCCCCCGGGGCGCGTACCGAACGCAGGGGAGTGCGGGCCCTCGCCGAATTCGAGCGCAAGACCGGCCGGCATCAGGCGATCTTCCACGGCTACCACCGCGGCACCGGGCGGGTCTTCCCCACCGAACAGGAGATCTCCATCGCCCGGGAGCCCGGCCGGGAACGGATCCTGCTGCTCAACTGGAAACCGGAGACCACCACCTGGGCCCGGATCGCGCGCGGCGACCGGCGTACCGACGAATTCCTGGACCGGCTCGCCGTGCACCTCAAGAAGAACTTCCGGGAACGGTTCTTCTTCGCCGTGCACCACGAGGCCGAGGACCAGGTGCGCGAACGGCCCGGCTCCGGCTACACCGCACGCGACTACGCGGCCATGTTCCGGCACGTGGTGAAACGGCTGCGGGCCAAGGGCGCGACCAACGTGGTGACCGTTCTGGTCCACATGGCGTACGTGCCGCACACCACCAAGAGCTGGTTCCAGCACATGTACCCCGGCGACGACGTGGTCGACTGGATCGGGTTCGACACGTACTCGTACAGCGACCCCGGGTACGGCCACGGCGACTTCGCCGAACTGCTCAACCGCCGGTCGGCGAGCAAACCCGGCTGGCCCGGCTTCTACAACTGGGTCCGCAAACGGCACCCGTCCAAACCACTGATGATCGCCGAGTGGGGCGTCTGGTTCTCCAAACGCAACCCCGGGCACATGGCCGACTTCTACCGTGAGGTGGGCCGGCAGATCGGGCACTTCCCGGGGATCAAGGCGATGGTGCACTTCGAGACCCCGGCCAATCACAAGCGACAGGACTCCCGGGTGGACAGCACGCCGGCGGCGCTGCGCGAATACCGGCGCCTGGGCCGGCTGCCGGTTTTCCAGGTCTCGCTTTTCTGAGAGCACGCTGAGAAACCCTGAGAACGCCTAAGGGGTTTTCCCGATCCATCTGAGTGCGGCGGGTTCCTAGGCTGTGCCTGTGACCATCATCGCTACGGACGGGCTGACCAAGACGTATGGCGGCGGGGTGACCGCGCTTGCGGACCTGACCGTCGCCGTCGATGCCGGCGTCATCGGACTGGTCGGCGCCAACGGCGCCGGCAAAAGCACCTTCATCAAGATCATGCTCGGGCTGGTGCCGCCCAGCGGCGGCACCGTCCGGGTCTTCGACCTCGACCCCGTGGTCGAGACGGACAAAGTGCGGGCCCGAGTCGGCTACATGCCTGAGAACGACTGCCTTCCGCCGGACGTCTCGGCCGCCGAGTTCGTCACCCACCTGGGCCGGATGAGCGGCCTGCCGAAGACCGCGGCCCGCGAGCGCGCCTCCGAGGCGCTGCGGCACGTCGGCCTCTACGAGGAGCGCTACCGGCAGATCGGCGGCTACTCCACCGGCATGAAACAGCGGGTCAAACTCGCTCAGGCGCTGGTGCACGACCCCGACCTGCTGCTGCTCGACGAGCCCACCAACGGCCTCGACCCGGCCGGCCGCGACGCCATGCTCGCCCTGGTCCACCGGATCGGCACCGAGTTCGGCATCTCCGTGGTGGTCTGCTCCCACCTGCTCGGCGAGGTCGAGCGGATCTGCGACTCGCTGATCGCCATCGAGGGCGGGCGCCTGCTGCGCGCCGACCGCATCTCCTCGATGACCGCGGCCTCCGACGTGCTCGCGGTCGAGGTGGCCGACGGCACCGACGAGCTGTTCGCCAGCCTCTCCGGGCAGGGCCTGCCGGTCACCCGCGACGGCCGCGTGCTGCTGGTCGCCCTGGAGTCCGACGCGGCGTACGACCGGATCCTCCGCTCGGTCGCCGACCTCGATCTCAACCTGCACCGCCTGGACCAGCGTCGGCACCGCGTCGCCGAGCTCTTCACCACGAAGGAGACGGCCGATGTCTGAGGCCGGCGTCATCCACGACATCGGGTACCAGCGGTATTCAGGCCCGCGCCTGGGCCGCTTCGCCCTCCAGTTCTCGCTCTACGTGCACGGCCTGCGGGCGGCGTTCGGCCTGGGCCGCTCGGCCAAGGCCAAGATCTTCCCGTGGCTGGTCTTCGGGATCATGCTGCTGGTCGCGGTGATCGCGGCGGCCGTCCGGTCCCAGATCGGCCAGACGGTCTTCACCTACACCGGCTTCGCCGACCAGATGAGCTTCCTGATCATCTTCTTCCTGGCGATCGTCGCGCCCCAGCTGGTCTCCCGCGATCTGCGGGCCGGGGTGCTGCCGCTCTACTTCAGCCGGCCGCTGCGCGCCGCCGACTACGTGACCGCCAAGTTCGCCGCCATGGCCTCGGCCATCTGGCTGCTGCTCGGGATCCCGCAGTTCATCATGTTCCTGGGTGCCGCGTTCACCACCAAGGACGGCGCCAAGGGCGTCTTCAACGAGCTCGGCGACCTGATCCCCGGCTGGGGCTACAGCCTGCTCTGGGCGCTGATGTTCGCCGGGATCGGCCTGCTGGTCGCCTCCTTCACCGGCAAGCAGGCGTTCGCGGCCGGCGGCATCGTGGCCATCTTCCTGATGAGCACCCCGATCGTCGGCGTGCTCGCCTCGCTGCCCTCCACCACCGCCAACAGCCTGGCCGGCCTGGCCAGCCCGATGACCCTGATCGCCGGCGTCGGCCAGTGGATCAGCGGCGGCAACGAGGGCTTCGGGCTGGACCTGGGCCGCTTCGGCCCGATCTACGCCATCGAGGCGGTCTGCCTGATCGCCGTCAGCCTCCTGCTCCTGCTGGCCCGCTACCGGAAGGTGGCCTCGCTGTGACCACCCAGACCCTGCCCGCCGAGACCACGGCCGCCACCACCGGAGTGGTCGAGCTGTCCACCGTCTCCCGGTGGTACGGCAACGTGGTCGCCGTCAACGACATCAGCATGACGCTGCGCCCCGGCGTGACCGGCCTGCTCGGGCCGAACGGCGCCGGCAAGACCACGGTGCTGCACATGATGGCCGGCTTCCTCGCCCCCTCCAAGGGCACCGTCACCATCGACGGCAAGCCCACCTGGCGCAACCCGGCCGTCTACCGCGACCTCGGCCTGGTCACCGAGCGGGAGTCGGTGCACGGCTACCTCACCGCCGGCCAGTTCGTCACCGCCTGCGCCAAGATGCAGAAACTGCCCGACCCGGCCGCCGCCGCTCGCCGCGCCCTCGAGCTGGTGGAGATGACCGGCGCCGCCGACCGCCGGATCGAGACCTTCTCCAAGGGCATGCGCCAGCGCACCCGGGTCGCCGCCGCCCTCGTCCACGAGCCGCGCGTGCTGCTGCTCGACGAGCCGTTCAACGGCATGGACCCGCGCCAGCGCATGCACATGATGGAGCTGCTGCACCGCCTCGGCGACAACGGGCACACCATCCTGTTCAGCTCGCACATCCTGGAGGAGGTCGAGCAGGTCGCCGGCCTGGTCCAGGTGATCGTGGCCGGCCGCCTGGCCGCCTCCGGCGACTACCGCAAGATCCGCCGGCTGATGACCAACCGGCCGCACGTCTTCGCGGTCCGCAGCTCCGACGACCGGCGGCTCGCCGTCGCGCTGATCGCCGAGAAATCGGTGGCCGGCATCGAGATCGAGGCCGGCGGGCTCACCGTCCGGGCCTCCGACTACGGCAGCTTCACCCGCGTGCTGCCCCGCATCGCGCTCGACCAGGGGATCCGACTGCACTCGCTGGTGCCGTCCGACGAGTCCCTGGAGAGCGTCTTCGCCTACCTGCTGGAGGGCTGATGTCCACCGTCGCTCTGATCACCGCGCGCGGACTCTTCGGCCGCCGCCGGGCACTGCTCCTCCTGCCCCTGCCGCTGTTGCTGGTCGGCCTGGCGGCCATCACCCGGGCGTACGGCGTCTCGCCCGACATGTGGGGCCGCGCCGTCATCGTCGAACTGGGCCTGCACGTGGTCCTGCCGGTCGTCGCCCTGATCGTCGGCACCGGCGTCCTCGGCTCCGAGATCGACGACGGCACCATCGTCCACATCCTCACCAAGCCGCTGCCCCGCCGCGACATCATCCTGGCGAAATACGCGGTGGCCGCTTCGGTGACCGCGGTGGTCTCGGCGATCCCGCTGTTCATCACCGGCCTGCTGGCCGGCTCGGTGAAACTGGGCCTGGCCCTGGTGGCCGCGGCGGTGGTCGGCGCCCTCGCCTACTCCGCCCTGTTCCTGCTGTTCAGCCTGCTCAGCCGCCGCCCGGTGCTGCTCGGCCTGGTGTATATCCTGGTCTGGGAGAACCTGCTGGCCACCTTCGTCAGCGGCACCAAGATCCTGTCCGTCGGCCAGTACGTCGCGACCATCGCCGACACGATCGCCCCCTCCGAGATCATCCCGTCCTCGATCGGCCTGACCACGGCCCTCGTGATGAGCGCCGTCTTCGTCATCGCCGGCACCGTGCTGGCCATCAACCGCCTGGGCTCCTTCAGCCTGGCCGGCGAGACCAGCTGACCCTCCGGCCGCGGCCCAGACGGTCCGCGGCCACCGCACCACCCGTTTGTTGCATCACACCTGCTCGTCGCTCCGCTCCGGCCGGCTCCCCCCGGTCGCTGGCGGGTCGCCCTCGGACCAGGCCACCGGCCCTCCCACCCGAGCACCCGACCCACCGAACGGCCTGCCGCCCGCGCCTCTCACACGCGGGTCGGCAGGCCGCGGTCGTCTCCCAGCGCCCACCCTTCCCGCCGTCCCCTCTCGCCGCCGCGCCGCCCGCTGCGGCCTCCCGGGTTGCCGTCCCTCCCGGGCCGCTCTCTCTGCCCGCGCCGCTGTTGCCGCCCTCGCACCGCCTCTCCCGGCGGCGCGATCTCAGCGTCACGCCGTCGCGGAACTGTCAGAGGGTGCGGTTAGCGTTTCGGCCGTGACGGACGTGCTGTTCAAGATCGACATACCGAAGCCGCCCGAGCCGCCGGTTCTGTGGTCGGACAACGCACCGCGCCTATCCGCGCTGGCGGCCGCCCCTGCCTCTCCCGGCGATCGCTGGACACTCGAACCGCCCCTGACCACGACCGAGCTGGCCGACCTGGAATCCCAGCTGGGCCTGGTCCTTCCCGCCGACTATCGGGCGTTCCTGCTTCAGGCCGGCCGTGGCGGCGCAGGCCCCGGCCACGGCCTGTTCCCACTCAGCCGCGCGTCCGGCCGCTGGCGCTGGACGGGCGGCGGCGCCGCCGACCGTGATTCGACCACGCTGACCCGCCCGTTCGCCCACATCCGGGCGTTCAACCCGCTGGACACCCTGCCCACCGATCTGCCCGACGACGACGAGCGGTATTTCGACCTGCTCTACGACCCGGCCCACACCTACGGCCTGCTCTATCTGTGCGATGTGGGCTGCGGGCTCCGCGAGGTCTTGGTGCTCTCGGGCCCGTCCCGGGGCCAGATGTGGGCCGACTACACGGCCGAGTCCGACGGCTTCCACCCGTTGCAGAACCCCGACGGCTCCCGCATGTCCTTCACCGACTGGTACCGCACCTGGCTGACCACCGCCGAACACCGATCGGCCTGATCCACCTCGAATCGCACACGCTGTCCACCGAAGCGGCATTGCTGAGGTGTGAGGGTGTGGGGCAGCGTTGCACAGGAGCGTTCATCAAGGGCCGCACGGTGAGGAATTCTTCTCGCGCTCGCGTGCGGACTCACCACTTCACGGATGAACCTGGACCTCGACGGAATCGATGTCCGGATCGCTCGTCCCGGAGCGCAAGAGGACCGAACCGATGGCTTCTCCACAGATCCGGCATCGGCTGAAGGCGCCCACTTCACTCCTCTCGCCGGGCCGGGTCTCCTGTTGACGGTGCCGGCGCTTCGCAGGCTTTTGATCGGCGACATGGAGAGGGCGGCACGATGATCCGGGCTCATGTCACCGACCGTGCGGCGCCGACCTCCCGGCCGCCTTCCGAGTTGGCGATGCATCTGCGCGCCAAGGAGTGGGTCGTCCGCGATCGTGATCGGAACGCGGTCAGCTGGGTCAAACCGGCCGACGATGACGAGTTCGAGGCGTTGCAGCCGTTGGATTCCGGCCTGCGGGATGACCCGTCCCGGGTCGGTGACCTGCTGACGGTGGCGGCGATCGCCGAGGGCCGGTCCGAGTTGGAGGTGCTCGACGACATCGCCAGCGTGCTGATGGACGTGCACTCGGTGCGAGCCATTTCCCGCCGGGCAGGGGCTGGGGCTGATCGGTTTGGACGATGGTGCCCAGGCGTACGAGAGCATGCGCGATCTGATGGTGTCGGCGGCCTGTGCGGTCAGCGCGGAGCAGCCGAGGGCGGTGCATCCGGCTCGTAAGTCGGCTGAGGTTCCTGCGGGAGGTGCGGATCGGTGCTCCCGCGGAGGGCAGTTTTAACCGAGGAGCCACCCGACCATGGAGAACGGGGGCCCGCACCGATCGGTGTGGGCCCCCGTCATTCAGAGTCTGAATAGCCAGTGGCAGCTGTCAGAAGAGTTCGCTCATGTTGGCCCACGAGGTGGCGACGGTGGTGTAGCCGGGGTTGATGCCGCCGGTGCCGTTGCCGGTGTAGAGGCGGAGGGTGCCGTCGCTGTAGCGGCCGATGATGTCGGGTTTGCCGTCGCCGTTGAAGTCGCCGGGGGAGAAGAGTTCGCTCATGTTGGTCCAGGCGGTGGCGACGGTGGTGTAGCCGGGGTTGATGCCGCCGGTGCCGTTGCCGGTGTAGAGGCGCAGGACGCCATCGGTGTAGCGGCCGATGATGTCGGGTTTGCCGTCGCCGTTGAAGTCGCCGGGGGAGAACAGTTCGCTCATGTTGGCCCACGAGGTGGCGACGGTGGTGTAGCCGCTGTTGATGCCGCCGGTGCCGTTGCCGGTGTAGAGGCGCAGGACGCCATCGGTGTAGCGGCCGATGATGTCGCTCTTGCCATCACCGTTGAAGTCGCGGACGAGGACGGGGGCGCTGTTCTGCCTGATCCATCCGGCGAGGTCGTCGACGCGGGTCTCGACGGCTCCCCGTGCGGAGGTCTCGGGCGCGTCCAGGCAGCCGTGCTGACTGGAGCTCAGGTGGATGCCGACCAACTGCACGGAGCCGTTCACCTCGCGCAGCGTGGGACCGCCCAGGTCGCCCCGGCAGGTGACGGTCGTGTCCGGGTCCGTCCCCACCACGTCGATCGTGGTGGCGCCCACCGACGTGACGGACACCGTCCCGAGGTGCTTGCGGTCCGGCACCCACATGGTGGCGGTCCGGCCGTAGCCGACCACCTGGAGGACGTCACCGGCACTCGGTGCCGCCGTTGCCAGGGCGACCGGGGTGACCTCGTTGAGCGGACTGACGGTTCGCAGCAGGGCGACATCGCGGTCCGGGTGTGGGACGACCCAGGCGACATCGACGGTACGCCCGGCGGTGACCGTGGTCGGCTGGGCCGGCGCTCCGGTCGCGGCCGGTACGCCCGCCACACTCAGACAGGCGCGTGAGGTGAGCACCCAGGACGCCGCCACCAATGCTCCGGAGCACCCATGCCCGATACCGGGGGTGCCGACGTTGACCCGTGCGGTGAAGGCGTGAACGCTCGGGTCGACGGTCTCGCCGACGACCGCGCTCACGGACCCGCCACCGGCCAGGCTCGCCGCCGCGATCGTGACGGACAGCCCCGCGGCGGTCAGCCACCGGTGTCTAGAAATGAGCATGTGGGTGCCTCTCTCCTGTGCGCAGACGGGACGGCCGGACGGACATGCCGTAGGGATGTATCGACATGTCTGATGTCCATCTGCGACGACAGAGACTACCGATCTGACTTTTGGTGCCTGCGGGGAGCCTCAGCGTAACCGTCGCTCCGTGCGGTGTGGACCGATAGGGTCTGAGCCTTGTCGATCTCAGCCGCAACCAGACGGGGGACGAACTTGCGTGTACGGATGAGGAGCATTCTGGCGGTGTTCGCCGCGATCCTGGTGGTGCCGGTGGTCGCACCGCAGCCCGCCCGGGCCGAGTCGACGGTGCGACTGACCGCCATGCACTGGAACGTCAGCGGTGGATGGAAGTATCGGACCGCCGGCGCGTCCGATCTGCTGGTCGCCAAGATCTTCGACACGATCGATGCCGTACAGCCGGACTTCGTCGCTCTCAACGAGGTCTGCCAGAGTCAGTACGCGGCCCTGACCAGCCGGCTGCAGAACGAGACCGGTTGGCCGCAGGACAAGGGCAACTTCGTCCGCTTCCAGGCCACCCGTAACGCCACGGCCAGTCCTGACAACCCCGACGTCTGCAACGGCAAGCCGGTCGGTATCGCCCTGCTCAGCCGGCAGCCGCTCGGCACGGCGAACCGCTTCAAGCTGGCGGAGCAGTCGGCGCTCGACGCGGACGAGAAACGGCACCTGCTCTGTGCGCCGACCACCACCATGCGGGTGCGGTACTGCGTCACGCACATCAGTCCCATGGAGTTCTCCAGGGTGGGTAAGGCCCAGGTCAACGAAGTGCTCGCGCACGTCGAGGACTTCGAGGCGGCAGGTGACGTCGTGCTGACGGCCGGCGACTTCAACGCCACTCCCGAATGGCCCGAACTCAACGTCTGGTACTCCCCGAAGGTCAACACTCCGGCGAACGGTGGCAACATCGGCGCGTACCGGGAGATGGACGACGCCGACCCGAGGCCGTGCCCCGGTTATGGCGAGGCCACCACTGTGGGCAACACCACCGGCGGGCCGTGCAAGACCGGCACCAAGATCGATCTGATCTTCTTCCGGGACGACCATCTCGGCGGCCAGATGTTCGGCGACTCGCTGCCGCCGAGCTACTGCGGTGGCGTGCTCTGCTCCGACCACCGCATCTTCTACGGCTGGGCCGACCTGAACATCCTCTGACCTGCCATGAAAGCCAGACTCCACACCGGAATCCGGTGTGGAGTCTCACTCTTGTAACCATAAATCTAGACATGCATCTATGCTGACGCGGCTCTATGTTGACGTTCGGTGTAGGAGGCAGTGTCAGTTGCGTTACCAGATATTCGGTCGAGGAGCAGCGGGGAGCGTGGCGGCACGGTGGCCGCGACGCGCCGGATGGGCCGGAGTGACCACGGCGGCGATCGTCCTCGGTGCCGCCGCGAGCACGCCGGCGCTCGGTGTGACCGGCGGCGCCCTCGTCGAGCAGGGCACCTACAGCTTCGTGGCACACGTCGCGGTCGGTGAGCGGGGTGTCGGCCAGGCCTGCACCGGCGCACTCGTCGACCCGCAGTGGGTGGTCACCGCGAAGGCGTGCTTCGGAGAAGCTCCGGCCGCCGGCAAGCCGGCCGTGCCCACGACGGTGACGATCGGCCGGGCCGACCTCAACGGCACGGCCGGGCAGGTCCGTACCGCGGCCCGCCTCGTCCCGCACCCCGACCGCAATGTCGTGCTGGTCAAGCTGAACCAGCCGACCACGATCGCGCCGGTCAAGGTGGGTGCCACCGCCCCGGCTGCCGGTGACGTGCTGCGCCTGGCCGGGTACGGCCGCACCGCGACCCAGTGGGTGCCGGGTGCTCTGCACTCGGCCCAGTTCGAGGTCACCGCGGTCGGTGCCGGGTTGCTCGACGTCGCCGGGGTCGTGGCGAACCAGCCCGGCATCTGCAAGGGCGACGCCGGTGGACCCGCGCTGCGGGACAACGCGGGCGCCGTCGAGCTGGTGGCGATCCACCACCTGTCCGACCAGGGCGGCTGCCTCGGCTCCACCGCCACCGAGCGGGACGCGGTCGAGACCCGTCTCGACGACATCGGGAGCTGGATCCGCACCTACGCGCCCGGCGGCCTCGCCGAGGACCACCGCGACGACGTGACCCTGGCCTACAACTACGCCACCGGGGCGCTCGGCGCGTACACCTTCGTCACCAACGCGAGAGGCAAAATGTCGGCAGTGGGTGGCTGCAACACCGCCGCCGGTCTCTACACCGCTGCCCGGAACAAGGTCCTCCGCGGTGACTTCAACGGCGACGGCATCATCGATCAGGTCGTTTTCAACGGCGGCGCCAACGGTCGCACGCTGACCCTGGACACGTTCCTGACCAAGGCGGACGGCGCCTGCCTGCCCGCGAAGCGCGCGTGGACCGGCACCGGCACCACCTTCAACTACGACCGCATGCTGATGACCAGCGGCGACTACGACGGTGACGGCCGTACCGACGTCGCCGGCTTCTTCAGCGACACCGACCTCAGTATGGGCCTGTACGTATGGACGGCCCGTGCGGACGGCACCTTCAGTGAACCGGCCCGCAAATGGTTCAACCCCGCCACCCCGTACTGGGGCGAGATCGGCCGCATGAAGGTCTTCAGCGGCGACTTCAACGGTGATGGCCGGGCCGACGTCGGCGCCATGTACGGCTTCGCCAGCGCCGCGATCGCCATCTACGGCTGGACGTCGACCGCCACCGGTGGCTTCGAGGAGGACCGGCGGATCTGGGAGGTTCCGGCCACCCCGTACTGGGGCGACCCGAACCGCCTGCGCCTCGTCGCCGGCGACTTCAACGGCGACGGCCGCGGCGACCTGGCCGGCCTCTACAACTACTCCAACGGCAGCCTGTCGCTCTTCACCTGGACCGCCAAGGCCGACGGCACCTACAACGCGCCGTTCACCTCCTGGAAGACCACCACCGCGGAATGGGGTTCCTGGGACCTGACCCGCCTCACCGCCGGCGACTTCAACGGCGACGGCCGCGACGACGTGGCGACACTGTTCGGCCGCGGCGGCAACAGCGTCATCATGCACACCCTGACCGCCGATGAGGGCGGCCGTTTCGCTGACCCCGATCTCGACGAGCCGGCCTACGACTCCACCGGGTTCGGCGCGTTCAGCAGCATCGAGCTGCCCGAAGACCGCAACTGAGAAAGGCTGAGATTCACGTGAAGAAGATCCTGCCATGGGCCGGCGCTGCCGCCGTTCTGGCCGCTGGTGTATTGACTTTCGCTCAGGCCGGTTCGGCTGCGGAGGCCACGGCTTCGCCGTTGTCGTTGGTGGAGGACTACTCGTACCCGAACGCGGCGCAGATCCTGGCCGAGCAGAACGTCAAGTTGATCTCGGGCGATGGCAACATCCTGCTTGTCGATTGCTCGACCCCAGCCGAGGGTGACATCGGCCTGCTCAAGATCTGGACGACCGACGAGACGATCGGTGCTGACGGCGTCGGCCGGGTCTGTTTCAAGATCCTTAAGGCGCCTGGTCTGCTGAACCTGGAAGTCCCGGGCGTTTATGAGATCCGTGGTGACGGACAGAGAACCGGTACCGGGCACGAGGTCACGGCCACGATCAAGCCCGAGGGGGGCACGCAGAAGGCGGTGCCGGTCGACGCTGACGGCAGCGTCCAGGTGGGTCAGGGCGCGGACCCGAACGATGTGCCGACGACTCTCTTGAAGATCGAGGCCAAGGGATAAGTGGGACGTGGAAGGGGCCGGTGACCGATCCGAACGGTTGTCGGCCCCCGTCGGTGCCTGTCGACTCTCGCTGTCGACGGGTGCCGTACCTGTACGAAGCGGTATGACCTGATTCCTGAGGAGAGGGCTGCGGCCGCCTGCCCGCGAGACAGCGGTGCGCCGGCGTTGCCGTTCCAGCCCGGCACCCTCTCGAGGAGATCGAGTGATAAAGAAATCTCATCCTGTCTTGGCGTCCGGCGGGCCATTGCACGCCGTCCGCAGAAGCCGCTCCTTGCTGGCGGCGTTCATTGTGCTCATGCTGCTGGCCGGCTTCTTGCACGGGAAACCTGTCCGTGCCGATGAAATCGAGTCGGCCACAGTCTCACGCGGCACTGTTGTCAATGCCTGGTTGAGCGGAGGTCCGCACGTCCGGGCTCTGGCCGAGGCGGCCCTGACGGGAAATGACGATCAGGTAAGTGCTTTCTTCAACGGCGGCATGGAACAGGCCACCCGAGTGGACCTGCGCGAGGCGGTAGCCGATAGCATCCTCGTCGCCGGGCCGGCGCTGAGGGCCGCTGCGGAAGCCGCGATCGCTGCCCACGATGCCGGTGACCCGGAAGCCCTGAACACTTTCCTGGCTTCCGGCCGGCAAGGGCCACAGAACATCGACGCACGCCTCCGGGTCAACCAGCTGATGGCCACTGGCGGTCCTCAGGTGCGCGAGGCGGCGCAGGCCGTACTGGACTCGGAAGATCCGCTCCTGATTGCTGACTTCGTCGAGTCGGGCTGGGAGAAGCAGTGGCAGACCGATCTGCGGCTGCGCGTCAACCAGGTGGCCGCGTCCGGTGGCGCACAGGTCAAGGCCGCTGCGCAGAAGGCGCTCGATGCCGCCACGCCCACCGCGTACGAGCAATTCCTGTCGTACGACTGGGACGTGGCGGTGGCACAGGAGCAGGAGACCGCGGCGCTGGAGGACCTGCTTTCGCTGGCGGAGGAATCGGCCGCCATCGTCGACAGGGAGACCGCGAACGCCAAGGACCAGGCCAAGCGTGGGTCCGACGCCGCCGCCGCCGCGAAGCGTTCGGCGGACGAGGCGGGTGCGGCGGCCAAGCGGGCGCAAGCCAATTCGGCGGAGGCCAAATCGCATGCGAAGCGGGCGGCCCGGGCCGCCCGCCAGGCGGCAGCGGCGGCCCAGGTGGCGCTGGATGCTGCGGCAGGCGCCTACCGGGCGTCACAGCAGGCGATCAGCGCGGCGAACCGTGCGCACTGGGCGGCGGGTAAGGCCGCTGACGCCACGTCGAAGGCCTACCGCCTGGCGAACCAGTCGTTGACCGACAGCTCCAAGGTGGATGCGGCGAAGGTCGCGGCGACCGAGGCGCTGCGAATCGCGAACTCGACCGAGGAACTCGCGCAGCGGGCGCAGCAGGCGGCGAACACCCTGGCGCTGCTGCAATCGGCCATCATCGACTTCGATGCCGCGACCTACAACGCTGAGGCAGCCGGTGCGGCCAGCGACGAGGCACAGAAGTACGCGGATCTGACAGGGGCCGCGAAGGCTGAAGCCGAGGCGGCCGCCGCCCAGGCCCGTGCCGAGGCGGCGCGAGCCAGAAGAGCCATGGCAGCGGCCAAGAAGTACATGCAGGTCGCCATCGACAACGCGGTGGCCTCCAGGAACGCTGCGCTGGAAGCGGTCGTGAACGCACGTGCCGCAGCAAAAGCCGCCGAGGACGCGGTGAAATTCTCGGGAACCGCCGCGGAAGCGGCGGTCAAGGCGACTGAGCACGCGAATGCCGCCGTCACGGCTGCCAACAAGGTCGTGGATCTCGGTAAGCGTGCGCTGGAGGTCTACAACGCGGCCCGAGAGGCGGATGCCGAACGGCTCGCCGTCGCCAAGGACGCGGCGCTGGAGACCGCGCGGGAGCTCAACCTCAAGTACGAGGCGGTCAAGAAGGTCGCCGCCTGGGATGCTCAGCAGGCTGGCAAACGGGACGCGGAGACCAACCGGCTCCTCGCTCTGGCGCAGAACCCGCAGACCGACCAGGCGGCCGCTGTCACCGCCGCGCGCACCGCGGCGATCACCATCGCGCAGGGCCCCGGAACGTGGACGCGACAGGCCGCACTCGATGCCCTGAGCGCGGACGAGAACTACGAGGTTCTGGGCTTCGCCCGCTCTCACCTGGCTGCCGCGGCGGCCCAGGACGATCGTCTCGCCGTCGCCCAGATCGCCGCGTCCGAGAACATCGCTCTGTCCAGGGCCGCCATCACTGCCTTGAACGGCACCGATGCTCAGGTCACCCAGTTTCTCAACACCCAGAACTACACGGGTCGATTCGCTCAGGATCGTCTCCAGGTCAATCAGATCCTGAGCACGGCGAAGGCGGTCGGGCGGGTCAACACCGTTCAGCGGGCGCAGGCCGCCCTCGACGCGGAGACGCTTCCCGCTCTGCGGGACTTCCTGGCAAACGGCCAGTACGTGGCGGCAGCCATCGACGACCGGCTCCAGGCCAATCAGATGATGGCGAACCCGGACGCGGGGCCGGAGATCAAAGCGGCGGCTCAGGTCGCGCTCGACGGTCCGCCGGCGCAGCTCACCCAGTTCCTCAAGGTCGGCCAGTTCCAGGCACTGGAGCGGGACCACGCCAACACCCTCCACCTCGCCAACGTCGCGGGCTTGATGGAGCGGATCAACCAGGCCGGCGCGACCGCTGTCCAGCAGGCCGAGACGGCCATGTCCGAGGCAGAGAAGGCCCGGGGCAACGCCACCGAGGCCGCTCGCCATGCCCAGTTGGCGATCACGTACGGGAAGAAGGCAAGCGACGCCGCCGTTGCGGCGGTCGGCTGGGCGAACAAGGCGGCTGCCTCGGCCGACAGCGCGGTCAAGTCGGCCAAGACCGCGCAGACCGCCGCGATGAAGGCGAATGCCTCCGCCCGTACCGCCATTCGTGCGGCAGCCTGGGCTGATGCTCTGCACGAGCAGGCGAAGACGAACGCTGCTGGAGCACGCAAGGCCTACCTACAGGCTGCCAAGGCCGCTGAGGAGGCCGGCGCAGACATCGGTGCGATCCAGGATGCCGCCGACAGCGCCAAGGCAAAGTGGCGGCAGGGGGTTTCCAAGCAAGCCGCGATTTGCTACGAGACCGAGGGCAACGAGCTCTCCAAACGGATCGACAACTGGCTCAACCAAAGAGACACCATCGCGGATAACTGTCTCAAGAACGCCATCGCCGATCCGGACGAGCTGGCGGTTCGTGCCGCGGGCAACGCCGCGCAGTGCAAGATCCTCTACCCGCAGGGTGATACCAACCGCGACTACCTCGGCTGCGTCAATTCGGTTTTCGACCCCAGCTTCGACTACATGCAGGTCCTCCAATTCGTCGGCAAGGTCTCCCTGGGGATCGGAGCGATGCTGGTACCGGGCATCGTCGTCGGAGGCGTGGGATGCCTGCTCCTGGTCGGGTGCGGAGCAGCCTTGGGCGCGCTGATCACGATCGGCGATGTCGGAACGACGCTGTACAGTCTTATCCAGGGGGACATTACGTTCGGCGAAGCCCTGAAGGAGTTGGGCGTCAACATCGTCGAGGGCCTCGTATTTTCCGGTGCGGTGAAACTGACGGCGGCAACGTTCCGTGGCCTGAAAACTGTGATCCAGGCCGAGAATTCGGCGAAGCGCGTCGTGGAACAGCTTGATCGGGCGGAGTTCATTCAGATCTCTACCGAGGTCACTATTTCGTGTCTTGGAGTGGGTCGGAACAGTTTCTCTGCGGATACCCCTGTTCTGTTGGACGGTGGCAAGCGGAAACCGATCGGACAAATTCGGATAGGGGATCGCGTGGTAGCCACGGATCCCGTGTTCGGCTTCACGGCGGCGAAGCCGGTCACCAACCTGATCGCCAGCACCGATACGGATCTGACCGACCTGACGATTCGGCAATCAGACGGTTCCACCACGGTGCTGCACACCACGGCACATCACCCGTTCTGGAGTCCGTCCACTCGCAGCTGGGTCAACGCGGGAGATCTCGCTGCCAACGCCGAGCTGGCCACGTCGGGAGGTGGCCGCGCGACGGTGTCCGCGGTGAATGTCTTTACAAGCCGTCAGACCATGTATAACTTCACGGTTGCGGACCTGCACACCTACTATGTGCTGTCCGGGAACGAATGGATTCTGGTTCACAACGCGCCGAAATGCGGACGGGTGGCACCTTCGCATGCCTATCGAGGCGGCGTTTACAAGGAACTCAAGGTTCCCGATCCGGCAAATCCCGGAAATTTGATTGTGGTTCCCGGCGGGGAAGTGAACCACATGCCCCCGAAAGATTCGTTGATGAAGGCGTTCGGCCTGACCGAATCTCAGGCGGTCGAGAACGGTATCGCCATTGAGATGGATGAGGCTGACCATTACCTGACGATTACGTGGGGAAGTCGGACTGCGAGCAAATACTGGCGCGAGCGTCAGGTCGAACTTATAAAAAGTGGAAGGTTCGATCTTGCGCTACGGATCGACGTCTTCTTCATCAAACAGCAGTGGCCAGGAAAGTACGACGCTGCCATCGACCAGATGCTGAATGAAGGTGTCCCGAAGTTCGTAGATTACCTGAAGAAGTTGGGCAAATTGTGATCATGAATCGGATGGGCGGTGACTGCATGTGGGAAGGTTGATGTCACAATGAATGGCATGGAGATCCTGCCCGGTGTGGGTGTAGCGATGGTGAAGGTTGGGGAGGCACGCGAGGTCGTCGAAGGTCGACTTGGAGCACCCGAGCCTTCCGGCGCTCGGGACCGAGCGTTGTACCTGGGTGACCAGTGGTTGGTTGTCAGCTACACCAGTGACGGCTTAGTCGAGATCGTCGAGATCCCGCTTGCCGGAAGCGGGGCGGCGGATGTCTTCCTCGACGGTGTGAGATTCACCCACCGTTTCATGGGTGAACTGGTGGCGGACCTAGCGGCCAAGGGTTATCGCTACGAGCCCGATGACATCGGTTACCGCTTCGAGGTGGGATTTGCTCTCTTCTCCATGGGATCGCGCTCGGCGAAGGACCTTGACCCGAGTGCGCCCGAGGATGACCCGCGGATCGTCTGTGAGGGTATCTCCATCGCCCCATACGACTACTTCGTGGACCCGTCCGAGGAGGATGTGGAGGCCTATACCCGAGAGATGGAGGCCGCGATGGACGCCGACGACAGTTGGATGCCAGAGAGTCTGCGAAACTTGATCCGGGATACCGAGCAGCAACTGGCCGAGAAGCCAGACTCCACCTCTTGATGGCGTTGGCCCCGCACCGACATTCGGTGCGGGGCCAACACATATTCGCGTGGAAGAGATCAGCCGGTGTTGCGCATGCCGGCGGCGATGCCGTTGACCGTGGTCAGGAGGGCTCGTTCGAGGGCCGTCGAGTCGGACGGGCCGCGGCGGGCGCCGGGGGCCGTGGGCAGCTGGCGGCCGGCCTCGCCCAGGTCGCGGTACTGGCGGAGCAGGGCCACCTGGAGGTGGTGCAGCGGCTCCAGGTAGGTGTCGCGGACGCCCAGGGTGCGGGAGAGTTCCGGCTGGGAGGCGAGCAGCTCGGTGCCGCCGGTGATCGCCGTGACCTCCTGGACGGTCAGCTCGTACTCCTGCTCGATCCTGGTGAAGATCGGGCGCAGGTTCTCCGGGACCAGGGTCTCCACGTAGCGCCGGGCGATCGACAGATCGGTCTTGGCGAGCATCATCTCCACGTTGGACAGGAACGTGCGGAAGAACTGCCAGTTCTCGTGCATGGCGTCTAGTTCGGCGCCGAGGCCGGCCTCCCGGACGGCGGCCAGGCCGGATCCGACGCCGAACCAGCCGGGGACGATCTGCCGGGTCTGGGTCCAGCCGAACACCCACGGGATGGCGCGCAGACCGCCGAGGCCGGCGTCCGCGTTGGGGCGTTTGGCCGGGCGGGAGCCGATGTTGAGGGCGCCGAGCAGCTCGGTGGGGGTGGCGGCCCAGAAGTAGGCGGCCAGGTCCGGGTCCTCGACGAGGGTGCGGTACCTGGTGAACGCCGCGTCGGAGGCGGTGTCCATCACCGAGTCCCACACCTTGAGGCGTTCGGGGTCGACCGAGATGCTGGTGTGCAGCAGGGTGGCGGACAGCACCGCGGCGACGGTGAGTTCCAGGTTCTCCCGGGCCAGGGAGGGCACCGTGTACTTGTCGGAGATGACCTCGCCCTGCTCGGTCACCTTGATCGCGCCGTCGAGCGTGCCGTACGGCTGGGCCAGGATCGCCTCGTGGGTGGGGCCGCCACCGCGGCCGACGGTGCCACCGCGGCCGTGGAAGAGCTGGAGCCGCACCCCGTGCCGGGCGGCCACGTCACGCAGCGAGCGCTGCGCCTTGTGGATGCGCCACTGGCTGGTGGTGATGCCGGCCTCCTTGTTGGAGTCCGAGTAGCCGAGCATGACCTCCTGGATGTCGCCGCGGGCGCGGACGATCTCCCGGTAGGCGGGCAGCGACAGCATCTCGTCGAGCAGGTCGCCGCCGGCGTCGAGTTCGGCGGGGGTCTCCAGCAGCGGCACGATGTTGATCTGGGCGCGCCCGGTGTGCACGTCGACCAGGCCGGCCTCGCGGGCCAGCACGGCGGCGGCGAGCACGTCGTCGACGCCGAGGGTCATCGAGATGATGTACGACTCGACGACGTCGGCACCGAACCGGGCCTGGGCCTCACGGATGGTGTGGAACACGTCGAAGGTCTTGCGGGCCGCGTCGGTGAGCGGGGTGTCCTTGTTGGACAGCGGGCGCCGCCCGGTCAGTTCGGCGGCGAGCAGCTTGGTGCGGTCCGAGCGGTCCAGGGTGGCGTAGTCGTCGACCTCGCCGACCTGCGCGTACATCTGCTGGAGCACCTCGTGGTGCTTCTCGGCGTGTTCGCGCACGTCGAGGGTGGCCAGCTGCAGGCCGAACGCGGAGGCCTTGCGGATCGCGGTGGCGACCACACCGACGGCGGGCAGTTGACCGGAGTTGCGGGCCAGCGAGGCGCGCATCAGCTCCAGGTCGGAGATCAGCTCGTCGGAGCCGAGGTAGTCGCGGCCGGGCACGTGCGGGGTGCCGTTGATCAGCCGGGCCCGGGTGTTGGCCAGCTTGGCCTTGATCGCCCGGACCTTCAGACGGTACGGCTCCTCGGCGTTGACCCGGCGGAAACGCTGCTGCACCTCGGGCAGGCTGTCCAGGTCCTGGGCGAGGCTGGCGGACAGGTCGAGGGAGACGCCGCGCAGCCGCCGGGAGACGGACAGCTCGTCGATCAGCTTGTCCATCGCCTTCTCGGTGGCCTGGATGCCGTGCTCATGTTGGATGAGCAGCACTTCGCGGGTGACCGCCGGGGTGACGAACGGGTTGCCGTCCCGGTCGCCGCCGATCCACGAGCCGAAGGTGAGCGGCCGGGAGGTGGGCGCGGTCTCCACGCCGAGCCGGCGCAGGGTCTCGGCCAGGTCGTCGAGCACCTGCGGGGCGGCGTCGGCGTACAGGTCTTTCAGGTAGTAGACCGCGTTGCGCGCCTCGTCGGTCGGGTCCGGCCGGTCCAGGCGCAGCTCGTCGGTCTGCCAGAGCAGGTCGATCAGCTCGGCGAACCGCTTGGTGGAGACGGTGGTGTCGGTGTCGCCGAACAGCGCGGCGGCGGCCGACTCGGCGTCCAGCGAGTCGGCGACCTGACGCAGTTTGGACAGGATCGAGCGCCGGGACGCCTCGGTGGGGTGCGCGGTGAAGACCGGGCGGACCGAGAGGCGGCGGGCGGCGGCGGCGATCTCGTCGGCCGGCACCCCCTTCTCGGCGATCCGCTTGGCCGCCTGGTCCAGCCAGCCACCGTCCCGGGCGCGGCGGCGCCGCAGGTCCCGGGACCGGTGCACCTGCTCGGTGATGTTGGCCAGGTGGAAGTAGGTGGAGAAGGCGCGGGCCAGCTTGGTGCCGGTGGTGATGTCCATCGCGGCGAGCCGGTCGGCGGCGGCCGGGGCGTCCTGTCGGACCAGGGCACGGATCTCCTCGACCAGGTCGAGCAGCGGGCGGCCCTCCTGGCGGGCCAGGGTCTGCCCGAGCAGCGTGCCGATCCGGCGGATGTCGGCGCGAAGAGCGGCGTCGGGACCGTCCGGCTCGTCGAGTTGGACAGGCAGCTCTGTCATCGGGGCGCTCCTTCACTCGGATGGCTCCAGGACGGCGCTGTCCCGACTTCGCCGATGTTATCGGCGTACCCCGGTCAGGGGGTGAATTGAGTCAAGAGTCTCATGAGCCGGTCAGTGCGCGTGCATAGCCCGGGTACCACTCGCCGGCCGGTGGGGCGCCTCTGCCGCAGGCCCCGTCGGACTCGCCGGGACGTTTCACCCAGAGGTACGCGTCGGCCAGCCGGTGCCCGGTGCGCATGGTCGGCACCGGCCCGAGCCGCCGGCCGGGCGGGTTGCACCAGCGCCGGTCACCCTTGGCGTGGCGGGCCGGCCCGCTGCCGTTACGGCTGGTGTCGATCACGAAGTGCCGGCCGGCCAGGAGGCGGGACAGTTCGGTCCCGTACCGCAGGTTGGCGGTGGTGGTCTCGAAGTTGGCGACGTTGAGCGCGAACCCGCGGGCCCGGGTGACTCCGGCGCGCCGCAGGGCCGGCGCGACCCGGGCCGGGGTGTGCCAGCCGGGGTGCCCGGCGTCCAGGTAGACGGCCACGCCCGGGTGTGCCCGCAGGGTGTCGACGGCCTGTCCGAGCAGGGCGAGCCGGTCGGCGGCGGCCTTCGGGGAGAGGCAGCCGCGGACCGCGTGGGCGACCGCGTCCGGTTCCAGGACCACCAGGGCCCGCTGTCCGCGCAGCGCCCCGGCGATGGAGGAGATCCAGTTCCGGTACGCCTGGGCGGTGCGCGCCCCACCCGCGGAGTAGCCCCGGCAGTCGCGTCCGGGGATGAAGTAGAGCGCGAGCACGGGCAGCCGGCCGGACCGGTTGGCCGCGGTGACGACGGCGCGGGCCCGGTCGGCGAACCCGGCCCGCGCGTCGGTGAACCAGATCGCGGCCGGCTGGTCGGCGATCCGCCGGATGACCGCGGCCTCGGCGTGCCGCCCGGAGCGTTGCAGGTTGCGCAGGTAGCGCGGGGCGAGCCCGCCCGGGTCGAGGTAGAGGCCGGGGAGGGCCTCGGTGTCGACCGGGGTCCGCACCGGGGCGGGCTCGGCCGGTCCGCGCAGCGTCACCGCGCCGATGCTGACTCCGAGCAGCGCGGCCATCAGCAGCGCCCGGCGGCGCCGCCGGCCGCCGGGGTAGCGGTGCCGGCCCATCGGGTCAGCGCACCTGAACCCAGCGGGCCACCGACGGGATCCCCTTGTCGTCCACAAGGAACAGCATGTACCACCCGGATGGGACGAGTCCTGCCTTTTCCGGCACAGTCACCGTCACGCCGTTCGCGGTCCGCTTCAGGTCGAGCGCCACCGAACGCTGATCAACATCGGTCACGTGGGTGACGGCACTGGGGCGTACCAGACGGGCCGTGGCGATTCGGGCGGCGTCCGGCGTACCGAAATCGGCTCGTCCGCCACGGGCGACCGCGACCGGTCCGCCGGTGATCTCCGGACGCTCACCGCGGAAGAGATAGGGCGGGCTGTAGATCTCGATGCGCTGCTCGAAGGTCCCGGCGTTCTTCCCGGTCTTGTCGTAGAGCGGGTCGCCGCCCATGGTGATCACCCGGCCGTCCGGCAGCAGGATCGCCTCGGAGTGGTAGTTGCGGCCGATGGTGGAGTCGGCTGCGGTCGCGAAGGCGTTCCGGCCCGGGTGGTAGATCTGCGCGTTGAACAGATCGCTGCGCTGCCGGCCCTGGTAGACGCCGCCCCGGTAGCCGGAGGAGCCGCCGGTGGTGAACACCGTGTCGTCCGGCAGCACCACCGCGGACAGGTAGCGGGCCGGCTTCGGCAGATCCGGCCCGGGGGAGTAGCGCGGGTTCCGGACGTCCAGGTCGGCGATGTCGGTGCGCGCCGTCGACTGCTCCGACTCGCCCACCCCGCCCCCGCCGAGGATCATCACCTTCTGGTCCTGGGCCGGCGGCAGCAGCACCGACGAACTGGTCTCGTTCATCTGGGCGTCACGCAGGCCGGGCACCACCTTGAAGGTGTTGCGCTCGACGTTCCAGAGCCCGGGGGTACGCCCCTCGGTGTCCGACCCGTAGCCGGAGTTGGAACCCGAGTAGAAGATCCGCCCGTCGGCCATCATGTGCAGCCCCGGATAGGTGGGGAAGTAGCGCTTGAGCTCGGGCGCGGCCACCCAGCGGCGTTCGGCGGTCAGGTACCGCTCGTTGCGGCCGGGCAGGATCCGGCCGAACTCGTCCAGCCCGGAGACCGCGATCACGTCACCGCGGGTGGTCTCGATCAGGGTCGGGTACCAGCGGTGGTCGGTCATGTCCCCGGTCCGGACATAACGCTCGGTCAGCGGGTCGAACTCGTACGACGTCTTGTCCCCGCCGTACTCCTGTTTCTCCCGGGTGATCTTCTCGGCGATGCCGTAGAGGTTGCGGGCGTCGAGGCCGGTCAGGCCCGCGACGGAGTACTGCGCCGGCGCCGGGACCACCGGCCTGTCGCCCTCGGCCACCGCGTCGACCCAGACCTCGGCCTCGCCGGCGTGCACCGTGATCCGGCCGCCGTGGGTCATCTTGTGCGCGGCCGGGACGGTCACCTTCGCCCTGGTCCGGTACTTCTCCCCGGACGCCGACACCAGTGTGGTGCCCTTCGGGAACTCCCGCGGCCCGTGGTCCGGCGACTCGTTCTTGATCTTCATGACCCCGGCCGCGTGCTCCACCTCCGCTTCGAGCACCTCGTACGACTTGGTCCCCCCGGCCACCAGCAGGTTCCCGTTCGGCAGGAAGGTGTGGCCGGCGCAGAACACGTCGGTGGGCGTCTCCACGTCGGTGAACTCGTCGGTGCGCGGGTCGTACAGCACGGTCCGGAACGACTTGGCCTCGAACGCGTCCTTGTTGTTCCCGCTGCCCGCGATGATCAGCACCTTGCCGGTGTGCAGCAGCGCCGCGTGGATCGCGTTCACCTTGAAGTCGCGCGGCACCGGCAGCCGCGACCAGAGCCCGTGCGTCTCCTTGTAGGACTGACGATTGATCTGGTACGTGTGCAGCGCCTCGCCGGCCACCGCGACCATCGGGCGGTTCGCCACCGCCGTGACACCCAGCACCACCACCGTGGCCAGACCGCTCGTCAGGCGACGGGCGAGAGAGGGACGGGAGTGCGGCTTCATGCGGTCGGCTCCTTACGCTTGCTGATCAGCCACAGCGCCACCGGAGTGAGGCAGATGGCCAGGTTGAGGGCGGGCCAGGCGTACATGGCCGGGTCGACGTGGTCGATGAACGGCGCGACGATCAAAAGTGCGGCGTAGAGCGCAGCCCAGCGCAGCCCGGCCGCGAAGGTGGCGAACCGGTCCGGACTGGTCGAGTCGCCCTTTGGGGTGACCACGAAACCGGCGGTCCGGCGCAGTACCGCGGACACGAACGACGAGACGTAGACCGGGGTGCACAGGGTGGACGCGAGCATCCCGGCCAGCCCGGACGAGCCGGACTTCTCGTGCGGGCTGACGTTGTGCCGGCGGTTGAACAGGTAGAGGCCGACCTGGAAGAGCGCGGCGTCCACATAGAGCATCAACCAGACCTCACCCGGCACCTGTACGCCCTTGGCGCCGAGCAGCAGGAAGCAGGCCGCGTTGACCGCGCCGAGCATCCAGGCCGCCGCGGTCAGCGGGTAGTACGACATCAGCAGCGCGTAGTGCAGCGCCCGGGCCGGGCCGAGCCGCCAGGCCATCGCCAGGAACTTCGTCACCACCACCTCGTCGGTGCCGCGTGACCAGCGGTGCTGCTGGCTGAAGAAGTCGGTCCAGGACGACGGGCCCTCGCCGACGGCCAGCACGTCCGGGGTGTAGACCGAGGTCCAGCGCTTCCCGGTGACCGGGTTGCGGGTGGCGTGCACCTCCAGGCTGGTGGCCATGTCCTCGGTGATCGAGTCCTGGAGGCCGCCGATCTGCTCCAGCGCGGTGATGCGTACCGCGTTGTTGGTGCCGACCAGCATGGCGATGCCACGCCGGTTGCCGGCCCGCTGGAGCAGCGAGTGGAACAGGTACTGCTGGGACTCGGCCCAGCGGGTGACCCGGTTGTCGTAGTTGCCGTAGATCTGCGGCCCGACCACGAACGCCACGTCCGGGTCCCGGAAGTAGCCGATCAGCCGTTCGCAGAAGTTGGGCGCCGGGACGTGGTCCGGGTCGACCGAGACGAACACGTCGTACTCGGCGCCGTGCGCGGTCAGCCACGAGTTGTAGTTGCCGTGTTTGGTCTTCGCCTTGTACCGGCCGCTCGCGGTGTTGAACTCGGCGACGCCCCGACGGGAGAAGTGCCGCACCCCGAGGCGGCGGCACATCAGCTTCACCACCGGGTCGTCGCCCTCGTCGAGCAGCCACACCTCGTAGTGCCCGTCGTAGCGGACCTTGCGGGCCGCCCGGAGGGTGCGCTCGACCATCTCCACCGGTTCCTTGCCGGGCACGATGGTGGTGAGGAACGCGACACGCAGGCCGGTGTCCGGGACGACCGGCTGAGGATCCCGGGCCCAGAGCGTTGCCAGACACAGGGTCACGACGTTGACCAACCGGAACAGCTCGATCGCCGCGGTCGCCACGATCATGAACCCGGTGGCCAGGTACAGGATCGTGTGCAGGTCGTGGTCCGGCATCTCGATCGAGGTGATCAGCCACCCGAAGAAGGTGCTCTCGAACGCGAAGGCGAACAGTGTGATCAATATCGTCCGAATCGGACGGCGCCGGGCCATCCGTCGCATCCGCACCCGGTACGGCTCACCCTCCGGCGGCGCCTCCTCGGCGGGCCCGGCCAGGACGCTGTAGGCGCTGTACGCCGACTGTCGTGGCAGCAGGTGGGTGCTGTTGGGCTCGTCGCTCGGCATCGGTGTCCGCCCGACCGGCGGCCGTTGTTCCGGAACGACGGGTGTGACGGGAACAGGCTGCGTGGCCCCGGATTCCGGGGTGTGCAGGATGCTCATTTAGCACAAATCGGTAGAAACAGCACGTCGCCTCCCCAAATCACGTGCAACGTCCGGGCACTCTTCCATGCGGAGCGGGGCCACATGTCGGACATGCTGTGCGATAAGCCGCGCGATACCGGTTCTGTCGGGGTGTCGGACTAAGCTGGGGAGCACACCCCCGCCCTTTTCGGATCCGGGGTCGTTCGTCGTGCCCTCGGGGGGTCGCTCGTCATGCAACTGTCCGGTCTGATTCCCGCCGCGCTCCGCGACCGCGGTCTCGCGCGCGCCCGCGACCTCGCCGCCAAGGGCTTCGTCGACTCCGACGCGCTCGACCTCACCGCGCCGGTCTCGCTGCGGCCGTTCGTGGTGGCCACCGTGGCCGGCCGGGCCGACGTCGGCGGCGCCGGCCGCCCGGTCCTCGCGGTCACCGCCACCTCGCGCGAGGCCGACGACCTGGCCGACGCCCTCGGCTGCCTGATCGACCCCGGGCTGGTCGCCGTCTACCCGTCCTGGGAGACGCTGCCGCACGAGCGCCTGTCACCCCGCTCCGACACGGTCGGCCGCCGGCTGGCCGTGCTGCGCCGGCTCGCCCACCCCGGCGACCAGCCGCTGCGGGTCGTCGTCGCGCCGGTCCGCTCGCTGCTCCAGCCGCAGCTCAAGGGCCTCGGCGATCTGGAGCCGGTGGAGCTGGTCACCGGGCGTGGAGCCGAGCTGGAGACGGTGGCCCGGCGGCTGTCCGACATGGCGTACGCCCGGGTCGACCTGGTCACCAAACGCGGCGAGTTCGCGGTCCGCGGCGGCATCCTGGACGTCTTCCCGCCCACCGACGAGCATCCGTCCCGTGTGGAGTTCTGGGGTGACGAGGTGGAGGAGATCCGCACCTTCGCCGTCGCCGACCAGCGCACCATCGACCAGGTCACCCGTCTGTGGGCGCCGCCCTGCCGGGAGCTGCTGCTCACCCCCGAGGTCCGGGCCAGGGCCGCCGAGCTGGCCGCGCGGCATCCCGAGCTGGCCGAGATCCTCGACAAACTGGCCGAGGGCATCCCGGTCGAGGGCATGGAGTCACTGGCCCCGGCGCTGCTCAGCGGCACCGACAGCATGGAGCTGCTGATCGACTGCATGCCGGCCGGCACCCATGTGCTGCTCTGCGACCCGGAGCGGATCCGGACCCGGGCGCACGACCTCACCCGTACCTCGGACGAATTCCTGGAAGCCTCCTGGGCGGCGGCCGCGGCCGGCGGCCAGGCGCCGATCGACGTGGGCGCGGTCGCCTTCAAAACCCTCGCCGAGGTCCGTGCCCAGGCGACCGTTCGCAGCCAGCCCTGGTGGACGGTTTCGCCGTTCGGGCTGGCCGTCTCCCCGGAGGAACCGCTTCCCTGGGAGGACGAGGTGAAGGTGGACGTCGCGCCCGATCTCGGTGACGCGATCGCGCTGGCCGCCCAGCCGGTCCCGCTCTACCACGGGGAGACCGCCCGGCTGGCCGGTGACCTGGCCGGCTGGGCCGCGCAGGGCTGGGCGATCGCGCTGGTCTTCGAGGGCAAGGGCACCGCACAGCGGGCCGCCGAGCTGCTGCGCGACGCCGGCCTCGGGGTCACCACCGTCGACAGCATCGAGCAGCCGATCCAGGACGGCCAGCTGCTGATCACCTGCGGCGGGCTGAACCACGGCTTCATCGACGAGGCGTCCCGTCTCGCGGTGATCACCGGTAACGACATCTCCGGCGGCCGGGGCGCGTCCACCAAGGACATGCGCAAGATGCCGGCCCGCCGGCGCAACACCATCGACCCGCTGGAGCTCAAGACCGGCGACTTCGTGGTGCACGAGCAGCACGGCATCGGCCGCTACATCGAGCTGGTGCAGCGCAAGGTCAACGGCGCCGACCGGGAATACCTGGTGATCGAGTACGCCGCGTCCAAGCGCGGCCAGCCCGGCGACCGGCTGTTCGTCCCCACCGACCAGCTCGACCAGCTGTCCCGCTACGTCGGCGGCGAGGCGCCCACCCTGCACAAGATGGGCGGCGCCGACTGGCAGAAGAGCAAGGCCCGGGCCAAGAAGGCGGTCAAGGAGATCGCCGCCCAGCTGATCCAGCTGTACGCCGCGCGCCAGGCCTCCTCGGGCCACGCGTTCGGGCCGGACACCCCGTGGCAGCGGGAGCTGGAGGACGCCTTCCCGTACACCGAGACCCCCGACCAGATGGCCGCGATCATCGAGGTCAAACACGACATGGAGTTGCAGGTCCCGATGGACCGACTGATCTGCGGCGACGTCGGTTACGGCAAGACCGAGATCGCCGTACGGGCGGCGTTCAAGGCGGTGCAGGACGGCAAGCAGGTGGCCGTGCTGGTGCCCACCACACTGCTCGCCCAGCAGCACTTCAACACGTTCACCGAGCGGATGAGCCAGTTCCCGGTGCAGATCAGGCAGCTGTCGAGGTTCCAGACGCCGAAGGAGACCACGCTCACCCTGGAGGGCGCCGGCAACGGCACCGTCGACATCGTGATCGGCACCCACCGGCTGCTCGCCAAGTCCACCCGTTTCAAGAACCTCGGCCTGATCATCGTGGACGAGGAGCAGCGCTTCGGCGTGGAGCACAAAGAGCAGCTCAAGGCCCTGCGCGCCTCGGTCGACGTGCTGACCATGTCGGCCACCCCGATCCCGCGGACCCTGGAGATGGCGATCACCGGCATCCGGGAGATGTCCACCATCGCCACCCCGCCGGAGGAGCGGCACCCGGTGCTGACCTATGTCGGGGCGTACGACGAGAAGCAGGTCTCCGCCGCCATCCACCGCGAGCTGCTCCGTGACGGCCAGGTGTTCTTCCTGCACAACCGGGTCGAGTCGATCGACCGGACGGCCGCCAAGATCCGCGAGCTGGTGCCCGAGGCCCGGGTCGCCGTCGCGCACGGCCAGATGAGCGAGGAGCAGCTGGAGAAGGTGATGGTCGGGTTCTGGGAGAAGGAGTTCGACGTCCTGGTCTGCACCACGATCGTCGAGTCCGGCATCGACATCCCGAACGCCAACACCCTGATCCTGGACCGCGCCGACCTGCTCGGCCTGGCCCAGCTGCACCAGATCCGCGGCCGGGTCGGGCGAGGGCGCGAGCGGGCGTACGCGTACTTCCTCTACCCCCGCGAGAAGCCCCTCACCGAGCACGCCCACGAGCGGCTCGCCACCATCGCCCAGCACACCGAACTCGGCGCCGGCATGTACGTGGCGATGAAGGACCTGGAGATCCGCGGCGCCGGCAACCTGCTCGGCGGCGAGCAGTCCGGCCACATCGAGGGCGTCGGCTTCGACCTCTACGTGCGGATGGTCGGCGAGGCGGTGGCCCAGTTCAAGGGCGAGCGGCAGGAGGAGGAGCCGGAGGTCAAGATCGACCTGCCGATCGACGCGCACCTGCCCACCGACTACATCGCCGTCGAACGGCTGCGCCTGGAGGTCTACCGCAAACTCGCCGAGGCCCGCGACGGCGCCCGCCTCGACGAGGTGGTGGCCGAGATGACCGACCGGTACGGCAAGCCGCCGGCCCCGGTGGAGAACCTGATCGCGGTCGCCCGGTTCCGGCTGCTGGCCCGGGCGTACGGCCTCACCGACGTCTCCCTGCAGGGCAAACACCTGCGCTTCTCGCCGCTGTCACTGCTCGACTCCAAGCAGATGCGGCTCAAGCGCTACCACCCCGACTCGGTCTACAAGCCCGGCACCGACCAGGTCAGCGTGCCCCGCCCCAGCACTCGCCGGATCGGCGGCGAACTCCTCCGCGACCAGGCCCTGCTCCAATGGTGCGGCCAGCTGCTGAAGGACGTGCTCGGCGAGGTCCCGGCACCGGCCACGGCGACGCGCTGAGGCCGGGGCGACGCAGATCACAGCGGACGTGAGAGAGTGTTGACCATGCAGCGTGCCCGGAGAATCGTATCCACTGCCGTCGTTGCCTGTTTCGCCGTCGCCGGACTGGGGGCCTGCGGTTTCCAGCCGGAGATCGCCGCCCGGGTCGGGAGCGGCACGACGATCAGCGAGGACCGGGTCCAGAAGATCTGGGACGGGACCCACAAGACGCTGAGCAACCGGGAGCCGGCCCCCGGAGCGTCGGCCGGGCCGGTGCGCGTGCCGTACACCCGCGGTGATCTGGTCCGGGCCATCGTCAGCCGCGACCTCTACGGCCGGCTGGCCGAGCAGAAGAACGTGCCACTGCCCACCGGCCTGCCGTACGACGAGGCAGGCGCCCAGTTCGGCCTGCCCGGCAACGACACGTTCGTCCGGCTATACACCGAGAACGCGGTCCTGCAGAACCAGCTCACCAAGGCGGTCACCAACCCGGCCCCGCCGTCCGAGGCCGAGATGCGCGACGTCTTCGACCGGATCAGCGACAACGGTGGGGTCCAGCCCGGCACCGACTTCACCGCGTTCGCCTCGATGCTCACCCCCGAGGACCAGACCGCGCTGTCCGCCGCCCTGTCCGTCCGCAAAGACCTGCTCGCCCTCGCCGACCAGCTCGACGTCGAGGTGAGCCCGCGCTACCAGCCGTTCGAACTCGGGCTGCTCGGCGTGACCAACCAGAGCACCGGACAGTCGTACTCGGTGGTCGCCGCCGCCCTCGGCGAAGACCTGCGGGTCCCGGTGGAGGACGTTTCTTGAGCACTGTCACCACCCGGATCGTCCTGCTGGTCACCTCACCCCGGCTGCCGGCCGGGCTGCTCACCGCCGAGGCCTGGGACGCCGTACGCACGCATCCGGTCTTCGCCGGTGCGGAGAGCGCCCAGGCCGACGCGCTACGGGCCAACGGGGTGCCGGTGACCGTCCTGGACACCGACGCCCAGGGCCTGCTGGACGCGATCGCCGGGCTGCCCGCCGCGATCTGGCTGGCCGGGCCGGCCGGCGACCAGCCGTTCGCCCGCCAGCTGGGGCTGCGCCTGGCCCGGGAGCCCGGACTGGCCGAACTGGAGCTGATGTACGGCTCCTGGGACCCGCCCGGCGCCCGCCTCCTCGACGCGGTGACCGTGATGGACCGGCTGGCGTCACCCGGCGGCGACCCGTGGAAACGCGCGCAGACCCACCGGACGCTCGCGCCCTACCTGCTGGAGGAGAGCTACGAGGCGTACGACGCGATCGTCGGCGACGACCTCGGGGCGCTGCGCGAGGAACTCGGCGACGTCCTGCTCCAGGTGATCCTGCACGCCCGGCTCGCCGAGGACCGCGACGAGAGCGACCGGTGGACCATCGACGACGTGGCCGGTGACCTGGTCGACAAGATGATCCGGCGCAACCCGCACGTCTTCACCGACCAGCGGACCGAGGACATCGAGGAGATCACCGCCAACTGGGAGCGGATCAAACGCGAGGAGAAGGCCCGCGACTCGGTGCTCGACGGGATCGCGCTCAGCCAGCCCGCGCTCGCCCTGGCCGCCAAGATCCTGCACCGGGTGGAGCGGGGCGCGCTCGACGTCCCGCTGCCGGCCGCCGACGGCCTCGGCACCGTGCTGCTGGGCGTGGTCGCCGAGGCCCGGGCCGCCGGACTCGACCCGGAGGCCGAGCTGCGCGCCGCCACCCTGAGTTTCGCCGACGCGGTGCGTGCGGCGGAAAATGTCAGATCACCCGAGTAACTTTCACGGCATGCCGGAGTTCGTACCGCTCGCCGAGCGCATCGTCGACGCCCTGCTGGAAAGCGACCCCACCACCGCGATGTACGCGGGGGACCACCGCTTCGACGACCGCCTGCCCGACCACTCCACCGCGGCGGTCACCGAGCGGATCGCCATGCTGCGTGACGCCGGTGACGCGCTCAGCGGTGTCGACGCCGACGGGCTCGACGCCGAGGACCAGGTCGACCACGCGATCCTGTCGGCCCGGGTGGAGCGGGCGCTGTTCGAGCTCACCGACGTCCGCGAGCACGAGTGGAACCCCCTCGCCCACCACCCCGGCCCGCTGCTGCACGGGCTGATCGCCCGTCCGTTCGCCCCGCTCGACGAGCGGCTGTCCAGCCTGGCCGGCCGGCTCGAGGCGGTGCCCGACGCCCTCGCCACCGCCCGCGCCGTGCTCAGCGACGTGCCCCGGGTCCACACCGAGACGGCGATCGGCCAGTTCGGCGGCGCCGCCGGGCTGATCCGGCACGAACTGCCCGCCCTGCTCGCCCAGGAACCGGGCATGCGCGCCCGGATCGAGCCGGTGGCCGCCGCCGCCCTCACCGCGTTCGGCGAGTTCGACGGCTGGCTGCGCGCCCGGCTGGACGGCGGCGACCCGGGCCGTGACCCCCGGCTCGGCCGCCGGCTCTGGGAGGCCCGGCTCTGGCACACCCTGGACACCGAGTTGTCCGCCGCCGAGGTGCTGTCCCGGGCCGAGGAGAACCTGGCCCGGGTCGGCGCCGAGATCCGCGAGGCCGCCGCCGAACTCACCGGCGGCCCGGCCACCGACGAGACCGTCCGCCGGGCCCTCGACACGCTCGCCGACCGCCACCCCGACGACACCACCATCGTCGGCCTGGCCAAGGTGACGATGGACGAGGCCACCGATTTCGTCCGCCACCACGACGTGGTCTCTCTTGTGGACGACCCGTGCCTGATCGAGGAGATGCCGGAGTTCGCCCGCGGCGTGTCGGTGGCGTACTGCGATCCGCCCGGCCCGCTGGAGACCGCCGACGTCCCCACCTTCTACTGCATCGCGCCCGCCCCCGCGGACTGGCCGGCCGACCGGATCACCAGCTACTACCGCGAGTACAACGACGAGATGCTGCGCAACCTGACCGTCCACGAGGCGATGCCCGGCCACTTCCTGCAGATCGCCCACTCCCGGCGGTTCCGGGCCGCCACCCGGGTCCGGGCACTCGGCTGGTCCGGCCCGTTCGTCGAAGGCTGGGCGGTCTACGCCGAGGAGGTGATGGCCGGCCTCGGCTTCGGTGGCCTGCCGGTGCGGTTGCAGCAGCTCAAGATGCAGCTCCGGATGACCCTCAACGCGATCATCGACCAGCGGGCGCACTGCGACGGCCTGGCCGAGGAGGAGGCGATGGCCCTGATGACCGGGACCGCCTTCCAGGAGGAGGGGGAGGCCGCCGGCAAGTGGCGCCGCGCCCTGCTCACCTCGACTCAGCTCTCCACCTACTTCGTCGGCTACACCGAGGTGGCGTCGATCGCCGCGTCCCGCCCGTTCGGCGCCACTCCGCGAGCGTGGCACGACGCCATGCTCGCGCACGGCTCCCCACCACCCCGCCACCTGCGAACCCTCCTCGGCGTCTGACCGCCCGGACTCCCCACTCGGCGTCCGGCCGCCCGGACCACCCGCGAGGAGCTCCGGGCCGAGGCCAGACCGTGTGGCGTTTTGCGGTTCGATTCGAGCCGCAAAACGCCACACGACCGGAGCGCCCCGCCCGATTCCGTTGTGCGGACAGAAGGGTCAATCCGGGCGGTGGTCGACGAAGCGGGCGTTGGCGGGGATGGCGAAGTCGCGGTCGTCGGTAGCGGTGCGGAATTCGGTGAGCATCATCTCCACCGGTGTGCCGCTGACGGTCCCGGTGAACGCGGCGATCGTGCCGTCGACGGTGACGCAGACGTCGAAATCGGACGTGGGTGCCGGGCCGACGCCGCCCAGCCGCAGACAGGAGGCGAAACGCCCGGCGATCGTCGTCTCCCGGGAGGTGACAGCGACGGTCGGGTCGATCGCCGCCGCTTCCAGCATGTCGAGAATCGCCGCCGGGCTGATCATCCCGGTCGAGGCCGGCACGTCGTCCGGTTCCTCGGCGGCCGGACTGGTGGCGGTGCAGACAGCCCCGGAACCATCGCCGCCGTCGGCAGGAGAGGTGCGCGTGGGGATCTCGGTGGTGCAGCGGATGCGGGCGGCCGGAGTATGGATCAGCCGGCCGGCCGGGAAGACGTAGACCGCGCGGCCGGGATCCCGGGACCGGGCCACCAGGCCGGTCCGGCCGCCGGCCAGGCGGTAGACCGCGGTCCAGTTCTCCCGTTCGGCCGCGGCGACCCGGTCGGCGGCCTCGGAGACCAGGTCACCGTCGGCGACGCCGGCCGCGCTGGCCTCCTCCAAGCCGGTGCAGGCGGTCAGGGCGAGCAACACCGTGCCGGCGAGAAGTGACGACGCCGGCGCCCGGCGGAGGACGGTGATCAACGGAGGGTGGGGTGGGTGGGATGGATGTGGCGCGGGGTGGCGGGCACGAGACCACCCTTGCGCACCCGCCGACCCCACGCAATCGAGTATGCGGCGGCGTTCGTCGATGAATCGAGGACTAATGGCCCGACAATTAACGGGCCGTAGGTCCTCCATTCATCGGGGCCGTCATGCGATTTTCGAATTCATATCCGGATTCATCGCAGTGAGATGACTTCGGCCAGCACCTCGGTGGCCGTGGTCTCCACCTGCGCGGCCTGGCGGCGGGCCTGGAGCTGGAGGCGCATCACGTACCGGCGGATGATCCTGGCCTGGCGTTCGTCCTGCTCGAAGAGGGCCACGATCTCGGTCAGCAGCGGCCCGCGGACCGGAACCTGCTGGCGGATGGTGGAGGCCCGGAGCACGGTGGCCGGGAACTCGACCACCTCGTCGTCGGCGAGCTGCACCCGGAGCCGCAGTTCGTCGCCGGGCCGCAGGTCGGTGCCGCCGAACAGGGCGCGCACCGAGCGTTCGCTGATGTCGTGCACACGGCCGTACCGTTCCGGTTGGCTGGGCCGGACGAGCAGCACGCTCTCGCCCCCGCCACCGCGCACGTAGTTGCGCAGCTGCTCGATCTCCAGCGCGCCGTCGAAGCCGATCTCGAGCCGGTTCTCGTCGATCGAGCGGACGGTTCCGCGCTGCGCGTAACGGCCCCGTGGCCCGGCGGGCCAGCGCAGGCACACGCCGTCACCGGTGCTGAGGGTGGCCTGGGCCAGGGCGAGGGACAGGGTCACGGCGGTGTCGGTGACGCGCACCACCCGTACGTCCGGGACGGTCCGGTCGCCGTGGAGCATCTCGACACGGGACCCGTCGGAGGGAAACAGGCTGCTGGTCATAGTGCTCTGAGGTTCGGCAGGTGCGGCCCGGGTTTGAGGCGAACCGGTGAAGGAGTTGACCGGCCCCTCGAACACGTCATTGCCGGACTCGATACGCTCTGGCGGTGTGGTCGGCCCGCAGGGTCGCGGACCGAAACTGTATTCGTACAACTGTTAGGGAGCGACACGACAAATGGCCACCATTGAAGCAATCGTCGCCCGCGAGATTCTCGATTCCCGGGGCAACCCGACCGTTGAGGTCGAGGTCGGTCTGGACGACGGCTCGGTCGGCCGCGCGGCGGTTCCGTCCGGTGCCTCCACCGGCGCGTTCGAGGCGCTCGAGCTTCGCGACGGTGACAAGAGCCGCTACCTCGGCAAGGGTGTCGAGAAGGCGGTGCACAACATCGAGGAGCAGCTGATCGACGAGCTGGTCGGCTACGAGGCCTCGGACCAGCGCCTGATCGACCAGAAGATGCTCGACATCGACGGCACCGCGGACAAGTCGGCGCTGGGCGCCAACGCGATCCTCGGCGTCTCGCTGGCCGTCGCGAAGGCCGCCGCGGCCTCCGCCGAGCTGCCGCTGTTCCGCTACCTGGGCGGCCCGAACGCGTCGCTGCTGCCGGTGCCGATGATGAACATCCTGAACGGTGGGTCGCACGCCGACTCCAACGTCGACGTGCAGGAGTTCATGATCGCGCCGATCGGCGCCCCGACCTTCCGCGAGGCCGTCCGCAGCGGCGCCGAGGTCTACCACGCGCTCAAGTCGGTGCTGAAGAAGAAGGGCCTGTCCACCGGCCTCGGCGACGAGGGCGGCTTCGCGCCGAACCTGTCGGCGAACGTCGCGGCCCTGGAGCTGATCGCGGAGGCCGTGCAGGCCGCCGGCTACAACCTGGGCAGCGACATCGTGCTGGCGATGGACGTCGCGGCGACCGAGTTCCACAAGGACGGGGCGTACGTCTTCGAGGGCGCGCCGAAGTCGACCGACGAGATGATCGCGTACTACGCGAAGCTGGCCGCCGACTTCCCGATCGTCTCCATCGAGGACCCGCTGGACGAGGAGGACTGGGCCGGCTGGAGCGCGATGACCGCCCAGCTCGGTGACAAGGTGCAGATCGTCGGCGACGACCTGTTCGTCACCAACCCGCAGCGCCTGGCCCGTGGCGTCGCCGAGCAGGCCGCCAACGCCCTGCTGGTCAAGGTGAACCAGATCGGTTCGCTGACCGAGACGCTGGACGCCGTGGACCTGGCCCACCGGGCCGGCTTCAAGACGATGATGTCGCACCGCTCGGGTGAGACCGAGGACGTCACCATCGCCGACCTGGCCGTCGCGGTCGGCTCCGGCCAGATCAAGACCGGTGCCCCGGCGCGGTCCGACCGGGTCGCGAAGTACAACCAGCTGCTGCGCATCGAGGAGCAGCTGGAGAGCGCCGCCCGGTACGCCGGAGCGGGCGCGTTCCCGCGTTACCGCGTCGCCTGACGATTCCATAGCGGATCATCGGATGAGCAGTCTTCGACGCGACGTGGGTCCGGACCGCCCGGATTCGCTGGTCGGCGCCGGGTGACCCGGCCCTCGTCGCATCGAAGACCGCTCAGTTTGTGGCACCCGCGTGTGGAGGAATAGGTTCTCAGGCGGGTGCCACGAATTCGGGGGCGCCACAGAGGCGGGAGGTCGGGGATGACGGAGCGCCGCACACCGAGCGGCCAGGGCCCGACCCGACGCCGTGCCGGTGCGGGTGGGCGTCCCACGGCGTCCCGGACCACCACGGCCGCGCGGTCCCGCGGCACCACCCGTAACAGCAGCACCACCCGTAACACCGGACCGGTCCGGGCACCCTCCGCACGGCGTACGGCCGGGGCCTCGAAGGGCGGCGCCGCCGCCGAGCGCACCGACGCGCCCCGCCCGCGCGCGCTGACCAGCCGGGCCACCGTCCTGATCGCGCTGGTCGTGGCGCTGGCACTGGCCTACACGTACCCCCTTCGGGTGTATCTGGAGCAGGAGTCCCAGATCGCCGAGATGGAGCGGGCCACCGACGACCAGCGTGCCGCGATCGCCCGGACGGCGAAGGAACTGGCCAAGTGGCGCGACGACGACTACCTGCGCATCCAGGCCCGTGAGACGTTCTTCTACGTGCGCCCCGGCGAGACGCCCCTCCTGGTCGTGAACGACAAGGAGAGCGCCGCTCGCAAGGCCGCGGAGCAAGCCCCGGCGGCCGACCCGGACCGCTGGTACGACACGCTGTGGAGCAGTGTCGAAGCCGCCAACGCCGAGCCTCAGGACTGAACCCGGACCGATGGAACAACCCACACCCGCCGACCTCGACATCGTGGCGGCCCAGCTCGGCCGCCGCCCCCGTGGCACCCGGGCGGTCGCGCACCGCTGCCCGTGTGGCAACCCCGACGTGGTGGAGACCTCGCCACGTCTGGACGACGGCACGCCCTTCCCGACCCTGTTCTACCTGACCTGCCCGCATGCCACCGCCGCGTGCAGCCGGCTGGAGTCGGCCGGGGTGATGCGGGACATGCAGGAGCGGCTGAGCACCGATCCCGAGCTGGCGAGGAAGTACGCCGCGGCACACCAGGACTATCTGGACCGGCGGACCGCCATCGACGACGTGCCGGAGATCAAGAACGTCTCGGCCGGTGGCATGCCGGACCGGGTGAAGTGCCTGCACGTCCACCTCGGGCACGCGCTGGCCGCCGGGCGGGGCGTCAACCCGTTCGGTGACGAGGTGCGGGACGCGATCGAGCCCTACTGGGCGGGCGGCCCCTGCGTGCGGATCACGGTCGACGAGTGACCGTTCGCCGCGCGAGGACCGGGGACATCCGGTCGATCCGGTCCCTGGTGGACACCTACACCACCGATCGGCGTCTGCTGAGCAAGGCCACCGTCACCCTGTACGAGCAGGTCCAGGAGTTCTGGGTGGCCGAGGCGGAGGACGGCACGGTGGCCGGCTGCGGCGCCCTGCACGTGATGTGGGAGGACCTGGCCGAGATCCGCACGGTGGCCGTCGACCCGGCCCGGCGCGGTCAGAGGATCGGCCACCGGATCGTCGCGGCGCTGCTGGACCAGGCGCGCGAACTCGGCGTGCGCCGTGTGTTCTGTCTCACCTTCGAGACCCGCTTCTTCGGGTCGTTCGGGTTCACCGAGATCGACGGCGCGCCGGTGCCGCACGGGGTCTACGAGCAACTGCTCCGGTCGTACGACGAAGGTGTCGCCGAATTCCTTGACCTGGAACGGGTCAAACCGAACACGCTGGGGAACACGAGAATGCTGTTGCACCTGTGAGCGTGCGTGTCGCCGCGATCGACTGCGGCACCAACGCCATCCGCCTGCTGATCGCCGACGTGAGCGGGGACGAACTGGTCGACGTGGCCCGCCGGATGGAGATCGTCCGGCTGGGTGAGGGAGTGGACCGGACCGGGATGCTGGCGCCGGGCGCGATCGAGCGTACCCGCAAGGCTCTTCTCGGTTATGCCGCCGAGATCGCCGAACTGGGGGTCACCCGGGTGCGGATGTGCGCCACCTCGGCCAGCCGGGACGCCTCGAACGCGCAGGACTTCCGGGACATGGTCCGCGGGGTGCTGGGCATCGACCCGGAGGTGATCACCGGCGCGCAGGAGGCGCAGCTCTCCTTCGACGGGGCGGTCCGCGGGCTGGACGCCGACGGGCCCTATCTGGTGTACGACCTGGGTGGCGGCTCCACCGAGTTCGTCACCGGGACCACCACGGTCGAGCGGTCGATCTCGATGGACATCGGCTGTGTCCGGATGACCGAGCGGCATCTGCACGGTGACCCGCCGACGGCGGCCGAGCTGGCGGCGGCCGAGGCGGACATCGTCGCGGCGATCGACACCGCGCTGGCGGCGGTCGGCGGCCGGGAGGCGAAGACGCTGGTCGGGCTGGCCGGGACGGTGACCACGGTGGCCGCGCTGGCGCACGGGCTGGACGAGTACGACTCGGAGCGGATCCACCACAGCCGGGTCGACGCGCCGGTGGTGGCCCGGGTGACCGATGAGCTGCTGGCGATGACGGTGGCCGAGCGGCTGGAGCTGCCGGTGATGCATCCGGGGCGGGCCGACGTGATCGGGGCCGGCGCCCTGATCATGAAGTTGATCGGTGAGCGGTCCGGGCACGACTTCGTGATCGCCTCGGAGCACGACATCCTCGACGGCATCGCCTTCGGCCTGGCCGTCTGAAGCGCGTGCCGACTT
>NZ_JBNZCE010000035.1:0-54093 GCF_050589265.1 Actinoplanes sp. G11-F43
GCCGATTTGTGGCTCGATTCGAGCCACAAATCGGCACACGGTCTGACCTCGGAAGCTCTCCAGCGCCGGGTCACGCCGGAGCTGTTGCTGTCTCGCGGATCGCGTCATCGTGCTCCGGCGTTGCAGGCACTTGTCTTTTCCAGCGCCGAGGCTTCCAGGGTTGCGGCATTCGGCGGCGCGGGATGGGAGGACTCGGCTTCGAACGCCCCGACTTCGAGCGATACGGGCTCCAGCGTCGAGGCTTCAAGCACGACGGCTTCCAGGGCCGGGGCTTCGAACACCGTGGCTTCCGACCTCGCGGTCCTGGACGTCCCGGCGTCGGCCGGGTCGGCGTCAAGCATCGCGGGTTCGAACGTCGCGGCCTCGGACACCGGAACGACAGGCCCGAACGCGGCGGACCCGACGCTGACAGACCCGACACCGCCGGACCCGACAGCGCCAGACCCGACGGCGCCAGACCCGACAGCGACGGACCCGACAGCGACGGACCCGACAGCGCCAGACCCGACAGCGCCAGACCCGACGGCTGAGGACCCGGCGATGGCGTCAGGCCCAGCGGCAGCGGCTTCGGCGGCGACGGGTGCGGGGAAGCGCAGGCGGGCCGGGGTCTCGGTGGGGCGGATCTTGCCGACGAACGCGTTCCGGGCCGCCCCGAACCCGGACCGGTCGTCGAACATGTCGTGGCTCATTTCGGCAAGTTCGCGTAGTTCGTAGGCGTCCGGCGGCATCGGGGTCCGCTCCAGCGCCGCGGCCTTGTCACGGTGCAGGCTGTGGGTCGGTGGCAGCGCGGCATACCGGTCAGCCAGCGCGGCCAGCCACTCGCGATACTCCCCCGGCTCACGCGGCCCGACCTGGTCGACCAGTCCGATGGCCAGCGCCTGTTCGGTCCCGACCGGCAGCCGGTCGTCGAGCAGGCGCCGGGCCTGTTCGGGGCCGACCCGCCGGGGCAGGGTGAGACTGTGCAGTTCGGAGCCATAGAGGCCGATGTCGTAGTACGGGTTGAGCACGATCCCACTGCGGGCCGCCACCACGTCCGCACCGAGTGCGAGCATCACCCCACCGGCTCCGGCACTGCCCGCGACGCCGGCGATCACGGTCTGCCCGGTGCAGGAGACGATCTCCCGGCAGACGTCGTTGATGGCCCGGATGTTGTCCCAGGCGGTCCGCGCCGGGTCCGCCGACTCGTGCACCAGGTTGAGGTGGATGCCGTTGCTGAACACCTCGGACCCGCTGACCAGCACCAGCACACTGGTGTCCTGGCTCACCGCGTGCCGGAGAGTGTCAAGAAGCCGCCGGCAGTGCGCGACCCCCATGGCCCCGTTGTAGAAGTCGAACTCCACCCATCCGACAGCACCGTCCCGCCGATACGACACCTCACGCCGCCCCGCCCCGAACTCCCCCGCCAGCTCCGCGATCCCGTCCCCGAGCACAGAGGCAGCCGGAAGCTTGACGGCCCCAACCACCCCGCCGACCCCCGCCGGACTTCCGGAACCCAGACCGAACGGACGTCCGAGAGCCGCACCCCCGGAAGCCGCACCGCCAGAAGCCGGGCCGTCAGAAGCCGCACCCCCAGAAGCCGCACCGCCAGAAGCCGGGCCGTCAAAGGCCGGGCCGTCAGAAGCCGGGACGCCGGAAGCCGGGCCGACCGGATGACCGAGAGCCGGGACACCGGAAGCCGGGATGGATGGATGGCCGGAAGCCGGGACGGAGGCTGGTCCCGAAGCCGAAGCCGAAGCCGAAGCCGAAGCCGAAGCCGAAGCCGAAGCTGGAGCGGGAGCGGGAGCGGGAGCGGAAGCGGAAGCGGAAGCGGAAGCGGAAGCGGAAGCGGAAGCGGGATGCGGGCCGCACGGGCGGAGATGACCGACCCAGACACTGCTGTCACCGGCCGCCACCAGGATCGCGTCGTCGCGGCGGCCGACCACGGTCCCCGGCGCGGCGTCCACCACCGGCCCCGGATGGGCGTCGTAGGCGAAGACGTCCCGCCCGGCGATCCGTGTCCGCACACCGGGCGCCCCGTCGGCGGCCCGGATGGCCCGGACCACCGACTCGGCCGGATCACTCCAGTCGAACCGGCGATCGTCCTGGCGCATCATCGGCCGCAACCGCGCCCCGGGCACCCCCACCGGCAGGTCCTCAGCCGGCACCGGCACGAACCCGGGGTCGGCGGCCTTCGCCACCACCTCGTCCACACACTCCAGTGCGGCGTCGGCGACCAGCCCGTTGTAGAGGGCCGACTTCCGCACCGCCGCAGCCGGCATGGCGAAGGTCCGGGTGGCCCAGATCGGCCCGGCGTCCATCTCCTCCACGGCTTGCAGCGCGGTGACACCCCAGCGCGGCACACCCTCACTGATCGCCCAGTCCAGCGACGACGGTCCACGATCACCGACCGGCCCGGGGTGGATGATCACGGTGCGCCAGTGCTGCCACACCTCGGCCGGCACCCGGTCCTTGAGGAACGGGCACAGGATCAGGTCGGGCCGAACCGCCCGCACGCCGTCGGCGATGTCACTGCCGTCGCCACCGGTCGCCAGCAGCACACCCACGTCGTGCCCGGAATCCCGCAGCCGGCACCACACCCGCTGACTGAGACCGTTGAACGCCGAGACGAGAAGAAGAATACGCACGCAGACTCCAGGGAATCCGGCCCCGAAACACCGTCGTCACGGGCGCCCACCTGGCTTCTTATCTCACGGCAGGGCCATCCTCCGTCCGATCGATCCGATGATACCTATACAGACTACCGCATAATCATCCGTTCAGCCGTCCCCAAAACCACACATCGAGACCCGCTTTCTGGTACGCGGTCAGGCCGTCACCTCGGTCAGGTCACGCACGATCTCGGACAGCGCCACCGGGTCCAGATCCTTCAGCGGCACCTCGCCCTTGTTGTCGAACCACCAGGTGCCGGTGCCGTTGTGGAGGAAGACCGACTCCAGCTTCTGATCCGGGAAGTACGCCAGCTCGCCGACCGCGATGCCCGGGTCCATCTGCACCATCATCGTCAGGCCGGAACCGACCTGCTTCTCGAACACCGACTGGATGCCGCCGTCCTGAGGGCTCTCCCGCCGCCAGCCGCGCCGCTCCAGGCCGAGCAGCTTGGTCGTCGGCACGCGCAGGCCCTCGAAACGTGCCAGCCGGGGGCCTGCCGTCTCGTCCGCGGTCAGGGTGAACCGGGCCCGGCCGAGCTGCGGGAACGGCTGCAGGATCTCGTAGTCGGCGAACACCCGGGCCCACCCGCCGGCCTCCTCGGCACCGAGCTGGAGCGGGTGGACGATGCCGACGATCTCGTCGCCGGCGAGGGTGGTGGGCTCGTCGGCGACGGTGGCGAGCGACCGGTCCTCGGCGATCCGCAGGGTGCCGGTCAGCGCCCCGGAGGTGTCGAACCGGCCCCACACCAGGCGGCGGACGATGTGCCAGAGCAACGGGTGACCGGCGAACAGCTCCCGGAACTCGGCCCCGGTCCACCGGCGGCCGGTGACCATCGCCTGCTCCAGACGGCGCACCTGGTCGGCCGCGATGGTGCGCACGTCCTTCTTCAGGGCGGTGAACCGCCGGTAGGCGGCCGGCGCCAGGTCCGCGTCGTCGCGGGCACCGGGTCTCGGCAGCGCCTTGAGACGTCTGCCCTGCTCGTCGACGACGAACGGCCGCAGCTGCTCGTCGAAGCCGACGGTGAACCGGCGCGGCCCGTAGTCCAGCCGCAGGCTGCCGTCGGCGTCCAGGCCGAGGTCGGGGACGAGCCGGTCGGCCAGTTGCTCGGTGCTCAGACCGAGGCTGTCGGCCACCTCGTCCATCCTGGTGGCGGCGGCCGTCTTCAGGCCCTTGAACTTGGCCCGCTGCGCGATCCGGTGCAGGTGCATCAGGGCGACGCCGGTGCCGATCCCGGCGAGCACGCCCACCCCGGCGACCGCCCTGGCGTGCCCGCCCTCGCCGGGCCAGGCCAGGATCAGCGGGGCGAGGCGGCGGACCGTCTCGTCGTCGCCGGTCAGGCCGAGGGCGTCGAGCACCCAGTTCTCCTTGGCGGGGGCGCCGGCCGACTGCCACATCTGGAACAGCGCCCAGCCGAACTCGGCGAGGTCGGCCGGATCGACCGCCGCCCGGACCAGGTCCACACCGGCGTACGGCTCACCGGGCTTGCTGATCATCAACATGGTCACCAGGTGGACCGCGGTCTCGGCGGGCAACGCCCCGGAGCCGTCGCGCAGGCGCACCGGGGGCAGCAGGCCGGGTGCCGCCCACACCGGTGCCGCCGGCATCCGGGGCGGGAGCACCTGCAACGGGTCGGTGGACAGCAGCGCCTCGATCGCGGCGGCCGCCTCCGGGCCGTAGCTGTCGGCAGCCGCCCGGACGTGCCCGGTGTGGCCGTTGCCGTGCAGGGTGAGCAGCGCCCGCTCGGCCTGCCGGCGCCCGGTGCCGGCTTTGCCGAGAGCCGGTGGGACCAGCGCGCGGGCCGCCTCGGCCGGGTGCCGCAGCAGCCAGGCCAGGGCGGTCTTGCGCAGCGACTTGAGCCGGGCCAGCCAGTCGGCCATCTGCACGGCCAGCTCGGGGGACGAGAACGGCAGCAGGATCGGGCTCTGGTCGGCCGGGAACTCCCGGGCGCTGGCCAGCACCGCGGGGAGTGCGGCGGCGTCGAACCGGGCCGCGACGATCCGCATCACGTCGGCGTCCCAGATGTGGCGCACCTGCCAGGTGGCCAGCAGCGGGCGGGCCAGCTCCTCGGGGGCCTGGACGAAGAAGAGGCGCGCCTCATACCACGGCGCCTTGTCCGCCGCGATCTTCCCGGCGATCCGGGCCCAGTGGCCGGCGTCGTCCTCCAGATAGGCCGCCCGCAGCCGCGTCCACTGCTCCCGCTCGCCGGGCCGCCAGCTCACCGAAGCCGGATCGGGGCAGGTCAGACCGGGGACGACGGCCGGTTTCGCGACCTTCACACGGTTCTGCCAGGGTGGCTGGACCAGAACGTGGGGCACCGCGGACAGCGGAGCAACCGGCACGCTGGTGGCGGTGCTCACGATCGCCTCCACCCGGGCGACGGCGGCCGGGCTGAGCGCCGGGACGACCCGATCGACCAGGTCGAGATGGCCCAGCACGTGGGTGCGCAGCAGCTCGTCGACGGCCGGGGTGCCGGCCTCCTCGGCCAGGATCCGGATCCCTCGGGCCGGGAACCGGCTGATCGCCTCGAACAGGGCGGGCCGCACGTTCCGGGCGGTGACCCGCTCGACCAGGCCGCGGATCACGTGATCACCGGGCAGGGTGGCCAGCACCGACAGCAGCCAGCGCTCGTTGGCCACCCCGAGCAGGTCACCGAGGTCGCGGTCGATCCAGCGGAACATCGCCGGCGCGGCGCCCGCGCCCAGCCCGTCGATCAGGGTGAACACCATGCCCGGACGGCGCATGAACCGCCACAGGTCGCTGTGCGGGGCCAGGGCCTCGGCCTGCTCGCTGGTGCCGGTCGCGTACATCAGCATGCCGATCCGGCCGGAGTCGTCGTCGGCCAGCGCGTCCGCCACGTCGGCGGCCACCCAGTCGGCCCGGGGGACCAGGACCGAGCAGGCCACCCGGGTCTCCGGATGCCCACCGCGGAACGGCTCCAGCGCGGCCACCGCCCGGTCGAACTCGTCGCCGGGCGCGGCGGCCAGCGCGGCGCGGACCCGCAGCAGGATCTGCAGCGGGGTGTCCGCCCCGCCGGGTGGGCTCGCCTCGCCGGGCCGCAGGTGGCGGACGCCGCGCGCGTGGGTGCTCCAGAACCGGTGATGCGGTGGCGCCGTGTCGTCCAGCACCACCAGCGACAACAGCTCCACCGCGGCGACCGCGGCGAACGTCAGGCCGCGCTCGGCGATCCACAGGTCGGCGTGTTTGATCATGTCGTCGACGTGCCCCTGCTGCCCGGCGGCCTTGAGCGCGGCGATCACCGCCGCCCCGAGCGGCGGGGCGGCCGGGTCGCGGCGGCGCCAGGCCAGCGCCGCCGCCCGCACCGGCTCCGGGGTGGTGGAGGCCTCCAGCAGGCCCTTGATGCCACGGGACGGGTCGGCCACGATCCGCTGGGTCAGGGTGCGGGCCTCCGGGTCGGGCACGAACGGTGTGATCCGCTCGCTGCCCCGGCGCGGCGTCCGCTGCCGCAGCCAGGCGGACGGGAGGACGAACGTGTCCTCGTCGATCTCTGTGTCCCGCATGCCCGAACTCCATCCACCCGCATCGAGGACCCGCACGCTATCGCCCGGGTACGACAAGAAATCGCTATCGCCCGGGTGCGGCGGAAAATTAGGGTCAGCGGGTGATCGAGACACGGGTTCTGACCACCGACGACTGGGCGCACTGGCGTGAGCTGCGGCTTCTCGCGCTGACCGAAGCGGGGTACGCGTTCGGCTCCCAGCTCGCCGACTGGCAGGGCGACGGGGACCGGGAGGACCGATGGCGGGCCCGGCTGGAGGTCCCGGGCTCGTACAACGTGATGGTCTTCGATGATGGCCGGGCCGTCGGCATGGCCGGCGGGATGCCGGCCGGGGACGGGACGGTGATCGAACTGATCTCGATGTACGTGTCCCCGGCCGGCCGTGGCCGTGGTGTCGGTGACCTGCTCATGCGTGCGGTGGAGGACTGGGCCCGCGGGGTGGGCGCGGCCACGCTGCGACTGTCCGTGGTGGAGGGCAACACCAACGCCCGGGCGCTGTACGAGCGGTCCGGGTTCCGGGCCACCGGTGAGCTCGGTGATCTGATGCCGGACGGGGTGCGCCGGGAGCATGTGATGGACAAGAGCCTGCGGGCCGTCCGGCTCCGGGTGCGGCTGTGGGCACGGCCGGGGGCGGACGAGGCTCTGAACGCGTACGAGAACGCGGTCCTGGATCTTCTCCCCGACCACGGCGGGCGTCTGCTGGAACGGATCACCGGAACCGGCGGGCCGACCGAGATCCAGCTGATCGAATTCGGCGATCAGGCGGGGTACGACGGGTTCCTCGCCGACGAGCGGCGGCTAGCGCTGGCCGGTCAGCGGGACGCGGCGGTCGCCCGCACCGAGGTCGACCGCGTCGGCCGAGAGGAGTACGGCACGCCGGCCTGAACGGGGCCGGCCGAGTCGATAGCCTGGGCGCATGTCGGATTCGTTGATCCCTGGCGAGGTCGTTCACCTGCGTCACTGGCAGCGGGAACGTCCCAGTCTGGTGCTGCCGTTGCGGGTGGTCGAGGAGCGGGGTGACGCGGTGGTGCTATGGGCGCCGGCCGGCACCCGGGCCTGGCATTTCAACATGCCGGACGGGCGGGGCATGGCGGCCACCCCGCTGCCGGAGTGGTCGTCGTCGGACCGGATCCCGATGTCGCATTCGATCGACCACGGGGTGCTGAGCTGGCACTGGCGGGAGCGCGACTATTCGATCCGGTGGTTCTTCACCCCGGAGGGCGAATTCTTCCGGTGGTACGCGAACCTGGAGGCCCCCTCGCTGATCTGGCGTGGTGACGGGATCGCCGGTGTCGACACCACGGACTGGGATCTCGACGTGGTGGTCGAGCCGGACCGTTCGTGGCGGTGGAAGGACGAGGAGGAGTTCGTCGCCCGGCTGGCCGAGCCGGAGTCGTACTGGGTCGACGACGAGGACCGGGTGCGCCGGGCCGGCAAGGAGGTGATCGGGCTGGTGGAGGCGGGGGTGTTCCCGTTCGACGGCTCATGGTGCGACTTCACGCCGGACCCGTCCTGGCCGCCGCTGCCGGCCGGGTTGCCGCCGGGCTGGGATCAGCCGCCCGGCGGTGGGGTGACGCCGCCCCGGTCGCGCTGACCGGGCAGGCCGGTCTCAGGATTCGGGCACCGGGAAGGTCACGACCATGGCGACGCCGGGCTCGCGGGCTTCGGCGGCGGCCTCTCCCCCGTGCGCGGCGGCGAACTGGCGGACGATCCACAGGCCCAGCCCGACACCCTGCGCGCCTTCGGCGGCGAACTGGCCGAACAGGCGCGGGCGCAGCGTCTCCGGGATGCCCGGCCCGTGGTCGCGGACTTCCAGACGGTGGTACGCCCCGGCCCGGACGACCCGCACGATCACCGGCGGGGCCCCGTACCGCAGGGCGTTGGTGATCAGGTTGAGCAGGATCTGCTCGAAACGCTGCCGGTCGACGTAGAGGGTGACGTCCTCGTCCACGTCGGCGCGCACGTCGGCGTCGTCGCGGACGTACGACAGCGCGTCCTTGACCAGGGCGTGTGCCGGGTGGTGGGCGCGGTCGAGCTTGAGTTCGCCGGAGCTGTCGATGCGGTGCACGTCGAGGAGGCTGTCGGCGAGCCGGGCGATCCGGGCGGTCTGCCGCAGACCCGCGTCGAGCATGCGGGCGTGCTGGCCGGTGGACGACTCGCGCAGTTCCTCCAGCACCACGCGTACGGTGCTCAGCGGTGCCCGTACGTCATGGGCCAGGGTGTTGATCATTGCGGTTCGCCACTGCTCGATCCGGGCCAGCCGGGCCCGGTCCTCGCGCAGACCGCGGGCCTGGGCCTCGATCAGGAAGGCGATCGCGAGGGCGGCCGGCATCAGGATGAACGCGCTGCCGATCACCATCGGCGACTGACCGGTGATGATCAGCGGAACCACGTAGGCGAGGGTGGCCGGCAGCGCGTAGGCGGCCAGCAGCCAGCGTGGGAAGTGCAGGGCGGCCCAGGCGTACAGCAGCACCAGGAACGGCCCGGTGCCGGCCGCGATCCCACCGAACGACCAGGTGGACAGGCCGAGGACGCCGAAGCCGCCGAGTCCGGCCAGGGCCGGCGCGTTCGGGTGCAGCCGGTCCCACGGCACCAGCAGCGCGATCAGGGCGAGCGCGGCGTCGCAGAGGGCCACGATCAGCAGCCGGTCGGCCCGGCCCGGATCGTTGGCGATGCCGAGCAGGGCCAGTAACCCGGCCACGCTGAGGAGGACACCGGCCTGCCGGGCCGCGGCCCGTGGCCCGGTCCCCAGCAGTCGAAGCGGGCCGTTTTGCACAGTTTTCTGAGCATATCCTCGCTCAGCGTCCGAGCGGGCTACCTCTCGGCTCAGGTCACCGGCACGACGCGGAGATCGACGGACAGCGTCCCGGAGAAGCTGACGGTCAGGATGCGATGAGTGCGATCACCGAGGTACGACCGGTCCATCGGGGCGTACTTCGCCTCCCGCTCCACCCCCCAGTCGATGATGAACCGCATGCCGCCACGGGTGACGGTGATCCCCCGGGTGACGGTGATCGTCTCCTGTCCGTACGGCGCCGGCGTGCCGTTCGCGAACACCACCTGATCTCCGGTGCCGATGATCAGGGGAATGCGTTCCCGGGAGGCTCCCGGTGTGCTCAGCACCCGCCTGATCCCGTCGGCACGGTGCGTCACGTCGGTCGTCACCGCGCCGTCCGCCGTCACGTACCTGGTGGTGAACACGCCGGTATATCCGGTCAGCGCGTCCGCCGCGATGACCGCACCGGACGCCGTCGGCCCGGCATGGTGGGTCGCGGTCACCGGGCCCCGGGAGGACGCGGTGCCGACGGTGTCGGCGACGGTCGTCCAGTCGTCCGGGCCGGTGCTGTTGACGGTCAGGGCCAGCATGCCCGCGACGGGATGCCAGAAGGCGTTCGTCCCCATCCGCTGCAGCGAGTTCGGCCGTACGCCGTACAGCCCGGCGGTGTAGTAGCCGGGACGGCGGACGAACACGTACTGCTGGTCGAGGGTGCCCTTGCGCAGTTCGGTGAACGTGGACTCGCGCCGGTAGCGCAGCGCGGCGGCCCGCGCGTCCCGCTGGGAGCCGGGGATCCCGGCCGGGGCCTGCGGGACGTGCATGTGCAGCCGGGGCGACGAGTCCTGCTTCTTCCGGGGCGAGACCGGCGCGGTGGACGCCCGCCAGGCGTTGCGCGCCTGCGTCTTCTCCTCCGCGCTGGCGAAGAACGCGCCCAGCGCGGGCACGTGCGGCAGCAGGACCCGGGCGAGCGCGCTGCGGTCCAGGTCGTCCACCGGGGTGGTGACGAACGTCGGGACGATGTTGCGGGCGCTCGTCCCGGACAGGATGAAACCCTCGTCGCGCCCGGGTTCCATCACGACGACGTAGCCGAACCAGTCGGCGAACCGTTCGGCCAGCCGGATGACGGCCGGGTCGGGCAGCCGCTGGTACAGCGCGCCGAGGTCGGGCAGCATCACGTCGAAGTTGTATCCGGCGTCCGGGGCCACCGGCTCGTGGAAGAACCCGGCGGGCGCCTGCCCGTCCTTGAGGATGATCTGCAGCCGGTTCGGGACGGCGGCGCTGACCGCCGGCTCACCGAGGATGTGCGCCGCCTCGACCACGCCGGAGAGTCCCGCGACGACCTGGTTGGCGAACTGGACCGGGCGGTTCCAGTGCGGTTTGGAGGTGTCGACGAGCCACGCGGAGCTGGCCCGGATGGCGTCGCGGATCTGCACGCGGCGCTCGTAGAGCTCACCGGCCGCGCGGAGATCGCGCAGGACGGCGGCCAGCGCGACGGTGCCGAAGCCGGTCGGGGAGAGATGGTGCTCGGTCGGCGAGTACTCCGGGTAGGACCCGTCGGCGTGCTGCAGCGAGAGGTAGTAGCCGAGGGCCGCGTCCAGCCGGGCGAGAAGAGCGGGATCACGGTAGTACGGGTTCCAGGATCGATCGTTGGCGTAGAACCACGAGAGCGTGGCGACGTGCTCCATGATCCGGGAGTTGTACGGCTGGTTGGGCGTGCGCTGCCAGCCGTCCTCCATCCACCCGTAGTTCGGTGCGACGTCCCGGACACTGTTGGCGAGCGGTGCGACGATCATCAGGTACGCGGCCAGCACCTGCTCATTCGGCGCGAACAGGGTCCGCACCGGCTGCCCGGCCGGGAGCGGCGCGACCAGCGGCAGCACGGTGCCGGCCGAGGTGGCCAGCGCCGGCGCCCCGGCCGCGAGCAGTGCCGCTGTGGTGCCGGCGCCGACCAGGAAGTTGCGCCGGCTGAGCGCCGGCGGCATCAGGGGGTGTCGCTGATCCCGCGTCATCTCGACTCCTTCATCGCTGGTCATCCTTTGAGCCCGGTCTGGGCGAGTCCTTGCACGAACTGCTTCTGCGCGATCAGGAACACCACGAGGATCGGGACGACGGTCAGCGACGCCGCGCCGAGCTGCGTGTTCCACATCTGCTCGCCGTAGAAGTCCTGGTAACGCGTGATCGCGAGGCCGAGGGTGAAGTTCTCGGGCGTCCGCAGGAAGATGAGCGCCTCGAAGTACATGTTGAACGAGCGCAGGAACGCCATGATCCCGACCGCCGCGATCGCCGGTTTGGCCAGCGGAAGGGCGATCCGGAAGAACACCCCGGCCCGGGACACGCCGTCCAGCCGGGCGGCCTCCTCGTACTCTTTGGGGAAGCTGAGGAAGTGCTGCCGGAAGATGAACACCGAGACGACCGCGGTGGGCCCGAGGATCGGCAGGACGATCAGCGGCCAGTGCGTGTCGCTGAGACCCATCGCGTTGACCGCCGTGAAGATCGGGATGATCGTCACCTCGGTCGGCACCATCATCACCGCGAGCATCAGCGTGAACGCCGCGTTGCGCAGCGGGAACCGGATGCGGGCGAAGGCGTACCCGGCCATCGCCGACAGCAGGATCGACGCCACCGTGACGATCGCCGCGATGTACAGCGAGTTGCCGTACTGCTGGAGGAACGGCTGCGCGGTGAACACCCGCGTGAACCCGTCCAGCGTCCACTCCCGGGGCAGCAACGCGGGCGGCTGCAGGAAGATCTCGTTCGCCGGCTTGAACGCCGAGAAGAACATCCACAGTGTCGGATAGAGGAACGGGATGGACGCGGCCACGAGCAGCACGTACAGCGTGGCGGTGACCACCCGCTCGCGGCTGCGCGCCGCGCTCGACGCGTCAGACCTCATCGTGCACCCACTTCCGGCGGGAGGTCCACTGCAGCATCGTCAGCACCAGGATGATGGCGAAGAGCACGACGCCGATGGCGCTGGCGTACCCGAACTGCTGGCTGACGAAGGCGGTGCGGTAGAGGAGGAACGGCAGGACGTTGGTGCTGTCTCCGGGCCCGCCGCCGGTGAGCAGCTGGACCGGGGCGAACACCTCGAGCGAGCCGATGGTGGTGAGGATCCCGGTGAGCAGGATCGTCGGCGCGATCATCGGGACCGTGATCGACCAGAAGGACTTCCACGGCGACGCGCCGTCCAGCTGGGCGGCCTCCCGGATCTCCTCCGGGACGCCCTGGAGCGCGGCGAGGAAGAGCACCATGTTCATGCCGACGCCCTTGAACACCTGCACGACGACGAGGGAGACGAGTGCGGTGGACGGGTCGGCGAGCCAGTTGGTCCCGTCGACGCCGAACAACCGGAGGACGCCGTTGAGGCCGCCGTCGGGCGCGAGGAGGAATCCCCAGGTCACCGACCAGGCGACCACGGACACCACGACGGGCGAGAAGAAGATCGTCCGGAAGGCGGTGATGCCCTTCATCCGCCGGTTGAGCAGGACGGCGAGGCTGATGGCGATCACCAGGTTCAGCCCCAGGACACCGGCGCTGAAGAGCAGGCTGGCGAGCACCGAGGCGGAGAAGGCCGGGTCGGCGAAGAGGCTGGTGTAGTTGCCGAGGCCGATGAACTCCATCTCGCCGGTGAGCGGCCGCCACTCGTTGAGGCTGTACCAGATGACGAAGAGGAAGGGGACGACACCGAGGACGATGACGCCGAGGATCTGGGGCGCGACGAAGGCCACGCCGAGCCAGCGGTCCCCGTCAGGACGGGGCCGCCGGCTCTGGGAGGTGCGTACGGCCACTGGGGTCAGCCCTTGAGGGTCGGCGAGATCTGTTCGCAGACGCCGGTGACGGCGGCGGTCACGTCGCCTCCCGACCACACCGGGTCGAGTCCGGCGCGGACCTTGTCGGAGAACTGCGAGAGCACCGGGTGCTGCGCCTTCACCGAGGCCTTGGGCACCACGTCGATGATCGCCGACTGGATCTGCTCGGGCGAGAGCTTCGGCGCGGCCTGGGCGAGGGTCTCCACGTTGAGCAGCGACGCCCGGGGCGGCGGGAAGAACTGGGCGAGCAGCTCGGCGTTCGCGGGGTTCGTCAGGTAGGCGAGGAATCCGGCCGCCTGCTCCTTGTGCTCGCTGCGTTCCAGCACGCTCACCCCGGCCTGCCCGACGATCGGGTGGTAGCCCGACGGTCCGGCGGGCAGGGGCAGGAACGACCACTCGAAGCTGTCGTCGAGGCTGCCCGACTGGCTGAGCTGCGCGACGCTGAAGGCCACGTCGCCGCCGGCGAACGCCGCGGGCGCCGCGTTCCCGGAGACGGCCGGGATGGCGCCGCGCTTCATCTGCTCCTGGTACCAGGTCAGATAGCCGATCATCGCCGGCGAGGTGAACTCGCACGTCGTGCCGTCCGCGGACCATGGTGCGGCACCCCACGCGGTGCTGAGCATGGTCACCGCGCTCCAGTTCGTCGGGTTGAACGCCGGGACGTTCAACCCCACGGCCCCGGTCTTGTCGTGGGTCGCCGCGGCGATGTCGGCGATCCTCTGCCAGGTGTAGTCCGGGGTTCCGGCCAGTGCCGTCACATCGGGCTGGCCGGCCTTCTCCAGCAGGGTCTCGTTGACGTAGAGCGCGAACGGCGAGTTGGAGAACGGGTAGGCGTAGACGCCGCCCTTGTCGTCCTGCCAGGGCGCGAGCGCGGCGGGCAGGATGTCGCCGAGGTCGTAGCCGTCGGTGCCCTTCAGGGTGCCGCCGACCTCGTGCAGGACACCCGAGGCGACGAACTCGGGGCCGCTGGCCTCGGGGACCCAGGCCAGGTCGGGCACGTCGCCACCGGCGAGCTGCGTGGTCAGCCCGGCGATGTAGTCCGGGTTCGTGACGGGCTCGAACGTGATCGACGAGACCTGGTCGCCGTGCTCCGCGACGTAGGCGTCGCCGACCTTCTGCAACAGCGCCAGGTGGTCCTTGTTGGACGACCAGAGCGCCATCTTCAGGTCGGCCGGACCGGACGGTTCACCGCTGCCGCCGGAACAGGCGGTGAGGGCAAGGGCAAGAACTCCGGTGAGCGCGATGACAGCGCTCCGGGATCGGTCAGCTCGCATGAGGTACTCCTTCGAACTCGATCCGCGCTTCATAGCGCTGAAGGATGAGGTCGAAAGTACCAAAGGTTTCGAGAAAATCAATCAGAAGTTTCGAGAATTCGCGGAGGCGCTGTCGAGTCCCGGACCACGAGCTCCGTCGCCAGGTCGGTGTGGAACGCGGGCGGCGCTCCACCCAGCAGCAGCTTGTGCGCGACCTCCACCGCGTACGCCCCCATCGCCTCGGAGGGCTGCCTGATGGTCGTCAGCCGGGGCGCCGTCATCCGCGCGACAAGCTGATCGTCGAACCCCATGACGCTGAGGTCGTGCGGGACGGACACCCCGGCACGCCGCGCGGCCTCCAGGACCCCGGCCGCCTGCGAGTCACTCGCCGCGAAGATCGCCGTGACCCGGTCCGGCCGGCTCAGCAGGACCTCCGCGGCCCGCAGGCCCGACTCATAGGTGAAGTCGCCCTCCTCGACGATGTCGTCACCCGGCTGGATGCCCGCGGAGGCGAGCGCGGCCAGGTGCCCGTGCTTGCGGGCGATCGACGCCTGAGTGTCGGCCACGCCGCTGAGGAAACCGATGCGGGTGTGCCCGAGTGACAGCAGGTACCGGGTGGCCGCCATGCCGCCCGCGAAGTTCGTCGCGCCGACCGAGTACGAGTCGCTGTCCGGCAGCTGGTAGGTGTCCACCTCGACGAGCGGCACCCCGTTGCGCGCGAGTTTCGCCCGCTCCGCCGTGCGCAGCCGGGACTTCAGCGCGATCACGGCGGTCGGCCCGTTGCGCTCGGTCCGCTCGATCCACCGCGCCGCGGGCATCCCGTCCGGCAGGTCCAGCAGGACGAGCTCCAGCCCGGCCTCGTGGGCCGCGCGCATGGTGCCGCGCAGGATCTCCACGGTCAGCGGCGACGACATGCTGGAGCTCGCGAGCACCACCACCACCGTCGCCAGATCACCCCGGGAGCGCTGTTTCGGCGACAGGTACTGCTTGTCGCGCAACACCGACTCCACCCGCACCCGGGTCGCGGCGGCGACGTCCGGCGCCCCGTTCACCACCTTCGACACGGTGGAGATCGAGACACCCGCCTCGCCCGCCACCTCGGCGAGCGACGGTCGACGCCTCTTCTCGCGCATGGGCCATCCCTTCGATCACTTGAGTCTCGGGATTCTACGGCGGCGGACGGTGCTTGGAGAAATTTCACCCTGGATATGATCGAGAAAATTACATAAAATTTTCGGGAAAGAAGGGTGTTCTCCCGTGACACGACAGCAAGCTGACCTCCTCATCGTCGGTGGAGGCGTCGGCGGCGTCTCCGCCGCCCTCGCGGCCCTGCGCCGCGGCCGATCGGTGCTCATGACTGAACAGACGCCATGGCTGGGAGGGCAGCTGACCGCTCAACTGGTGCCCAGCGACGAGCACCGGCGGATCGAGACGACCGGCCGCAACCGCAGCTACGCACGGTTCCGCGAGCTGGTCCGCGAGCACTACCGGACCTACTACCCGCTCACCGCGGCCGCCCGGGCCGACCAGCGTCTCAACCCCGGCGCGGGGTGGGTCAGCCCGCTCAGCGCCGAACCGAAGGTGATCCTCGCGGTGATCCACGACATGCTGCGCCCGTACGAGGCGTCCGGGCGGCTCACGCTCATGCTGGAGACGTCGCCCGTCGCCGTCCACACCGACGGTGACCGGGTCGCCGCGGTGACGGTGCGCGATCGCGAGGGGGACCTCCACGACATCGTCACGCCGTTCGTGCTGGACGCGACCGAGCTCGGTGACCTCCTGGAGCTCGGCAAGGTCGAGTTCGTCACCGGCCGCGAGTCGCGCGGCGAGACCGGCGAGCCCGGCGCGCCGGAGACCGCCGATCCCCTCGACATGCAGAGCGTCACCTGGTGCTTCGCGATCGAGCACCTGGCCGGCCAGGATCACACCATCGACCGGCCCGCCGACTACGGCTTCTTCCGCGACTGGCGGCCGCCGCAGCTCGACGGCGAGAGGATGCTCGGGTTCCGCCGCGCCGCCCACGACGGATCGATCGCCCGGGAGTACACCCTGCGCGTGAACGACGACGACGACCCGTTCGCCATCGACGTGGACCACCGCAACATGGACGGGGCACCCGAGCTGTGGAACTACCGGCGCGTCGCGGCGCGGCGCCAGTTCGAGGACGGCGCGTACGCCAGTGACATCGTCGTCGTGAACTGGCCGATGAACGACTACGTCGGCGGGCCCCTGTTCGGCACCGGCGACGCGGCGGTCCACTGGGATCGCGCGAAGGCGCTGAGCCGGTCGCTGCTCTACTGGCTGCAGACCGAGGCGCCCCGAGCCGACGGCGGCACCGGCTGGCCCGGGCTCCGCACCGTGCCGCGGATCACCGGGACGCCGGACGGTTTCGCGATGATGCCGTACTTCCGCGAGTCACGCCGCATCCGGGCCGAGCGGACCATCCTGGAGCAGGATTTCGACCGGGACTTCCGGGACGGCCGGGGCGCCGAGCGCTACCCGGACACCGTGGGCGTCGGCCACTACTACTGGATCGACCGGCACGCCACGACCGGCGGCAGCGCGGGTGGCGGCGGCCTGCCGGAGCCGTTCGAGATCCCGCTCGGCGCCCTCCTGCCGCAGCGCGTCCGCAACCTGCTCCCGGCCGCGAAGAACATCGGCACCACGCACATCTCGAACGGCAGCTACCGGTTGCAGCCCGTCGAGTGGTCCATCGGCGAGGCCGTGGGAGCCCTCGCCGCGTACTGCCTCGACCACGGCCTCGAACCGTCCGCGGTGCGCTCCGACCCGCGCCGGCTCGACGATTTCCAGCGCGACCTCGAACGCGGGGGCGTCCAGCTGCGGTGGGATCCCACCCTCCGCTGGTAGCGGGTTCAGGCCTCGGCCGGTGCACGACCGGTCGAGGCTCTGACCCGCAGCTCCGGGGTCGCGTCCGGATGGGTGGACGGGCCCGCGCCGTCGATGACGTCGAGAAGCCGGCGCGCGGCGTGGGCGCCGAGGGCGGCGACGTCATGGCCGAGCGCGGTCAGCCCCGGGGTCACGGCGCGGCAGAGCAGCGAGTCGTCCCACGCGATGACCGACACGTCGCCGGGAACCGAGAGCCCCAGCTGGTGTGCGGTGGTCAGCGCCGCGACCGCCATCACGTCGTTGTCGAACAGCAGCCCGGTCGGTGGTCGTGGCGACGACAGCACGGTACGCGTGGCCGCCGCACCGGAATCCGGGGAGAGATCGGTGCGCACGATGTCGTGGTCGAGGCCGGCGGCACGGGCGGCGCGCTCGAACGCGAGGTCGCGGATGGCGGTGTACGCGTACCGGCCCGGGGCCGCGACCCGGGTGACGCGCCGGTGGCCGAGGTCCGCGAGATGCTCGACCGCCTGCCGCGTCGCCTCGGCGTCGTTCGTCCACACCGTCGTCAGCCCGGCCGCGACGCTCGGGTCACCGACCACGACGGCGGGGATGCCGCCCGCCGACACGACGGGGATCCGTGGATCGTCCGGGACCAGATCGGTGAGCAGCACCCCGTCCACCCGGCGCGACATCCGCCAGCGCCGGATCGCCTCGCCCCCGGCCTCCGCGTCGGGGGTGATCTGGAGCAGAAGCCCCATCGAGCGGGACGCGAGCGTCGCCTCAACGCCCGCGATGAACTGCATGTAGAACGGCTCGACGGAGAGATCACGCGGGTCCTTGGCGAGCGCCAGGCCGATCGTCTCCGCTCCGGTGCCGGCCAGCGTGCGGGCGGCGCTCGCCGGTGACCAGCCGAGCCGGGCCGCCACCTCGAGAACCCGCTCGCGGGTCGCCGGTGACACCCCGGGCCGGTCGTTGAGGGCGTAGGAGACGCTCGCGATCGACGTCTGCGCCTCCCGCGCGACGTCCGCGATGGTGACCCGCCGGGCCTGCGGACCGCTCGTCATCCGGTTTGCCGGCTCCCGTCAGTCGGGCTCGATGATATCCCTGAGCGAGGTCACCACGAACGCCGCACGCGCCGAGGCGGTGTCGAGCGGCTCCGGCGCTCGCACCCGGAAGATCTCCGTCTCCCCCGGCAGCACGGTGGTGAAGCCGCGGTCGACGGTCGCCGCGGGATGGATCCGGTCCGGCTGGACGAGCACGTCGCGCGCCAGGTGCGGCGCATGGACGCCGATGTCCAGCCCACCGGGGACGGCGGTGACCGTGACCTGCGGCGGCGGTCCGTCCAGCCGGGTGTCCCGTGGCGCGGTGAAGTGCCGGACGGCCCGCATGTCACCGACCGTCGCGACGATGAACTCGGCGCCGGGATCCGCCGGGTCGGTGACCGCCGACGGCAGCCGGACGCGGGTCACCGAACGCGGCGCAACCGAGAGCGACCGCGACCACTGCGCGACGGGCACGCCGTCGAGCCGCCGCCGGGCCAGGTGGGCCGTCGTGTCCCACCGGCCGTCGTCGTCGTTGATGACGACGAGTTCGCCCGGATCCACGGTGATCACCCGCGGCGCGTAGAGCTCGCGCAGCGCGAAGTAGAGCGGCTTGAGACGGCCGGCGCTGTCGATCGCCGACCACGAGACGACCGGCCACAGGTCGTTGAGCTGCCACACGATGGTGCCCGCGGTCCGCGGCCAGCTCGCGCGCCAGTGCAGCACGCCGGTGCGGACCGCCTCGACCTGCATCCACTGCGTCCGCAGGTGCCACCGGTCGAAGTCCGTCGTGGGCGGCAGGTGCCGGGCCAGGTTGCGCGCCAGCTTGGTGTGCCCGTCGATGGCCTTCTGGTGGTGGCGCACGTTCTCGGCGTCGATCCGCAGCTCCGGGTCGGTGATCGCGTCGCGCAGCGTCCGCCAGGCCGCCGCCCCCTGCCAGCCGAACTCGGACACGAAGCGTGGCGAGCTGTCCCGGTAGACCGCGTAGTCGTCCTCGTTCCAGGCGTCCCAGGAGTGGAACGTCTGGTGGCCGGTGTCGTTGGGATCGTGCTCCCAACTTCCCGACCAGGGACTTCCTTCGGTGTACGGCCGGGTCGGGTCGAGTTCACGGACCAGGTCCGGCAGCCACCGCAGGTAGTACCGCTCGCCCCAGGTGAGTTCCCCTCCCGGCTGCGCCGCCCAGTCCTTGTCGAGGCGCATCCAGAGGTTCTCGTTGTTGCCGTTCCAGACCACGAGACTGGGGTACGAGCTGAGCCGCACGATGTTCTCGCGGGCCTCGGCCAGCACCTCGGAGCGGATCGGCTCCTCCTCGGGGTAGGCCGCGCACGCGAAGAGGAAGTCCTGCCACACCAGCAGGCCGAGCTCGTCGCAGGCCGAGTAGAACGCGTCGCTCTCGTAGACCCCGCCACCCCAGACGCGTACGAGATTGATGTTCGCGTCGGCGGCCTGTTCCAGACGGGCCCGGACCCGCCCGGCGGTGACCGCTCCGGGGAAGACGCTCTCCGGGATCCAGTTCACGCCCTTGATGAACAGCGGCTGCTCGTTCACCGTGACGACGAACGGGGTGCCGTACGCGTCGGGCTCCCGGTCGACGGCGACGGTCCGGAACCCGACCCGGGTACGGTGTTCGTCGATCCGCTCCCGGCCGGACCGGAGGGTGACCCCGACCGGATACAGGTGTGGCTCACCGAGTCCCCGCGGCTGCCACCGTCGGACGCCGGGCACGGCCACCACGACGGTCGCGGAGTCCTCGCCCGGCGGGACCTCGGCGTGCACGGCCTGCCCGGCGATCTCGACCTCCAGCTGCAACGGGAGGTCCGCACCCGAGGCGGTTCGCTCGATGTCGACGTGGGCGGTGAGGATCCCGGTGTCCTCGAAGACGTCGACCAGGGGACGGACCGCGGCGATCCGCGCCGTGCTCCACGTCTCCACCCGGACGTCGCGCCACAGCCCGCAGCCGGGCAGGGTCGGCCCCCAGTCCCAGCCGAAGCCGCTCGCCATCTTCCGGATGAACGCGAAGGGCTGTGGGTAGGCGCTGGGCCGGGCCCCGAGCACGCTCTCCCAGTGTTCGGCCTCGGTGTAGGCCGAGGTGAACCGGACATCGACCGTGTTCGTCCCGGCCACCACCGCCGTGATGTCGAACCGGGCGGACCGGTGCATGTTCCGGACGTCGCCGACCGGCCGCCCGTTGACCGCGACGGACGCGACGGTGTCGACACCGTCGAGGACGAGGTCGATCCGCTCGGCCCCGGCCGGGGCGGTGAACGTGCGGCTGAGCCGCCAGTCGCACCTGGACACCCAGGCGACCTCCTCCTCGTTGCGGTCGGCGAGGGGGTCGGGGATGAGGCCCGCCGCCAGCAGATCGAGGTGCAGCGCCCCGGGGACCCGCGCGTCGACGGCCCGGCCGGCGAGCGGGAGGGCCGCCTCCGGCACCGGGGTCCGGCCGTCGGTGACGACTGTCCATGTCCAGCGTCCTGCCAGGTCCAGCGTTGTGCGCACGGGGACATCTCCCTGCCGGGGTCGGGTGGGAGTGCAGCATAACCTTAAGCGCTTAAGGTCGAGCAAGTCCTCACCCACCGCGATCTTGTCGACGTGCCCGCTCGGCGGACGCCGCCCCCTCGTCCACGCCGCGGATTCCGCCCGTCAGGTATGCCAGAGCGGGTCAGGCCGGGATGTCCCAGGCCGACGCCCGGAAGGTCACCGTGCCGTCCTGGCCGGTGGCGGTCACCTCGACGAGCACCATCTTCCAGGTCACGGCGGAGCTGCGGGCGGTGTCCAGCGACGTCTTGATGCAGTAGACCTGGCCGCGGCGGATCGGGTAGCGGTCGGAGGACATCGGGCTCCGGCGGATGTTCTCGGCACATTCGACGGGGGTGACCGCGGTGGAGGTGACCACACTGCCCTCGACACCGTCGCTCAGGTTGATGAAGGCGGTGGAGGTGCCGCACGGGTTCTGGTAGTAGAACTCGGCGAGGGACGACTCCACCTTCATCCGCGGCTCGTCGAGGTCCACGTAGATGGCGCTGTTGCAGTCCACCGGCACCCGCAGGTCCTCGCTGTCGTACCGGTCGGTGTACTGGGTCCGGGCGTCCAGCACCGGCGCGGACCCGGTGGTGTTGTCCCCGGCCGGCTCGGTGGGCGGTTCGGTGGACGGCTCGGCCTGTTGTTCGGCGGCCTCCGAGACCGGGGCCGGTTCCGGAGGGGTGACCGAGGGCGGCACGGTGGCCGGCGCGGCGAGCCGGTCGAGCACCTCGGCCGTGTTCTCCGCGGCACGCCACGACTGCACCGCGGCGAACGCGCCGAGCAGGAACGCCAGCACGGCGATCACCGGGAAGATCAGGGATCGGCCGGTGCGGCGGCGCGGTCCCGGGGTTTGCGGATTCGGTGTGGTCATGCCCTGGCCTGCACTCTCGACTCGATCACCCACGGTGGGCAATCGGCACCGTACCGTGAAACATAGACGGACTTGCCTGCCGGAAAGGTGTGACTGTCCGGCCGGTCGACCGTCCCGTTCCGGCAGTCCCGCCGCCATGCTGTCTCCGGTGACCAACTGGGACTTGAGTCTCCGCACCAGTGTGATCAGCGCCGTGTGCACCGCGCTCGCCCTGATCGTCGCGCTGCTGGCCTGGCTGTGGCCGCGAGAGCCGGGCGGCGGCAAGAAGGACGAGAAGGCGGCCGGAACGAATCCCGCCACCGCCACCGCCACGGCGACGGGGACGGGGACGCGGCCACCGGCGCCGGCCGGCGGGACGGTCACGCCGGTCTTTCTGAACAGCTCGGCGTTCCCGCCCGAGTCGGGCGCCGCCGATCTGGTCGAGGTCCCCCGGGCGATCCGGGGGAAGGCCGGCTGGACCGGGCACGAGATCGCGGTCCGGTGCCCGTCCAACCAGACCGGGGATTCCACGTCGGACGTCACCTACCTGCTCCGCGGGCGTTACGCGCGGTTCGACGTGACGGTCCACCCGTACTATCCGGAGGACGCGGATCGGCAGGCCGTCACCCATGTCACCGCGTTCGTCGCGGTCCGGACCGTCGACGGCGGCCTGGACACCACGGTCGCCGGAGTGCAGAAGGCGGCGACGTACACGGCGGAGGCCGGGTTGTCCGTGTCGGTCGAGGACGCCGAGAAGCTCACGCTGCGTGTCGAGTGCGGTGATCCGAACGGCACCGTCGTGCTGACCGGGGCCCGGCTGACCCCGGTCTGACGTCACTCGACGGCGCGTTCGCCCGCCCCGGCCCCAGCGTCCGCGCCGCGCGGTTGGGCCGGTGGCTCAGCTGCCGTCTGCGCGAACACCGGCGCCGTCCCCGCCGCCCTTGCCCTCCCCTGCCGTCCCCGCGAATACCTATCGCAGCCCTCGATCCGGTACCGGCTTCGTGCCACGCCCCGCCACGCCTGTCCCCACGGTGACGCGGCCGTCCCTAGGCTGCCGTCAAATCCGGCCCCACCAGGAGGACAAGCCGTGCCGGCTCAGAAGACCCGCCGATGGTTCATCACCGCACTGATCGCCATGGTGATCCTGGGGGTGGCGGCCGGGCTGGCACTGTCCCGGGCCCGAGGCACGACCGGCGCCCTCCGCGACGTCACGACGACACGGGCCGGAGCCGGGTCGACACCGGGCGGGGCCGGGACCACACCGCCCGGGATCGATGCCGCCTGGAACGGAACGGCCGGGCCCGGCGGATCCGGCCAGGCCGGCGCGTCCGGCGGACCCGGCGCCCACGGTGAAGACGGCGGCCCTGGTCAGGCCGGGGCGAACGGAACCGGGGAGCGGGCTGCCGCTTCGGCCGATGTCATTCCGGTCTCGGTCGCCCCCTCCCCTGCCCGGCCCAGATCCGAGAAATCCGGGAAGACGAAGGCGGGGAGCGGCAAGCTGGCACCGAACGACCCGGTGATCGCCGTCTTCCGGGTGACCCGCGAACCGGCCTGCCCCTCCGGCACCCACCAGACACGAACCGAAGGCAACCCGGTGACCGACCGGGCCCGGAACGAGAACAGGCCGGTGACCCTGGAATGGAAGGTCACCGGCGCCGACGAGGTCACCCTGTCCGTGGACGGCCCGGACATCCACGCGTCCTACCGCGCCACCGACACCGCCACGATCGACTTCCCGTGCGGCGACGAGACGGGCGGCGGGGAGACGGGCGGCGGGGAGACGGGTGGTGCGGAGACTGGCGGTGGGAAGACAAGCGGTGGGAAGACTGGAGGCGGTCGGCAGATGGGCAGCGAGCAGACGCACACCTACACGCTGACGGTCCCCGGCCCGAACGGCACCGAGTCGAAGACCCTGACCGTGACGGCACGCCTCGACGATCCAGCCACCGCCTGAGAGCGTCAGGCCGGTTCCGGGACCGCCGGCGGCGCGTCCGGTGTCGGCTCCGGCTGCAGCGGCACCGCCGGATCCGGTTCGACCGGGATCGGCTCGTGCGGCGGCGGAGGCAGCGGATCCGGGCTGTCCGGCGACAATTCTCCCGGATCATCCGGGATGGGCGCGCCGGGATCCAGCGGCGGATAACGGTCCGGGTCGCCGGGGATGCGTAGCGTCGTCATGAAGATCGACATACCCCCGGGGACGGGCCGCAAACGGTCAGCCGTGGTCCCGCCTTCGCTTGAACCAGATCCCCGCCCCGACCGTGACCAGCACGGTCACCACGGTGATGGCGACTCCGGCGGCGCCCCACGCCACCATCAGCACCGACAATCCGGCCCACACCAGGGCGCCGATCACCGCCAGGATGGCGATCTGGACCCTGCGTGTGAGCATCCGCACCGGGCGGGCCATCTCCGGATCCTCGGCCGCCAACCGGCCGACGATCTCATCGAACTCCCGGCGTGTGTCTCTGGTGGACAACTTCCCTCACCGCCTATCGGTGCGTGAACCCCGTCCTTCGAGATATACCCCGATCAGGGGTTTCACTCCATGACACTCTCGTCACATCCGGCCGGTCAGACCGGCCCTATCAGCGAACGATAGTCCGCCGCGCGCAACGGGCTCCCGGAAAGGATGCCGTCACCCCGCGGGACCTGCAACGGCCGCCCGTCGCGCTGGAAGGTGACCGCGGAGACATCAGCACGCGAGGTGAGGGTGCAGACGATCTGCCCGTACGCCAGCACCTCGTCACTGCGCCCGGCTCCCTCGCCGGCCTCGCCGACCTCGACGGCGGCGGTGGTGCTGCCGGCCGGCAGGGTGACCGTCAGCGTGGTGGTGGCCAGCGCGGTGGACAGCCCCTGGGCCTGTTCGGGCTGGTTGGGGCCCTCGACCAGCATGTCGAGCAGGCGCTGCGGGCGGGGCACGGCGTCGACCCGGCGCACCGTCTGGACCAGCCGGCTGTCCCGGATCAGGCAGAGCACCTGGGCCACCTCCCCGACCGGGTCGGTGGACGCCTCGGGTGAGGCGGTCACGTTGAGCGGCCGGCGCGGCAGGGTCACCACGTGTGGTTCGTCCTGGGCCGGCACCCCACACCCGCCGAGCACAAAACCGGCGGAAAGGGCGACTGCGAGGGAGCGTACGGTCATGTCGTCTCGAATCCGGGGAGGGTGAATCGGAAGCGCGCGCCGCCACCGGGACGCTCGGAGACGCTGGCGCCACCGCCGTGTGCGGCGGCGTGCCCGGCCACTATCGCCAGGCCCAGCCCGGTGCCGTCGCCGGCGCCGCGGAAGTTGGCGGCCGGCCCGCGGACGAACCGGTCGAAGATGGTCACCCGGTCCTTCTCGGCGACGCCCGGCCCCTCGTCGTCGACCTCGAGGAATCCGGCGCCGACCCGGACCACGGTGGGCCCGCCGCCGTACCGGTTGGCGTTGTCGATCAGGTTGCCGAGCGCCTGCTCGACCCGCCGCCGGTCGACCCACCACATCCGGGGTACGCCGGGGGCCACCTCGACCAGGTCGGCGGGCAGGTCGCGGGAGCGGCAGACCCGTTTGGCCAGTTCGATCACGTCGACCTGTTCGCGGTGGGCCGGACGGTCGCTGCGCGCCAGTTCGAGCAGGTCGTTGACGAGCGCCTGGAAGCGCGAGATCTCCGCGGTGACCAGGGTGATCGCCGAGGCGGAGCGTTCGTCCAGGGTGTCGCGGCGTTTGTGCAGCACGCTGGCGGCGGCTTCCAGGGTCTGCAGTGGCGAGCGCAGTTCGTGGCTGACGTCGGCGGCGAACCGGCGGTCGCGTTCCAGCCGTCTGCTGAGCTGGTCGGCCATGTCGTTGAAGGCGGCCGAGAGCGAGGCCAGGTCGGGTTCGGCGTCCGGGTCGAGCCGGGTGGTCAGGTCGCCGCCGGCGATGCCCCGGGCCGCCTCGGTGACGGCAGTCAGCGGGTGCAGGGCGTGCCGGGTGACGTACCACCCGACGGCGGCTCCGGCGGCGGCCACCATGATCGCGACGGCGGTCAGCACCAGCGCGAGGGTCTGCAGGGTGCGCTGCAGCTCGGCGAGGGAGAAGATCTCGTAGAAGACCGCCGAGCCGACCAGGGGGATGCCCACTATCAGGGCCGGGCGGCCGTCGCGGTGGATGCGCTGGGCGCCCGCCTCACCGGAGGCGGTCATCTCCTGCAACCCTTGCGGTACGGCGATGTCAGCGGCCGAGTCGGCGCTGCGCGAGTGCCACTGCCCGTCCAGGTGGAGCAGGACGTACCGGTCGGAGCCGGTGTCCAGGGCGCGCAGCAGTTCGAGGATGTTGGGCTCGGCGCCGGTGAGGCCGGCGCCGACCACCGCGGCGTCGTAGTAGGTGGCCCGGACCGCGGCCCGCTCCCGCTCGGCGAACAGGGTGTTGCGGGTCGACTCGTACGACACCAGGCTCACGCACGCGGACAGGATCAGCGCGCCGAGGGCGAAGGCGGCGCTGACCCGGGCCCGCAGTCCGATCGGGCGGACTCTCACGGCTGGAGTTTGTAGCCCAGCCCGCGGACGGTCACCAGGTGCCGCGGGTTGCCGGTCTCGTCCTCGATCTTCTGCCGGAGCCGGCCGACGTGCACGTCGACCACCCGCTCGTCGCCGAACTCGTGCCCCCACACCCGCTGCAGCAGCTGCTGGCGGGACAGCACCAGCCCGGGGTGGTCGGCGAGTTCGCAGAGCAGCCGGAACTCGGTGCGGGTGACGGCCACCGGCTCGCCGCGCAGCCGGACCTCGCCGGCTTCCGGGCGGACCTCCAGGTCGCCGAAGGCCAGCACCGAGGTGGTCGGGGTGGTGGCCGCCGGTGGCGCGATCGCCCGGGCGCGGCGGCGCAGGGCGCGCAGCCGGGCGGCCAGCTCCTTGACCGCGACCGGCTTGACCACGTAGTCGTCGGCGCCGGCTTCGAGCGCGGCCACGATGTCGTGGGTGTCGTCGCGCGCGCTGACCACGACGATCGGCACGTCGTCGTCGCGGCGCAGCTGGCGGATGCACTCGTAGCCGTCCATGCCGGGCAGCATCAGGTCGATGAGCACCGTGTCGGCCCGGTGGGTGCGCTGGGCGGCCAGCCCCTCCTCGGCGGTGGCGACGGCATGGGCGGTGTAGCCCTCGTCCTCCAGGGCCATCGCCAGCGACAGGCGGATCCGGTCGTCGTCCTCGATCAGCAGTACGGCACTCATGAGGCAATGATTGTCCCGTTCCGGGGGTGCGGATCGGGCGGAACCGGCCGGAGAGCCGTTTGTCACGCGATTGTCATGGGTGCGGGAACCGTTCGCAGACCTGCCGGGGCAGTCTGGCGTTGTCCATCCCGCCCGTCGGAAGGGGGTCCGCCATGACGGGGCTGAGTCTGATCACAGCCGTGGCCATCGGTGCCGTCATCGGCATCGCCGGACGGGTTGTGACGCGCCGGGGCCGCAACGTCCCGGTGTGGCTGCCGGTCGCCGCGGGTGTGGCCGCGGCGGTGCTGGCCACCGTCATCGCCCGGATGGCGAACTCGGACCGGCCCGGCCCGACGACGCTGGAGATCGTGCTGCAGGTGCTGTTCGCGGCGGCGGGGGTGGCCGTGGTCGCGTTGACCGCGGACCGCCCGTCGTCCCGGAGCAGCACCTTCACCCGGGAGGACGTCCGGTGACCGCGATCATCGGGGACGGTGAGGGGCTGGTCACGGTGATCTGTGACGGGTGCGGCGAGACGAAGCAGACCACCGACGTGCTGCGTGACGAGGACGTGGTGTGGCCGTCGATCACGACGCTGGGGTGGACCGGGTCGCCGTTCGCGACCGGCAACCACCGGTGCCCGCGGTGCGCGGAGGACGCCCACGCGTCGCCGGCGCCGGCGTCCGCCGAGCCGCCGGTGCCGTCCGAGGGTGTCTGCGACGTGTACGACCCGGGCGAGCACGCCCGGGTGGTGGTGCTGCGCGCCGACCTGGACCTGCACCGGGTGGACCACGTGCGCCCGGCGCTGATGGACGCGGCCGACTCGGGCCGGGACGTGATCGTCGACATGCGCGACGCCGGGGTGATCGACTCGGCCGGGCTGGGGCTGCTGGTGCGCGCCTACCGCTGTGCGAAACGGCGCGGGGCCGGGCTGTCGCTGGTGGCGCCGTCCCGGTTCGTGGTGACCGTGCTGCACACCATGCACCTGGACGGGATGTTCCCCACGTTCCCGGACGAGGAGGCGGCGCTGGCCTTCGCCAATCCCCGCGAATCGGTCCGAACCGGTGCGATCCCGATGCAACAATCTCCGTAGCCTATCTACGGGGAGGACGGCTTCGATGAACGCTCATGTCCAGACGGCCGCACGGGGCACGCGACGGCTCGTCGACGAGATGGCCCACACGCCCGGTGAGGTGCTGGTGCTCGTCGGCCTGTGGCTGACCAGCGCGCCACTGGTGCTCGACCACGCCAAGGCCGGCCTGACGTACCCCGGTCTCAACGATGTGGCGGTCGGCCTGTCGATCGTCGTGCTGGCTCTCGTCCGGGTGCTGTCCCCCCGGCACACGTCGGTGCTGGCGGTGATCAGTGGCCTGCTCGGGGTGTGGCTGCTGGCGGCGCCGTTCGTCCGCGGTTACGCCGGGATGTCACCGGCGGCCACCGCCAACGACATCGCCGTGGGCCTGGTGGTGATCCTGCTGGCGGTGTTCAGCTGGCGGGGTCACGACAAGCACGCCTGATCCGCCGGTAAGGGAGGACGCGCCCGGCTGGAGACCAGCCGGGCGTCTCGTGGTTCAGACGCGGGCGCCGTCGCGCAGGTGCCGCAACGCCGCCGGAGTGTCCTCGACCATCGGGAACATCGCGTCGGCCTGGAGCCGGGCCAGGGCGCCGAGGAGGCGGGACGACGGCTGCGCGAAGCAGATCTCGCCGTGCCGCAGGTAGGCGCGGTCCTGGGTCTGCAGGAGCAGGGCCAGGCCGTCCCGGTCGATGCCGGTCGCGCCGGCCAGGTCGACGACCACACCGCTGTGGTTGTCCACCGCCCAGGAGAGGATGTCACGCAGACCGGGAATCAGTCTCCGGTCGATGTCACCCCGAACCGTCACGACGGCGAAACCGTCGTGCTCGCTGACCCGGATCGCACTCGACCCCGGCAGCCCTGTCACCGTTGCGGTCACCGGCACCCACCTCTTCTCGCCTAGGGATCCGACGGTCGCCGACCGGTTCAACGGAAGACCCACGGGTATGTGACAGTTCGTTGACGATTCGTCACCACAGGTTTTGTCATGCCGTCGTCATGGGACCGCGCGGTAACCGCCACGGCACGCCTCGATACTTACCGGCGAGACCAGTTGAGGAGGTCTTGGCATAGCGGGGTGGGGCGGCACCGGTTTCGGGTAGCCCCGCCCCGATGTGTTTCCGGGAGCGCTCCCCTTTTCGCAAACGACCGGCGACATAATCAGAATCGGTCGCGACGAGCCGGTGATGCCATCCCGGCGGCACAAAGTAGAACCGTTCCAGAAAACCACCCGACACCGCCCTGAACTGGTGCGACAGGGATGGGCATTCGAACGACGATTACGTTCCGGGTGCTTTTCGGATACTCGGTGTTGACATTGAATGTGCGGTCGCGTTCACTTCGTGACTACGCGGCTCCTGCGTGTGTCCGGGACGCGTGATGAGTTTCTGACGGCTACCGGAGGCAGCAAGTTGGCCCTCTCCCCCTCCGATGTCAACGGCGTCGCGTTCCGGCAGCCGTCGCCGGGCGCCCGCGGTTACCACGAGGCCGAGGTGGACGCGTTCCTCGATGACGTGGCCGTGGAGATGCGCCGGCTGGCCGAGGAGAACGAGGCACTCGCCCAGCAGCTGCAACGCGACGACCTGGCCGGGCATCTGCGCCGGCTGGAGCGGGACCGGGACCGGGCCGAGGACCGGGCCCGGTCGGTGCTGGCCGAGCTGGAGCAGGCCCGCTCCCAGACGCGGCCGGGCGGGCTGGAGTTCTCCTGGAACGCCGGCCGCTCCGGCGAGCTGGAGATCGCCTGGACGGCGGGCCGGGCCGGGCTGCCGGGGCAGCGCCTCCCCACCGGCGACGAGCCGGCGGACAACCCGCACATCTTCGATCTGGCCCGGCGTACCGCCGAGGGACATCTCGCCGAGGCCCACCGGGAGGCGGCGGCGATCCTGCGCAAGGCGGCGACCGAGGCCGCCCGGGTGGTCAGCGACGCCGAGTTGCGCGCCTCGACCATCGTCGCCGACGCCCGGCACGCCCACGCGGAACGGATCGCCGGCCTCGGCACCAGACGCGCCGAGGCCCTGGATCTGATCGACGATCTGCGCGAACGCGCCCGCGACCGGCGTGAGGCGATCGCCGCGCACGTCCGCGAGCGGCTGCTCGGGATGGACGGTGGCGCCCCGGCGCCGGTCAGCCGGCCTCCGGGTGCTCCGTGACGTTCTGCAGGTAGAGCGCCTCGCCCAGCTTCTCGATCAGGCTGAGCTGGGTCTCCAGGTAGTCGACGTGGTGCTCCTCGTCGGCCAGGATGTCCTCGAAGATCCGCGCCGAGGTGACGTCACCGACCGAGCGCATGTGCTCCAGTCCGCGGCGCAGCCGGTCGACCGCCTCGACCTCGATCTTCATGTCGCACTCGAACTGCTCCTTGACCGTCTCGCCGATCCGCAGCACGGACAGCTTCTGGTAGTTGGGCAGGCCCTCCAGGAAGAGGATGCGGTCGGTGAGCACCTCGGCGTGCCGCATCTCGTCGATGGATTCGTGTTTGGTGTGCTTCGCCAGCACGGTGTAACCCCAGTTCTCCTGCATCTTGGCGTGCAGGAAGTACTGGTTGATCGCGGTCAGTTCCGCGGTGAGCTGCTCGTTCAGGAACTCGATGACACGGGCGTCGCCTTGCATGCCAAATACCCCCAGTTATGGCTCTAACTGGGGTCAGCGTAACGGGTCGGTCACGTTAAGCGACGAGCGGTAGGCGCGTGTCGGCGGTCTCCTCCTCGATCAGGTCACAGATCCGGTCCAGGCAACTGCCGCATCCGGTGCCGGCACCACAGGCGTCCCCGACGGACTCCTCGGTGTGCGCGCCAGCACGGATGACGGCGCGGACCTCACGCTCGCGAACGTGGTGACATATACAGACGAACATCGCGCGTGGATCCTTCGGTAGCCTAGCCTTGCCTTCGTTAGGCTGCCCTAAGAACCCCAGGTCCCGCAAGAGCCGATCAGGTCGAGACCTCGCGGGGACCCGACCGCCGTCAAGCCGTCGATAGACGACACGCGCACGTATACGCGCATTGTTGACAGCACTCTTTCCGTTTTCTTAATGTCCAGGCGAGTCATTCCTGCTCGCATTCGGAGAGTGCCGTGACCCTTGACGTACGCCCGCCCATCACCATTCTTGGAGTCTCCGTCACTCGCCCCTGGTGGATGACGTCATCGCAGGTCAGCGAGGAGCCGGAGGCGGAATTGGAGTACGAGTCGGACGGCGTGACCGACGACGAATTCGACCAGGACGATTTCTTCGAGCACTTTCCCCGGCCGTGAGACTGTCGGGAACAGGTCAGTGACTCAGCACCCCGCCGGCCACCTGGACCCGATCCCGGCCCTCACGTTTCGCGGCATAGAGGGCCTCGTCGGCCCGGTGCAGCAGCTGCTCGACCGGCTCCACGGTGTCCCAGGTCGCCACGCCGACGCTGCACGTCTGACCGTCCGGCATCACTGACCGCAGCCGGTCCAGCACCGGCACCGCCCGCGCCGACGAACTGGCCGGCAACGCCACCACGAACTCCTCACCACCCCAGCGCGCGATGACGTCGCCCGCCCGCAGCGCATCCACGAACGCGGCAGCGGCACGGCACAGCAGCTGGTCCGGCGGAGTGGCCGTACGTGTCGTTGTAGCGCTTGAAGTGGTCCAGGTCGACGATCGCCACACTCAACGGCTCACCGGTCGCCCGCGCGTCCGCGGTCAGCCGGTCCATCGACTCCTGCCAGGACCGCCGGTTCGGCAGCCCGGTCAGTGTGTCGGTGAACGCCATCCGCTCCAGCCCGCGCACCAGCCGCTCGTGCTCCAGCGCCAGCGCGGTCTCGTCGGCCAGCAGATCCACCGCCCGGGTCCGGTGATCACACATCGCATCGATCCGCTGCGCCCAGCCCACCCCGAGCACCGCGACCACCGCGCCGTTCAGGACGACCGGCTGGAACAGCATCGACCGGCTCCGCACCAGATTCCACAACGCCGGCGACACCCGCGGATCCCGTTCCATGTCGGCGACGAAAAACGGCTGCCCGCTGTGATAGGCCATCGCGGTCATCGACGGGGAGTCCAGCGGCACCCTGGTCCCGACCAGTTCCACCCCGACCGCCCGGGTCACCGCCAGCTCCCCGCCGTCCACCGGCTCCAGCAGGGTCACCGTGTCGGCGGTGGCCAGCTCCCGGATCGCGTCGGTGATCGTCGACCGGGCGTCCTCACCACCGCGGATCCGTTTCGCGGCGGTGCCCACCGCGGCCAGCAGCCGGTCCGCGTCCCGGGACCGCTCCGCCACCGCCGTCAGCTCCCGCCGCCGGCGCCGCACCGCCTCGTGCAACAGACCACCCAGAAGAGCCGAGAACGCCATCTGTACGGCGTAATAGCCCAGCTCCGGGACGTGCAGACGCTCCATCGCGGCAACCATGACCGCCCAGGCCACGCCACCGAGCAGCACCGCCGACACGGCGATCCGGCGGGACACGATCGCCGCGCCGATCACCAGGAACGACAGCATCACCGTGACGCTGTAGTAGAGCTGACCGGTGACGCCCACCTGCGCCACACTGACCGCGACCGGCAGCAGGGCCAGCGCCTCACCCCGGCTCCGGCGCAGCGCCGCACCGGCCATCAGCACCGCGGTGACCAGGTCGAGAACCGTCATCACCACCCGGGCCGGGCCGGTCAGCGTGAGCAGGTTCGCGACGGCGATACCGAGATAGACGGCGGCGACGGCACCCCGGATCCACCGGGACGTATCGTCCTCGCGCAGCATGCGTCGCGCCACCTCCTCCGGGCCTCGGCGTGACTGTCGGCAGAGGCGGCCCGGACTGAAGGAAACGCGTCACCGGCGGTCGTGGCAGATCGTTTGACCGGCCATGAACCGGACCAAGATGGTGGCGGGGCTGCTGGCCGCCGTACTTCTGGCAGCCGCCCAGGCCGGCTGTGGCGACCAGGCCGAGGCAGTCCCCGACATGGCGGCCGCGGCGGCCGACCTCGACGCCCTGACGATCGGCATCACCGGCGACGTCGAGGAGATCAAAGCCGCCGAGCTGCTCAACTACCACCGGGTGGAGGGCGGCATCGCCGAATGCATGAAGGCGGCCGGGCGCCGGTATCAGCCGCTGCCGTACGTCAGCTTCTACGAGGGGTTCACCGACACCGACCTCGGCTATGGCAACGGGCGGGGCACCGTGGTCGACTCGATGACCGCGAACGGTCGCCGGCTCGTACTCAATGAGATGGCTCTGGCTCGTCTGGCCCGGGCCGGCGTGCTGAAACGCAAAGCCGCCAAACCCGACGTGCCGGTGCTCAAGGAATGCGCGGCGAAATTCGATTCCCGCGGCTACCACGATTTCGACCCGCCGGCCGGCGTCACCGAGTTGTCCGCCCTGAAGGAACTGCTGGAACCGGTGCACCGCGATCCGGCGGTGGTGAACGCGATGGCCGGATATCAGAGCTGCATGAAACAGCGGCACGGATTCACCGTGAAGGATCGCAGCGAGTTCCTGTTCGCACCGCGCCTGGACCGCCGCTTCGCACCAGTGCCCGGCAAGCCGGTGAACGTGACATGGCGCGCCGGCGTGACCACCGTCGACCGGGTCTTCAAGGCCGACGCGGACTGCCGCAAACCCGCCTACGAGACCGCGATGACCCTGCTGGCCGAGCGCATCAAACCCTGGCGAAACGACAACCGCGACAAACTCTTCGCGGTACGGGCGGGCTGGCGCAAAGCCGTCGCCGACGCGAACAAGCTGAAGAACTGAGTGGTGGCTGAGCGCGACTCAGGCCGTCCACAGCGGACCTTTCGCAGACTGCCGTCATGGTCTGGTCACGGTGGGGTCATGTAGTGCTCTGGGTCGGCGCGGCGGTTCTGCTGGTCGCCGCCTTTCCGCTGAATCTGCTGTTCGAGGTGCCGGCCGCGCTCGCCGGACGCCCATCGGACTGGGGCGAACTGGGCACCCGGATCGCCCTCGTGGCCGCGGCCGTGGTGACCGGGCGGACGGCGTACGAAATCGGTCCGCGCGGTGACCCGGTGCGGGAGTACCGGGAGGTGCCGCGCTGGACCCGGAGAGCCGCCCACGTCGCGGTCGTGCTGCCGGCGGCGGGCTGGACGGTGCCGCATCTGCTGTGGGTCTTCGGGGTTCCGTTCGGCATCCCGGCCCGGCAGCTGGCCGATGCTCAGGCCGAACTCAGCTCGCCGGCCGGCTTCGCGATCGCCCTGGTGCCGCCGCTGTTCGGCCTGCTGGCCCTGGGCCTGGCCCGGCGCTGGGGGCAGCGGTTCCCGAGCCGGCTACCGGTGCTCGGGAACCGTCCGGTGCCCCGGATGCTCGCGATCGTCCCGGGCGCGGCGGTGGCGATCGCACTGATCGTCTACGGCACGATGAGCGCCACGGTGTTCACCGCGGCCGGCCCGACCTGGGCCGAGATCCGCGAGAGCTGGGCCGTCGTCGCGACCCTGCTGGTCTTCGTGGGCTGGGGCGTGGCCCTGGGAACAACCGTTGTGGGTTACGCCCGGGCCACGTCTGCCGTCGGCCGCGATGACGTCGGCGCCGGGGAACCGGGGCTCACCGGTTGAGCACGTCGGTCAGGGCCTGGTCCAGGATTTCCAGGCCCAGGTCGAGTTCTGCCGTCGTCGAGGTCAGGGCGGGGGCGATCCGGAAGACGCCGCCCATCGCCGGGAGCTGAACCACGTTCATGTGCAGGCCCAGTTCCAGGCAGCGGCGGGTGACCGCGGTGCCCAGCTCGTCGGCCGGTTCCCTCGTCTCGCGGTCGACGACCAGTTCCAGGCCGACGAGCAGCCCACGGCCGCGCACATCGCCGATCGTCTCGTGTTTCTGGGCAAGATCTTGCAAACCCTTGCGGAGGTACGTGCCCAGCTCCGCGGCCCGCGCGTCCAGTCTCTCCGTCTCCAGAACGTCCAGGACGGTGTTGCCGACCGCGGCCACCAGCGGATCCGAGACGTGCGTGGTGAAGAACAGGAAACCGCGCTCGTGGGCGATCTGCTCGATCTCGGCGCTGGTCACGATCGCGGCCAGGGGCAGGCCGGCGCCGAGCGTCTTGGACAGGGTGATGATGTCCGGGGTGACGCCGTCACGTTCGAAGGCGTACCACTGCCCGGTCCGGCACAGCCCGGTCTGCGCCTCGTCCAGGATCAGCAGGCCACCGCGGGCGTGCACCCGTTCGCGGAGCGCGGCCAGGTAGCCGGGCGGCAGATCGATGACGCCTCCGGAACTGAGGATCGGCTCGACGATGCAGGCGGCAAGCGCGCCCACCGACTGGGCGTCGAAGAGATCGAACGCGAAATCGAGCTGCCGCCGCCAGTCCAGGTCGCCGCCGGCGGTGGTGAAGTCCGGGCGGTACGGGTTCGGGGTGGGGATCGCGAAGTTGCCGGGCGCGGCCGGGCCGTAACCCTTGCGCCCGGAACTGTAGGTGGCGCTCGCGGCCGCCTGGGTCATGCCGTGCCAGGACCGGGCGAACGAGATGATCTCGTGGCCGCCGGTGACCAGTTTCGCCATCCGGATCGCGGCCTCGTTCGACTCGGCGCCGGTGGTCAGCAGCTGCACCTTCGCCAGCGGGTCCGGCAGCGTACCGGCGAGCCGGCGGGCCAGGTCGACGACCGGGCGGCTCAGCATGCCGCTGAACAGGTGGTCCAGGATGGCGACCTGGCGCTGCACGGTCTCGACCACGGCCGGATGCGAGTGGCCGAGGATCGCGCTCATCTGGCCCGACGTGAAGTCGAGGATGCGGCGGCCGTCGGCGGCGTACACGAAACTGCCCTCGGCACGTTCGATGATCTCCGGCACGAAGCGGCCGGCGCCGGAGTAGCGGACCAGGTGACGGTCGGCGTCGGACCAGAAGGAATCAGCCATGCCGTCGACGCTAGGGGCCGCCGCTGATCGGGTCCATCTCACATTCTCGCCGATGCTGTTAAGGGGAGCCGTACAGTCGCGGCGTGACGCTCAACCCGTGGCGGCTGCGGCTGCTCGCCGACCTGGCCACCTACGGCACCGTGCGGGCCGTCGCCCAGCGCGGGACCATGAGCCCGTCAGCGGTGTCGCAACAGCTGGCCACCCTGGAGCGGGAGACCCGGACGGCGCTGCTGGAACGAACCGGAAGACGGGTCCGGTTGACGGCTGCCGGAGTGCTGCTGGCCGGGCGGGCGCGGGAGATCCTCGCCGCGATGGACGCGGCCGAGGCCGAACTGCGCGGCTTCGCCGACGAACCCGTCGGTACGGTCACCCTCGCCGCTTTTCAGAGCGCCGTGCACGCGCTGGCCGAACCGGCGATCGCCGACCTGGCCGTCCGGCATCCGGACGTGACGGTGGTGCTGCTCGAACTGGAGCCGCACGACAGCATGCCGGCGCTGCGGCGCGGCGACGTGGACGTGATCGTCACGACCGCCGATTTCGCCGGCACCGAGCTGGATCCGGCGATCGATCTGGTGCCGATCGCCGCCGACTCGATCGTGCTGGTGCTGCCGGTGGGGCATCCACTGGCCGGTCAGGAGAGCGTCCGGCTGGAACTGTGCGCCGACGCGCGCTGGACCTTCGACGTCGCCGGCTCCTACATGTCGGCGCTGGCCACCCGGTTGTGCCGGGAGGCCGGCTTCGAACCGGCGGTGATCTGCCGGTTCAACAACTACATGCTGGCGCTGCGGCACGTCGAGAAGGGCGGGTCGGTCACCATGCTGCCCAGCCTGGCCGTCGACCCGCGCTATCAGGTCGTCACCCGGCCGCTCGACCCGCCGATGACCCGCCGGATAACCGCCGCCGTCCGCCGCTCCCCCGCGCCACGACCGGAGGTGACGGCGGTCCTCACCGCGCTGCGCTCGTCGTGAGACGGCGGTCCTCACCGCGCTGCGCTCGTCGTGAGGAAGTCACCGATCGCCGCGGCCACCTCTCCGGGTCTCTCCTCGGCCTGATGATGCCCGCTGTCGATCTTCAGGTGCCGCAGCGGCCGGTCCAGCCACGGCTCCCAGATCGCCGCCGGATCGCCGTGGATGTCCAGGTCGTCGTGGACCGATTCGAGCAGCATCGCCGGGCACCTCACCCGCCGGCCGGCCGCGCGGTCCGCCTCGTCGTGCTCACGGTCCACCCGCAGGCCGGCCCGGTAGTCCTCACACATGCCGTGCACGACCGCCGGGTCACGTAGCGCCGCCCACACGTCGGCGTGGTTGCCCGCCCCGATCTCCTCCGGCCCCGGCGTCCGGTACCAGGCGCCCGGATCGGCGTTGATCACGCGCTCGGCCGGTTTGTCGGTCTGCCCGAGGAACCACCAGTGCCACCAGGCACGGGCGAATGCCACATCGGTGCGCTCCAGATGCTCGACGACCGGCAGGCCGTCCATCACCACCAGATGCGAGACGAGGTCCGGATGGTCCATGGCCGTCCGGAAGGCGACGAGCGCCCCTCGATCGTGCCCGACCACGGCGAACCGGTCGTGCCCGAGACGCCCCATCAGCCGGACCACGTCACCGGCCATCTCCCGCTTCGCCGACTGGGTGTGCCCCGGCCGATCCGGCGGCAGCGTCGACTGGCCGTATCCGCGCAGGTCCGGAGCGACCACGGTGTACGCCTCGGCCAGCCGCGGAGCCACCGCATGCCAGGTCGTATGGGTCCGCGGATGCCCGTGCAACAACACCACCGGCGGCCCACCACCACCATGCCGAACCCGCAGCGTCACCTCACCGACCGTCACCCGCTCAAGCGTGAATCCGTCGAACATCGATGCCCACTACCCCCGTCCCCGACGCTCACACCTCCTGCCCTGCCCCGGGCGCTCACATCACCTGTCCAGCCCAGACGCTCACGTCCCCTGCCCCATCCCAGACGCTCCGGCCTCGCGGCCCGTCCTGGGATGCTCGGTGGCCCAGGCGCAGATCGCGGCCAGCGGCTCCTGCAGGGTTTTGCCGAGGGCGGTCAGCGAGTACTCGACGTGCTGCGGCGGGTCCTGTTTCAGCACCCGCCGCTGGACCAGCCCGTCACTCTCCATGTCGCGAAGCGTCTCGGTAAGCATCTTCTGGGTGATCCCGGCGATCCGCCGGCGCAACTCGGCATGCCGTTGCGGCCCGGCCAGCAGCGCATAGATCACCAGAACCCGCCACTTCGACGCCAGCCGCTCGATGGCCTGCCGCGTCGTGCAGCCCTCCTCGATCACGTCCGGGATCACCAGCGCCATACGCACCCCCAAGTGCCCTCTGGTACGGCCGGCTCCCGGCCGCCTACCGTCGAGCCAACGATAAGCGTCGACAGACACGGGGCCGACATGTCCGAGCAGCGCATCACCTTCACCGCCGACGGCATCACCCTCGCCGGCAACCTGGCCATCGCCGCGCCGAACGCGCCGGCGGTCGTGCTGACCGGCCCGTTCACCGGAGTCAAGGAGCAGGTCACCGGCACCTACGCGAGGCTGCTGCACGACCGCGGCCTGACCACGCTCGCCATCGACCACCGCGGTTTCGGGGAGAGCGGCGGGCGCCGGGCCCACGAGGACAGCCAGGGCAAGCTGTCCGACCTGCGGGCCGCGGTCACGGTCCTCACCGAGTTCACCGACCGGATCGGTGTGGTCGGCGTGTGTCTCGGCGGCGGCTACGCGATCCGGGCCGCAGCCACCGACCCCCGGCTGCGCGCGGTCGCCGGGATCGCCGGCGCCTACAACAGTCCGGCCCGTTTCAGCGCCGGCGACCCGGCCGCCTACCGCCGGTCGCTGCTGTCGTTCGTGGAACGCTACGACGAGGAGTTGCCGGCCGTGGCTCCCGGCGGCGCTCCCGCGGCGATGGGCGGCGACGAGCCCTACGCCTACTACGGCACGTCCCGCTCGGCAGCCGAACACTGGGAGAACCGGGTCACCTGGGGTTCGCTGCACTCGCTGATGACCCTCGACGCCCTGGGCGCGGCTCCGCTGCTCGGCGACACCCCGCTGCTGGTGGTCCACGGCCGGGTCGACGACTACTGCTCCCCCGAGCTGGCCGCCGCCGCTCACGAGGCCGCCCCCGGCCCGAAGGAGCTGCTGTGGCTGGACGCGTCCCAGCACATCGACCTCTACGACGTGGAGCCCCACACGACCCGGGCCGCCGACGCGACCGCCGCGTTCATGCACCGTCATCTCACCTCCACCGTTCCTCGGCTCGCCTCGGACCGCTCACCGGTTCGGGAGCCCGTCTGACCCGGATGATGACGGGCGCAGCCGCGCCTCTCCCGCCGTCCGGGCGATTGCCGGGCCGGGTGAACCCGGCCCGGCGGAACGCGCCGGCCCCGAGCGGAGCCCGCGCCGCCTGCCGCGGATCCTCGGCCCGTGGGAGTCACCCGAACGGGAGCATTGACTGGAGATCGATTCCGTCCTGTTGAAGGATGAGAATCCATGAGCCCCCGGAGCCGCGGCCGGAAGATGCCGCCGAAGCGGAAGAAGCCGGATGGACCCGCGCCGATCCGGCGGCTCAAGGTGAGCCCGCGCGGCGCGCGCCCACCGATCTGGCGGCGCCTGGAGGTCCCCGCCGACACCAGCCTCGCCGCCCTGCACGGCATCCTGCCGATCGCCTTCGGCTGGGCCGACGGCCACCCGCACGCTTTCGAGACCCCCTTCGGCGACTTCGGCGTCGCCGACCCCGAGCTGGGACATCGCTCCGAGAAGCCGGTCACGCTGGAGCAGGTGGCGCCGGATCCCGGTGACAAGATCCGTTACACCTATGACTTCGGTGACGACTGGGACCACGAGATCCTGGTGGAGAAGGTCCTCGAACGTCAGGACGTGGCCCACCCCCGATGCACCGGTGGCCGCCGGGCCGCGCCTCCGGACGACTGCGGCGGCATCGGGAGTCACCACGACCTCGTCGAGGTCATCGCGGACCCGGACCATCCCGAACACCACGCGCGGCTGGAGTGGCTGGGCCTGGACTCGGCCGCCGGCTTCAAGCCCGATCGATTCAGCACCGCCGATGTCACCGAGGTGCTGATCGCCGGCCGGCACCGCTAGCTTCCGCTTCATGGGTCCACTCTGGCCGCGGGCGCCGGATCTGTCGGTGGGGCAGGCACGCGCCTGTCGGTACGGGTAACCGCACCAGGCCCCCTTACATATCGATGATCGCTGGTATAGTGGGTACTCGGCGCGCCGGTGAACCGGACCGGTCATATCCTGGAGCACATGGACGACGATCTGGTGGGCGCCGATGCGGGATTCTCCGCCCTCGGTCTGCGTCCCGAGCTGCTGCGGGCACTGAGCGACCTGGGTTACGAGGAGCCCACGCCGATCCAGCGTGAGGCGATCCCGCCGCTGCTGTCCGGTGGTGACCTGGTCGGGCAGGCCGCGACCGGCACCGGCAAGACGGCGGCCTTCGCGCTGCCGCTGCTGCACGGGCTGAGCAGCGGGACCTCGAACGACCCGGGCGCCCTGGTGCTGGTGCCGACCCGGGAGCTGGCCGAGCAGGTCTCCCAGGCGGTTCACCGGTACGGGCGTGAGCTGAACGTCCGGGTGCTCCCGGTCTACGGCGGCCAGCCGATCCAGAGGCAGCTCCGGGTGCTGGAGCGCGGAGTCGACGTGGTCGTCGGCACCCCCGGCCGGGTCCTGGACCACATCGAGCGGGGCACGCTGCGCCTCGACACGATCAGCACCGTCGTGCTCGACGAGGCCGACGAGATGCTGGACATGGGCTTCGCCGAGGACATCGAGGCGATCCTGGCGGAGACTCCCAAGGAGCGGCAGACCGTGCTGTTCTCGGCGACGATGCCGCCGCGGATCGACGCGATCGCCCGCCGGCACCTGCGTGATCCGATGCGGATCCGGATGGGCCGGGACACCGCCGCCGCCGACCGGTTGCCGAAGGTCCGGCAGAGCGCCTATCTGGTGCCGCGCGGGCACCGGATGGCAGCGCTGGCCCGGGTGCTGGACGTGGAGACGCCGACCGCCGCGATCGTCTTCTGCCGCACCCGTGAGGAGGTCGACTCGGTGACCGAGGGCCTCAACGGCCGTGGTTACCGGGCCGAGGCCCTGCACGGCGGTCTCAGCCAGGACCAGCGTGACCGGGTGATGGGGCGCCTGCGGGGCGGCAACACGGAGCTGCTGGTCGCCACCGACGTGGCCGCCCGCGGGCTGGACGTCGATCTGCTCACCCATGTGATCAACTACAACCTGCCGACCGCGCCGGAGGCCTACGTCCACCGGATCGGCCGGGTCGGCCGCGCCGGCCGGGAGGGTGCCGCGATCACCCTGGTCGAGCCGCGTGAGCAGCGCCTGCTGCAGGCCGTCGAGCGGCTCACCGGGCAGAAGGTCAAGCCGGAGCAACTGCCGACTGTGACCGACCTGCGGGCCCGCCGGATGGAGCTCCTGCTGGAGACGATGCGGGAGGCGGTCGGCGCCGAGGGCCTGGACCGGTTCCGGTCGGTGCTGGCCTCCCTCACCGACGACCTCGACCTGGAGCAGATCGCTCTGGCCGGGCTGAAGCTGCTCCACGAGAACTCCGGCGGCGATGTCGACGAGACGGAGATCCCGCTGGTCGAGGCCCCTCGCGAGCGGCACCGGGAGAGCCGGGACCGGGAGCACGGCCGCGGCCCCCGCAACCAGACGTCACGGCCGGGGCAGGGGGTGGCCCGGGTGTTCGTCGGGCTGGGCCGGCGCGCCGGGCTGCGCCCGCAGGACCTGGTCGGCGCGATCGCGGGCGAGGCCGGGCTGCAGGGCCGGGATGTCGGCGCGATCCAGATCACCGACCGGTTCTCCCTGGTGGAGGTGCCGGAGTCGGCGGCCGACCGGGTGATCAAGGCGCTGCAGAACACCGCGATCCGTGGTCGCCGGCCCACCGTCCGCCGCGAGCGTTTCCAGCGCTGAGACCGGCCTGCCGGCCGGTCAACAGGCCGGTCAACAGGCCGGTCAACAGCCGGCGTCGACGGCGATCACCTGGCCGGTGATCCCGGTGTTGGCCGCCGAGGCGAGAAAGACGACCGGGGCGGCGATCTCCTCGGCGGACAGCAGCCGGCCGAGTGGGATCTGGTCGTAGTAGCTGTCCGGCACCGCGTCAGCGATGTGCCGGTTGGCCGCCGTCCTGGTCAGCCCGGGTGAGACCACGTTGGTGAGGATGTCTCCGGCACTGCCCAGGGAGAACGCCGCGGAGCGGTTGAAACCGTGCAACGCCGCCTTCGCGGCACCATAGAACTCCCCGCCGGCCATGCCGTGGGTGGCGATCGACGACGAGACGTGCACCAGCCGGCCCCACCCTCGCTCCCGCATGTGGGGGAAGACGAGCCGGCTGAGCGTCACCGCGCCCTCGACGTTGTCCCGCACGACCCGTCGCCAGAGGTCGTCGGGGGCCTCCTCGAAACCGCCGCCGGGCTGCGCGGACCCCCAGCGGACGGCGTTGTTGACCAGCACGTCGACGCGGCCGGTCCAGGCGAGGACCTGATCGATCAGGGCTCGGGCCGTGTCGGGGTCGCCCAGATCGTACCGAATAGTTAATGTTTGTCCTTCGAGGTCGGCAGCGAGCTTCGCCGCCTTGCCGGCGGCGTCGTGATAGGTCAGCACCACGTCGGCGCCCTCGGCGGCGAAGCGGCGGGCGATCGGCTCGCCCAGCCCTCCGGTCGCTCCGGTGACGATCACAGTGCGTCCCGCGAGTCCCATGTCCATGTCGCCACCGTGCCGGATCGGGCGGAGCGCGGGGAGGCCGTGGTTCTACTGGCACTGACAGGGCCACGATCCGGGAGCGGCGAGCCGCTACGTTCGACGGCATGGCGACCGACAACGAACTGGGTCAGTTTCTGCGATCCCGGCGCGAGAGCACGGCACCGGCCGCGGTGGGTCTCGCACCAGGGATCCGGCGGCGGACTCCGGGGCTGCGCCGGGCCGAGGTCGCCACTCTGGCAGGGGTGAGCGTTGATTATCTGACGAGGCTGGAGCAGGGGCGCGACCGGCATCCCTCACCCGAGGTGCTCAACGCGCTGGCCACCGCGCTCCGGTTCACCGCGGCCGACCGGGAGCACCTGCGCTTCCTGGGCAAGGCGCTGGCCGGGGTGATGTGCCCGTCGGGGCACGCACCGGCCGCCGAGGTGCGGCCGACCGTGCGCGCCCTGCTGGAGCGACTCGAGCCGGGGCCCGCGGTGGTTCTCAACCGTCTCGGGGACATGCTGGCGGCCACCAGCGGTTACGAGTCGCTGACCATCCCACTGGGGATGTGGGAGGAGCCGCGGGCGAACGTGGTGCGCTGGCATTTCGTGGACGAGCGGGCCCGCGCGGCCCATCCGGACTGGGATGTGATCGCCGACGACCACGTGGCCCGGCTCAAGACCGAGGTGCGGCGCGGTGACCGGCACGCCGTGGAGCTGTCGGGTGACCTGACGGTGCTGGCCGGCGACGAGTTCGCCGATCGGATGGCGGCGCCGTCCGGGCCACCACGGCGCAGCGGGAGCCAGCGGATGGCGCACCCGGAGGCGGGGCGGCTGGTCTTGTCGTACGAGAGCCTGGATCTTCCGGATGCCGACGAGCAGCGGCTCGTGGTGTTCCTGCCCGCCGACGAGGCCACCGCGGCGGCGCTGGACCGGTTGTCGGGCCGTCGGCCGGGGGCGCTCCGTGCGGTCTGAGAGATTTCCGCGAACCGGCGGTAACGCCGGCTGGTGGACCGGACATGACGATGACGTGGGTTCTGGAGACGAGCGCGACGAGCAGCGGTTCCGCCACATCTACGTGGGCAACTTCGAGGCGATGCTGGCCTACGCGACACGGCGTGTCGAGCAGCCCGAGGACGCCTCGGACGTGGTCGCCGAGACCTTTCTCGTGGCCTGGCGGCGCAGCCGCGAGTTGCCGCCAGGTGATGAGGCACGGCTCTGGCTGTACGGGGTGGCGCGCCGGGTGCTGGCCAACCACCATCGGGGCAGGACCCGCCGGGCACGGCTCGGCGAGCGGCTCCGTCAGCGGCTGGCGACCGTCGTCTCCCGGGATCCGGGTCACGAGGTGCCGCAGCGGCTGGCCGTGCGCGCGGCTCTGGCCCGGCTCGACGAGACGGACCGCGAGTTGGTGATGTTGACGATCTGGGAGGGGCTGCAGCCCCGGGAGGTGGCGGAGGTGCTGGCGATGACCCCGGGCTCGGTGCGTACCCGGCTGTCGCGGGCCCGGGCGAGACTTCGGGAGATGCTCGGTGACGTCGCGGGTCCACCCGGACATGAACTCGATGTCCTGACCGGAACCACCGCCCCGGGGGAGGGCCGATGACCGACGAGCAGCTCGACCGGCTGGTGCGAGACGCCGACCCCTACCGGACCGGCTTGACCGGCCGGCTCGGCGGGGCGGAGCAGACGCTCCTGGAGGAGATCGTGTCCACTCGCAAATCGGCTTTCCCGGTGCGCCGCCTGGCCGGGGCCCTGGCCGCGGCAGCGGTCGTGACCGGTGTGATCGGCGCTTCCACCCTGTTGCGGGACGGTGGCGGCGCGGACTGGGCCGGGCCGGTCGGCCTGCCCAGCGCGGACGCCGGCACCACCACCGACGGTGTCGAACTGGATCTCAAGGCGGTCGAGAGACTTCCGCGGCTGCTGGTCGACGAGCCGGGCTGGAAGATCACCACGGTGTACGGTTTCGCCGCCGAGGAGGGCACCATCCAATTCACCGACGGCCGGCGGTCGCTGGAGATGAACTGGTATCCGGCCGACAGCCATCAGGGCTACTACGACGACCGGCTGGAGGTCAGCGATCCGGAGGCCGCGACGGTGGCCGGAGTGAAGGCGAACGTCTTCACGTATGCGGCCGACGACTTCGCGGCCATGCTGGATCCGGACGGCAGCGCCTTCGTGGAGCTCCGCGCGCAGGGGATGGATCGCGGTGACTTCGACACCCTGCTCACCCATGTGGTGAAGGCCGAACCGGAGGCGTTCCTGGCGGCGATGCCGGCCGAGGTCGTCACGCCGGGCAAGGTTCGTGCCGCGGCCGCCCGGATCCTCACCGATGTGCCAATCCCACCCGGGTTCGACGTCGAGCGGATCGACGTGGCCGGGGCCAACGACCCGTACCAGTTCGGGGCCGCCGTGACCGGTCAGGTCACGTGCACCTGGATCGCCGAGTGGAAGCGGGCCGGTGAGTCCGGCGACGCCGCGGCGGCCGGACAGGCGGTGTCGGCGTTGCGCAGCAGCCACCAGTGGAAGGTCCTGAAGGACATGAACGGCGAGGGCGACTGGCCGGAGGCGATCTGGGACGTGGCCGACGAGGTCGCGTCCGGCACGTTGCCGGACCACTACAAGGAGGGCATCGGCTGCCCCTGAGGAGGCGATCCGGGTGCCGTGCAGCGATGAACGTACCGGCGCTGTCCCGGGTCTTGTCCCTGTCTCTCCTCATCGTCCGGATGCGTGACGGTCAACCGCTGCTCGGGAGGGTCCCGCCGGCCTGAACCGCCACCTCACGGGTGTGGGCGACCAGGTGGTGCAGCGGTTCCGGCAGGTTGCGGCGGAACTGGTCGGACAGGCGCGCCCGGTCGCGGGGGTTGACGGTGTCGAGCACGAACCGGTCCAGGCCGGTGGCCAGGATCATCCCGGCCAGCATCAGGTCGGCGACGTCCAGCGGCTCGTTGTAGGACAGCGCGGTCCGGATCCGCTCGGCCGGCTCGCCGGGGCCCCGCGGATCGGTGAAGACCAGCGACGACGTGGAACCGAGCAGGCGTCTCCGGGTCTGTTTGCGGAGTGCCCCGGAACTGATCAGGCGCTGTTCGATCAGGTCGGTGGCCAGGCCCGTCGCCGGCAGGTGCGCGATCCAGGACCGCGGATCGTGCGGGCCGGGCGTGGCCGCCAGCCGGGCCAGGATCGACGTGGTGGCCGGATCGCCGGTGGGCCGCGGGTCGACCACGTGCAGGGTGTCGCCGGCGAGCCGCAGCCGGCGCCAGAACAGCAGCTCGCCGAGCAGCGCGGCGCCGAGACCGACGGCCAGCAGCCCGGGGCCGAGCAGTGCACGGCCGCCGATGCCGTCATGCGCCGCCAGGTACAGGTTGTCGGCGGGTGGATGCCGTCCACGAGTCATCCGTTCGGCCTTCGACGATCGGCGGTGAAGTGGCGCAAACCTAGCGGCGGTGGGTTGCCGCGGGGTTACACGCCGCGGAAAACTGTCGTACCCCTGTTCTAACGTGTCGCCATGAGGGTGAACCACCGATCTCACCAGCCTGCTGGACGCTCCGTGGCCGACCGCACACCGGCGTTCACCGACGACCGTCATCCGGGCCCCGGACCGGCCCGGGGATCCACGCATCGCCGGCCATCCCGGTGCCGCCGAGGAGCAGGTGCCGCCTGTGGTGTTCTCCGAGGTCATCCGCGACCTCGGCCTGATGGTCTCGGCGGCCGTCCCGAGGAGCGGGCGATGTCAGGTCTCGATGCGGGCCACCGGGGACACCACCAGGTCGTGCACCCGCCAGTTGAAATCCAGGGCGAACCGCTGCAGTTCGTCCAGCCGTTCCGGGAGACGGTCGGTCCCCGGGGCCGGGACCACCAGCAGCTCACCGACGAAGACATGCCCCTCCTCGCGCAGTCGCAGCCACGCGTCGGTGACCCAGTCGTGGTCCAGCACGGCGGCATGCAGCTGATCCGGCAGTGGGTGCGGGCCACTGCCGTCCACCAGCGACGGGGCCTCGTCCATCAGGTCGGCCACCGCCGCCCGGGTGGTCCGGACCCCGTCACGGACGATGTCACCGCCGATGATCAGGGCGGCCACCGCGTCGGCCCACCACAGCCCGGCCGCGATGCCGAGGATGCCCAGGACGGCGGCGCCCGCGGTCAGCCAGTCGGCCCGGTTCATCTCGGCGTCGGCGAAGAGCACCTTGTCGTGCAGTTCCCGGGCGATCCGCTGTTTGACCCGGCCCAGCAGGATCGCCGGGACCATGGTGGCGAGCAGCACCACGATCATCAACCAGCCCAGCCAGAAACGCTGACCGAAGAGTTCGATCATGCCGATCGGTGGGCGTTCCCGGAGGGCGAGCCGGACGATCGAGTCGTAGACGACATAGCCACCGAGGCCCAGCAGCGCCACCGAGCCGGAGAGGAAGGCGATGCTGACCGCGCGGTGGTAGCCGTACGGGAAACGGGTCGTCGGTGGTCGATGGCGGAAACGGGCGGCGATCAGGAAAGCGGCCGGTGGGACCAGACCGAGCATGTCCTCGATCCAGGCGGCCTTCATCGCCTGCGACTGACCCAGCGTCGCCGCCAGCATGCCGATCGCCACCACGAAGAAGACGATCGTCCACCACTCCAGGCGGACCGCCCGGGCGTGCAGGCGGGCCTTGTCCGGCGGCAGCTCGAACCGGCGGTAGACCCTCATGACGCGCGCTCCGCGGCGACCAGCAACTCCTCGACACCGGTGTGGGTCTGGGCGAGCAGGAACCGCTCGACCTCGGCCTGCCAGCCGTTCTCACCCGGCGGAAGCGCCCACACGTGGTCGTGGGATCCCAGTTCATGGCCGGATTCGATCAGGTTCAGCTCGGCCAGTCGCCACTCCCCGACGACGACCGGCATGCCCTCGTCACCGGTCACCTCACGGACCGGGACCACCGTCGCGTCCTCGGCGGCGACCGCGGCCACCTCGGCGGTGCCGGCCTCCACCGCCACCGTCACACCGGCCAGGTCATCCGGCACCGGGACGCCCGCCGGCGCGGCGACCACCGTCCGCATGGTGACGAAGGGCCTGGTCAGCGCGGCGTCGTCGGTCCACGGCGCGGCCGCGTCGAGACCACCGATCACCAGGTCGAGCACCCGGTCCTTGACCGCGGCCATCAGTTCCGACTCGGATCCCGGATACCACTGCACGGTCGCCCCCATCCGGGTGGCGAGCCGCTGGACCAGCACCGCCTCGGCCCCGGCCGGTGGCCCGTCACCGGGGACCTCGGTCCAGGGCGGGTTCTCGGTCACCCCGACCCGCAGCACTCCCCCACGGACGTCACGCAGGGTCGTGCCGCTGTCGCGGGGCAGCCCGCAACCTGCCACGACACCCGACAGCACCATCGCCAGCAGCACCCCCATCATGCGGGTCATCCGGCAACCTCCTTCGACGACCGGCGCTAAGGGCTACCCCGGGAGGGGCGGTTCAAGCCCACGGACCGCACCGCCGTCCGATACCGTCCGATAGCGTTACCGGCGCATCGACGGCGGCGAGAGGGACCGCGGATGGCCGCGGCACGGGGCTGTCGATGTCCGCTCGCGTTCCTGACCCTGGTGTCGGCCGGGGCGGTCGGCGGGCTGGCCGCGATCGGCTGGATGGTGTGGTCGGCCCACCGGGCCGGGGATCCGGAGCTGACCGAGGGGGCGTCGTACGGCCCGCTCGGAGTGTCCGCGGCGGCAGGGGTGGCGGTACTGCTGGGCGCTGCGGCCGCTCTGGTCCGTGGTGCCCGGGGGCTTCCGCTGGACCGTCTGCTCTCCGTGTCGTCCTGGGTGCGGTTGGCGATGGATCTTGTCAGCGCCACAGGTGGCGGTGGGCTCGGCTCCAGGTGATCCGGGCCGTCACCGCGTCGAGGGCTCCGGCTCGTTGCCAGGACGCCTGCGGTTCCCGTCCCTCGACGGCCAGTTGGCGGGCCCTCGCCAGGACCTGTTCCTGCTGGATGATCACCTCCTCGACCAGGCCGTCCGTGCTGGTCAGGCCGTAGGCGGTGGCGAAGAGTTCCAGCCTGCGGCGGCGGTCCGGCGGGACCCGATGCCGGAGCGGGCCGAGGGATTCGGCGTCGTCGCGGAAGGGCGCGACATACTCCAGGGCGTAGGCGACGTCGTGCACCGGGCGGGCCGGCCACGCATAGTCCCAGTCCAGGATGCCCACTGGTTGAAGGCCATGCCACACCAGGTTCCACGGGCCGAAGTCACCGTGGCAGATCACGGTGCCCGCGCCGAAGGAGCCGCCGGGGCCGGGCGCGGAACCAGGGCCGGGCGCGGGATGAGGGCCGGGCGCGGGATGAGGGCCGGGCGCGGGATGAGGGCCGGGCGCGGGATGAGGGCCGGGCGCGGGATGAGGGCCGGGCGCGGGAACGCGGGTTCCGGGAGCCGGGGCTGGAGGAGTGGGTGCCGCCCAGCCGGCTTCGGCGAGTGGGTGGAAGTCGCGGACCGCGTCGTGATACTCGCGGAGCAGGCGGGCCATCGCTACCAGGCCGGTCTCGTCGGCGACACGGGGCCAGGCGCCGCCGCCGGAGTCGCCGTCCAGGAAGGTGAGGATCTCCCGGCCCTGGTCGTCGATCCCGAGGAAACGGGGTGACCAGCGGAAGCCGACATCCTCCAGATACCGCAACAGCTCGTGGACCGACGGCGACCACGGATGGGTGGGGCGCCGGACCGTGTCACCGATACGTTCGATCCGGCGGTGCGGCTCATTCTGGAGAACCTCGTCCATGCCCGAATCCTGCCCGGAAAGTGTCAGAGGGTGCTGGCATCATCAAGTGCATGGAGATTCGGCCAGGTGAGGGTGTCGTGTTCGCGAGGGTGGGCGAGAGCCGTGACGTGGTCGAGGGCCGGATAGGCGCTCCCGTGCACCCGGGGCGGCACAGCCGGGCCGTCTACGACACCGAGCCGATGCTGGTCATCACCTACACCGACGGTGACACCGTCGAGCTGGTCGAGATCGCCAACGGTGGTGAGGAGGTCTTCTACGACGGCATCCAGTTGACCTACCGGTTCATGGACGACGTGGTCGCCGAGCTGGCCGGGCGTGGGCTGCGGGCCGAGCCGTTCGACATCGGGTTCGCCTTCGAGCCGGGTTTCGCGATCTTCTCGATGTCGTCGCTGCCCGCCGCCGAGCTGGATCCGGGAGCGCCCGACGACGATCCGCGCCGCATCGTCGAGGGGGTCTCGGTGGCGCCGATCGAGTATTTCCGCGAGCCGGTGTGAGCCACCCGGAACGAGCCGATACGAGCCGCTCGGAGCGAGCCGGCAGAAGCCGTCTCGACTGTGTGGCCGAGGGCTGGACGCCGCAGCGGCGGCTGCATGTCGGAGATGTGGCCTGGTCCGGGGCGCACGGGGACGGCAGTACCGAACCGGAGCATTCGTTCGGGTGGGGGTCGCCGCTGCGCGGGTTCGCCGACGTCTGGGCCGACGGGTCCGCCTCGCTGCATCTCGCCGGGCTGAGCCCGAGGGCGGCGGCAGCGGCGGTCGACGAGGTCTTGGCGGTGGTGCCGACATTGACCGTCGAGGTGTCCGAAGGCGAAAGTGACGTGGTCGCGGTGCTGGCCGCGCGGGGTTTCCGCCCGAGGCCCGAGCCGAGGCCGGGCCCGAGGGCGAGGCCGGAGCCCGGCCCGGGGCCAGGGCTGGGGCCGGGGGCAGGCTCGAAGCCGGGGGCGGGCCCGAAGCCAGGGCCGGGGCCGGGGGCAGGCTCGAAGCCAGGGCCGGAGCCGGGGGCAGGCTCGAAGCCGGGGCCGGAGCCGGGGGCAGGCTCGAAGCCGGGGCCGGAGCCGGGGCCGGAGCCGGGGGCGGACCCGAAGCCAGGGCCGGAGCCCGAGCTGGGGGCGGACCCGAAGCCAGGGCTGGGGGCGGACCCGAAGCCAGGGCTGGGGCCGGGGCCGTGGTTCGCGCGCTTGTGGCGGCAGTTGGATGATCTTCCGGAGGCCGGGACGCCACCGGGGTTCACCATCCGGGCGGTGGCGGGCGACGAGATCGCGGCACGGGTGGAGGTGCACCGGCGGGCCTGGGATCCGAAGCGGATCAAGCGGATGCTCGGGCTGGCCGTCACCGGGGACGAGAGCGGCTCGGGCTACGACCTGACGCGGCATCGGGCCGTGATGGCGTCACCGGTCTACCGGCCGGAGCTGGATCTGGTGGCCGTCGGAGCGGACGGTGAGCTCGTGGCGTACGCAATCGGCTGGTTTGATCCGGTGTCTCGTTCGGTGTTGTTCGAGCCGGTCGGCACGGTGCCGGAGCACGGCGGGCTCGGGCTGGGCCGGGCGCTCGGTGCCGAGGTGTTGCGGGTGGCGGCGGGTCTCGGGGCGGTTCAGGCGGTGGTGAACGCGCGCGGGGACGACGCCTATCCGGTGCCGCACCGGCTCTACACCGGCTTGGGCATGAGGCCGCTGACCCGGATCGTCACCGTCACGAACGCCCCGGAGCAGGGCACCGGGACGGCAACCGCCGGTCACCGAAGGAGACGGTGACCGGCGGCACAGGAAGCGACCCGGCAAGGCCCACAAGCACAAGGCCCGCAAGGCGGACGGGCACAAGGCCCGCAAGGCGCGAGAGCTACCGGAGTACGGGCTCAGCCGGCTCCGAGTGCGGCTGCCGGTGCACCACGGGATGGGCGCGTTCGAGAGCCGCCCCCTCCACGTCCACGTTGGGCAGGATCCGGTCCAGCCAGCGCGGAATCCACCACGCCTTGTCGCCGAGCAGGTGCATGACCGCCGGGATGAGCAGCATCCGCACCAGGAAGGCGTCGACCAGCACCCCGAACGCCAGTCCGAAGCCGAGCGACCGGATCATCGCGGTGTTGGAGAAGATGAACCCGCCGAACACCGCGATCATGATGATGGCGGCGGCGGTGACCACGGTCCGCCCGGCGTGCACACCCTGCTGGACGGCGAGCCGGGCCGGGGCTCCGTGGGCGTACGCCTCGCGCATCCCGGACACCAGGAACAGCTGATAGTCCATGGCCAGGCCGAACAGGATGCCGATCAGGATGGTCGGCAGGAAGCTCAGCACCGGGCCGGGGTCGTGGATGCCGAAGATCGCGCCGAGCCAGCCCCATTGGAAGATCGCCGTGATGCCGCCGAAGGTGGCGAACAGCGACAGGATGAAGCCGAGGGTGGCGGTGACCGGGACCAGGATGGACCGGAACACCAGGATCATGATGATCAGCGAGATGCCGATGACCAGGCCGAGGTAGCCGGGCAGCGCGTTGTCCAGCTTCTCCGAGATGTCGATGTTGCCGCTGGCCGAGCCGGCCACGCCGAGGGTGACGTCGCCGGTCATCGGGGAGAGCGAGCGCAGGTCGTGCACCAGCTGTTCGGTCTCGCCGGTGGTCGGCCCGGTCTCCGGGATGATCTGGAAGCCGAGGGTCCGGTTGTCGGCGGAGGCGCCGATCGGGGCGACCGCTGCCACGTTGTTCTGGGCGAGCAGCAGGTTGCCGATCCGGGCCTGTTCGGCGATCAGGGTGTCGCCGGTGGCGGCGGTGGGCAGGTCGGCGACGACGACGAGGGAGCCGTTGACGCCGGCGCCGAACTTCTCCTCGATCAGCTTGAACGCCTGGTACTGGCTGGAGTCCTGCGCCTCGGACGAGCCGTCGGGCAGGCCGAGCCGCATCGACGCGGCCGGGATGGCCACCGTGATCAGGGCGGCGAGCAGGGCCAGCACGGTGATCACCGCACGGCCGGTGCCCATCGGCTTGACAGTGACCTTCTTCTCGGCGCGCTTCTTGGTCAGGATCCGGGTGCCGACGAGGGCGAGCAGTGCCGGCGTCAGGGTGACCGCGATGAGGACGGCCACCGCCACGCAGATCGCCGCGACGGTGCCCATCAGGCCGAGGAACGGGATGCCTGTCACGTTGAGGGCGAGCAGGGCGACCAGCACGGTGGATCCGGCGAACACGACGGCGTTGCCGGAGGTGCCGTTGGCGAGCCCGATCGACTCGTGGAATTCGACGCCGTCGATGAGCTGGCGCCGGTGCCGGTTGAGGATGAACAGGCTGTAGTCGATGCCGACGGCCAGGCCGAGCATCACGCCGAGGACCGGGGTGATGGACAGCATGTCGACGACGCCGGAGAGGGCGAGCGATGCGGTGACGCCGATGCCGACGCCGGTGAGGGCGCTGAACAGGGGCAGGACCGCGCCGATCAGCGTACGCAGCATGACCAGCAGGGTGATCGCGGCGATGACCAGGCCGGCCACCTCGCCGACGCCGAGGATCTCCGGCACGTTCTGGGTGATCTCGTTGGAGAATTCGACCTTGACTCCGGCCGGGACACCCGCGCTGACGTGGGCGATGAGGGCGTCCTTGACCTCCGGGGTGACGTCCAGCTGGGGCAGTTCGAACTGCACCTGGGCGACCGCGGTGGTGCCGTCCTCGGACACGGTGCGGATCGGTGACGCCATGGTGAGCAGCTGCCGGCCGTTGGCGAGTTTGGCGGCCCCGGCCTCCAGCTCGGTGCTCTTCTCGATCAGCACTTTCTGCTGGGCTTCGACTTCGGCCTTGGTGGCCGCGTCCAGGTCGTCCCAGAGCCCCTTGGCCTGGTTGATCTGGTTCTGGCCGTCGTTGATCTGGGCCCGGCCGTCGTCGATCTGCTTCTGCCCGGCGTCGAGTTCGGCCCGCTGGTCCTCGATCTGTTTGCGGATCGCGAACGGGTCGGTGGTGGAGCTGACCCCGTCGAGGTCGGCGGTGGTCTTCAGCAGGTTGGTGATGGCCGCCTGCTGGGTGTCGTCGAGAGGGGTCTGGTCGACGGTGTGGAAGACCAGTTTGCCGTTGCCGCCGGCCGCGACCGGGAGCCGTTCACCGAGCCGGTCGCTCACCTTCGCGGTCTCGGTGCCGGGGATGTCGACGACCGGGGAGAGTTCGCCGCGGGCCAGGAAGTAGCCGCCGGCGGCGACTCCCAGGATCACCAGCCAGGAGGCCAGGACCACCCCGGCGCGCCGGGCGCAGAATCTGCCCAGGCGATAAAGAAACTCGGCCAATGTGTCGTTCCTTCGGTGAGAGGTTCAATAGCCGGTACGGACGTTGTGGATCATGCGTTCGAGCAGTTCGGACCAGAGCGCGCGGGACCGGTCGTCGGTGGCCGCGTCGGTGGCGGCGATCCAGTGTTTGGCGACCACGACGATCCCGTTCATCAGGGAGCTGACCAGGACGGCGGCGTCCAGCGGGTCCACCTCGGGGTAGCGGGCGGACAGTTCGCGGGCCATCTCGTCGGCGGTGCGGGAGAAGGTGGCGAGGAAGATCTGGTTGGGCCGCGGGTCGTCGGCGGTGAATCCGCCGAGGGCGTGCCGGAGGAAACCGATGATTCCCGGTACGTCGGTGTCGCGCAGCGCCTCGGCGATGTCGTCGAACATCGACGGCCGGCCGCCGGCGGCGAAGGAGTCCCGAAAGGTGCTGATGACCGGGCCGAGCATCTCGGTGCAGACGGTGGTGACGACGTCGTCGACCGAGACGAAGTGGTTGAAGATGGTGCGGCGGGACACGTCGGCCCGCTCGGCGAGCTGGTCGACGCTGACCCGCACACCCTCGTTGATCAGCGCGTTGGCCGCGTCGAGGATGGCCCGCCGGTGGCGCGCTTTGAGAGCGGCGCGCCGGTCCACGGAGATGGTCACGTCCCTACACTAAGTGCATCGTTGCACTAGGTGCAAAGCGAGCCGCCCCTCACTCACGTGCACTCATGACGAGTTCACGTGGAGTGAGGGGCGGCTCTCCCCTGGGTGTTCACCGACCCGTGTCAGAGCTTCTGTGTCTCCGTGGAGGAGGAGTGCAGGTCGGCGGTCGTCTCGGTGACGAACTTGCCGGTGCTCGTGCTGCGGTGCACCTCGCGGTCGCCGCGCTCACGGTCACCGCCCACCGTCTCGGTGACCGTGCCCTGTGGATCACGCTCGGTGGTGCTCTCCTTGACGAACCGCCCGCTGCGAGCGCTGCGGTTGACCTCGTGCTCGTTCCCGGCCATCGGGGGGCCTCCTCGTCCGTGGGGATCGTGGTCCGTGGGGATCGTGGTACGTCACTTTCTGTGCCCCGGACGCGGCGAGCGAAACACCCCCGGCGAAGAACGGCATCGTG
>NZ_JBNZCE010000035.1:54106-99479 GCF_050589265.1 Actinoplanes sp. G11-F43
CACGATGCCGTCAGCGGGCCAGCCAGCCGCCGTCGACCGGGAGGACCGCGCCGTGGACGTAGCGGGCGGCGTCCGAGGCCAGGAAGATCACCGCGCCTTTCAGGTCGTCCGGCTCGCCCCAGCGCCCGGCCGGGATCCGGTCCAGGATCGCCGCGCTGCGGTCCGGATCGTCGCGCAGGGCGGCGGTGTTGTCGGTGGCCATGTACCCGGGGGCGATCGCGTTGACGTTCACGCCCCGCCCGGCCCACTCGTTGGCGAGAGCTCTGGTCAGCCCGAGGACGGCGTGCTTGCTCGCGGTGTAGGCGGGCACCCGCACCCCACCCTGGAAGGACAGCATCGACGCGATGTTGATGATCTTCCCGGAGCCCTGGGCCAGCATCCGCCGGCCGGCCGCCCGGCTGAGCCGGAACGCCGCGTCGAGGTTGACGGTCAGCACGTCGTCCCAGTCGCCGTCGGTCACGTCGACGGCATCGGCACGACGGATGATCCCGGCATTGTTGACCAGGATGTCCAGCCGATCCAGATGGTCCACATAGGCGTCCAGATCAGCGGTGGCCAGATCCAGCTCCTTGCTGCCGACCGCGATCACCGAGGCCCCGGCCCCGGCCAGGGCCTCCGCGCACGCCTTCCCCAGTCCCCGGTTGCCGCCGGTGACCAGGGCGACGCGGCCGTCGAGGCGGAAACTGACCATCAGAGTCCCAGGCCGCGCAGCGTGGGCACGGTCTGCCCGACCCACTTGAGCTCGGTGTCCTCGTGGGCCCCCTGAGTGCGCTGGGTGCCGGCCAGGAACCACAGGTAGTACGTGGTGTACCCGGGCGCGCTGACCACCGTGTGATACCCCTCGGGCATCATGTGCATCCCGTGGTCCCGGACGGTGAAGTTCTCCTCATACCCTTCATCCGTGTAGAGGCGGCAGATCCCGAAGCCACCCTTCGGCGCGACCCGGAAGTAGTACATCTCCTCATGCGCCGCCTCAGCAGGAAGATTGTCCGTCTTGTGCCGATGCGGCGGATAGGTGCTCCAGTTCCCGGACGGCGTGAACGTCTCCCCCACGATCAACCGCCGAGCCGGCAGATCCGGCTGAGCGATCTCGGTCAGGATCTGATGGAAGTTCCGGCCGAAGTTCGCCGCCCCCCACCGCCCCTCGGCGACCTGATCAGGAGCGATCACGTAGGGATCGACCTCGAGATCGCTGGGCGCGCTGGGCAGCGCGATCTCCACATCCGACACCGCCCGGATCGAGATGTCCGAGTTGATCGGGACATACACGGAATGCGGCTTGCCGTCGAAGACACTGGCCCGCCCACCGACCGCGGCGAACTGCGCGTCCCCGATGGTGAAGTCGGCAGTCCCGCCCAGGATGACCGCAAGGATCTCCCGATCCCCGGAATTGCCCGCCCACGTCTCCCCCGCCGCGAGCGTCAGCAGTTGAAAATCCAGTATCGAGCACGGATTGAACGGCAACGTGTTCAACCCCGGCGCCGCCGGGATGTTCGTGTGGAACCGGTACTCCATCAGAATCGCTCCTTACCAGGGGTGCTTCCAGCCGGGCAGAGTGACGCGGGTGAGGGCTTCCAGGTAGAAGTAGTCTCCCCACAGATTCCCCTCGTTCACCCCGACGTTCTTGGGTTTGTCATAGACACCGTGCAGCAACAGCGCGTTGGAGTCCGGCCGCCGCACCGTCGAATATCCGTCGATCAATGAAGCCAGGATCGTCCCGGCGGCCGCCCGGTACCGTTCGCCGAGGGCCGGCGGCACCACCGCCGCGAGTTCCAGCAGCCCGTTGACGGCGATCGCGGCCGCCGAGCTGTCCCGTTCCTCGGTGGACCCCTCGGTGAAGATCAGATCCCAGTACGCCACCCCGTCGGCGGGCAGACGGGCGAGGAAGTAGTCGGCGCACCGGATCGCGGCGGCCAGCAGGGTCGGATCCCCGGTGTACTGGTGATTGAGGGTGAACCCGTAGATCCCCCAGGCCTGTCCCCGGGCCCAGCACGACTCGTCCGCACTGCCCTGTTCGGTCTCGCCGCGCAGCGGGGCGCCGGTGGCCGGATCCCAGTAGAACGTGTGGTAGGTGGTGTCGTCCTCGCGGATGAGGTGATCGCGCAGCTGGGTGGTGTGCCGGCGGGCGGCCGCCGCGTACCGCGGATCCCCGGTGGCCCGGCTGGCCCAGAACAGCAACGGCGTGTTCATCAGGCTGTCCACGATGGTGCGCCCCTGCTGCCGCGGGTCGGCGAGGTCGCCCCAGGCCTGGATGATCCCGGCGGACGGCAGCACCCGGGTGAGCAGGTGGTCGGCGGCGGCCAGGGCGGCCCGTTTGGCTTCCGGGTCCCGGTTGCGGCGCCACGCGGTCACACACGACAGGGTGTAGAGGAAGCCCAGGTCGTGGGTGTCCAGATCGACACCGCCGTCCATCCGATCGACGAACGACCGTACATGGGAGGTGGCGGCCTTCCGGTAGGTCTCATCGCCGCTCAGATCGTGCGCGAGCCAGAGCATCCCCGGCCAGAAGCTGGTGGTCCATCCGCGGTTGGCCGGGCGCGGTGGGTAACGGTCGTTCGTCGTGGTGTCGGCCGGATAGCGGTCGCCGAACTCGGCGATGTTGGCGTCGACGGTGCTCAGTGCGGCGCTCACCGCGGTTCCGGTCTGGTCGGCGATCGCCGTCATGGTGTCCTTCCGATAAAGGGGTTGAGCGTGAATCGGCTGTTCGCCCAGACGATGTAGATCAGCGGGCTGGCCGCGATCCCGATCGCGAGAGCCGGGCGGGCCGCCAGCAGCGCCTGGAACAGCGCCAGCACCAGCAGCGAGAACAGGCTCAGATACCAGCGGCGCACGCCCAGGTAGACGCCGGCCCGGGCGGCGTCGCGCAGCCGGGTGCCGGGCCGTTCGGCGATCACCACCAGCACCAGCAGCGTGGTGATCACGATCAGGGTCATCGCCACCACGATGATCGGCAGCACCACCGCGCCGATCGGCTTCTCCCAGGCCCAGGCCGCGTCCACGCCGAGGACGAGCAGCGCGACGGTGGCGATCCCGGCGGTGGCCAGGGCGGGTCGCGCCGAGGCGCGCCAGGCGTTCCCGAAGACCTTCACCACCCCGCTTTCGTACGCCCGGAGCACCGCGAACGCCCCCACCAGCGCCGGCCCGCCGAGGGGCGCGAACAGCACGAGCAGCGGCCAGGTACGCCCGGGATCGGTGGTGAGCACGATCAGCAGCAGTGGGGCGCAGGCCACCGCGAGCAGCAGGTTGGTCATCAGGGCGGCGTACACGCCCTGGAAGATCCGCCAGTGCCTCATCCTTTGAGCCCGGTGGTCGCGATGCCCTCGACGAAGTAGCGCTGCCCGGCCAGGAAGATCGCCACCACCGGCAGGATGGACAGCACCGATCCGGTCATGATCAGCGCGTGCTCGGCGTTGTACTGGTTGATGAACGACTTGAGCCCGATCTGGATCGTCCACAGGTCCGGGCTGCGCAGGTAGAGCAGTGGCCCGAGGTAGTCGTTCCAGGTGTTGACCAGGGTGATCAGGGCGAGGCTGGCCAGCGCCGGGGTGGACAGCGGCAGCACGATCTTGCGGTAGATGCCGTATTCGCTCATCCCGTCGATCCGGGCCGCGTCCAGCAGTTCGTCCGGGATGCTCTCGTAGAACTGTTTCATCATGAACACGCCGAGCGCGCCGAACGCCTGCAACGCCACCATCGCCCAGAGCGTGTCGGTGAGCTGGAGTTTCGTCATCATCACGAACTGCGGGACCATGTACGACGCCCACGGCACGGCCAGGGTGCCGATGTAGGCGAGGAACAGCACGTCCCGGCCCGGGAACTGGATCTTGGCGAAGCCGTACGCCGCGAAACTGCCGGTGAGCAGCTGCAGGAAGGTGACGAGGGCGGACAGGAAGACGGTGTTGCCGAGCCACGTCGTCATCTCGGACTTGGTCCAGATGTCGGCGTAGTTGCTCCACACCGGATCGGTGGTGATCCACCGTACCGGGATGGTGAAGACGTCGTTGTTGGTCTTCAGTGACGACATCACCATCCAGTAGAACGGCAGCAGGATCAGCACCCCGGCGACGCCGAGCGCCAGGTGGACCATCGCGCGAAGGATCCGCTTGCTCATCGTTCGCTCCGCTTGTTGACGAGGAACTGGACGACCGTCACCACGAAGCAGAGGGCGAACAGCACGATGGAGACCGCCGACGCGTAACCGAACTGGTTCTCCTCGAAGCCCTTCTGGAAGATGTACTGCGACAGCACCAGCGTGGACTGGCCGGGCCCGCCGTCGGTCATCACCAGGATGATGTCGAAGACCTTGAAACTGTTGATGGTGAGCAGCACGGTGACGAAGAACATGGTGGGCCGCAGCCCCGGCAGGGTGACCGCCCGCAGCCGCTGCCAGGCGCTCGCCCCGTCGACCATCGCGGCCTCGTGCAGCTGGCGCGGGATGGTCTGCAGCCCGGCCAGGAACAGCAGCATGTAGTAACCCATGTCCCGCCAGGTGCTGACCATGATGACGGCCGGCATGGACCAGTCGGCCGAGGTGGTCCAGCCCGGCGGGTGGTCCACCCCGATCCACCGCAGCACCTCGTTGACCGGCCCGAATCCCGGGCTGAGCAGCATGTTCCAGATCTGCGCGATGGCCACGATCGAGGTGATGTACGGGAAGAACGCGACGGTGCGGAAGAACGCCACCCCGCGCAGCTTCCGGTTGAGCAGGATCGCCAGCCCGAGCGACAGCACGAGGGTGAGCGGGATGTGGAAGGCCGCGTAGTAGACGGTGTTCCACAGGGCGGTCCAGAAACTGCTGTCGCCCACCAGCTGGCGGAAGTTGTCGAGTCCGGTCCAGGTCGCCCCGCCGAACACGTTCCATTCGGTGAACGCGTAGTAGAACAGCAGGCCCACCGGCACCAGCGTGAGAACGGTGAACCCGGCGAAGTTGGGCAGCAGGAACGACCAGCCCAGCGCGGTGTTGCGCGCGACCACCCGGCCGCGCCGGCGGCGGGTCTCGGCGACTGTTGCGGTCATCAACGAGCTCCAGGGGTAGGACCGCGGGCCCCGTGACCGGGGCCCGCGGGACGTCACTTACTTGAGGACCTCGTTCTTGGCCCGGTCCTGCGCCTGGGTGATGGCCGCGTCGACCGGCGTGCTGCCGGACAGCACCGCGGTGTGCATGTCCTTGAGGATGTTCTGCAGCGGGGCGGTGTACTGCGAGACCGGGTTCTCCGGCTTGGTGTCGTGCGTGGTGAAGGCGAACTTGGACAGCTCGTCGGTGGGCACCCCCTTGAGCCCGAAGATGGTGTCCGCTGCGGTGGCCGTGTCGGCCGGGGTGACCCCGATGCCGGCCAGGGCTTTCGCGGCCTCCGGCCCGGCGGCGTACGCCAGGAAGTCCTTCGCGGCCTGGATCTTCCGCTCGCTGATCTTCGGGTTGACGCCGAGCCCGGTCGGGTCGCCGAAGGTGAGCGGGGTGGCCGACGTGCCGGTGGTGTCCTTGGTCAGCTGCGGGGCCGGCGCGATGCCCCAGTCGAAGGTGTCCGCCTCGCCGGCCGCCTGCTGGCTGAGCAGGGTGGCGATGTACCAGCTGCCCATCAGCATCATCGCGGTGGACTGCTTCCCGAACTGGGCCTGGTAGGTGAGGCTGTTGGTGGTGGCGTCACCGAAGCTCACCTGGGCACCCGCGGTCTGCAGGTCGAGAGCCGTCTCGTAGTAGGGCTTGAGGAAGGCGAAGTCGCCGGTGTCCAGGCTGGCGCCCGCGGTCTGGGCCAGTGCGAAGCCCTGCGCGGTGGACTGCCAGGTGTGCTGGTACGCGCCGAGCGCCTTGTCCCCGGCCGCCTTCAGCTTGGTGGTCAGCTCCTTGGCGGTGGTGGCGTACTCGGCCCAGGTCCACGACCCGTCCGGGTGCTTCACCCCGGCCTTGTCGAACAGCGCCTTGTTGTAGTACAGCACCCAGGAGTCGGCCCGGTAGGGGATCGCCCACGTCTTGCCGTCGACCTGGTAACCGCTGAGTCCGCCCACTCCGGAGCCGAGCTTGCCGGCCACGTCGGAGACGTCGAGCAACTGCTTGCCGTTCTGGTACGTGTAGAAGTTCTTCAGGTTCTTCTGCACGTAGATGTCCGGGGCCTTGCCGGCGGCCAGGTCCGCGATCATCTGGGTGTCGTAGTTGTTGGCGTCGTACTCCTTGACCTCCACGGCGATGTCCGGGTGCGCGGTCTTGAAGCCGTCGGCCAGTTTCTGGAACTCCGGCGTGGTGGCCAGACTCCAGCCGGCCAGGCTCAGCGTGATCGGCCCGGACTCCTCCGGGTCACCGCCGCTGCAACCGGTCAGTGCCAACAGGAGCGCCGTGACAGCGGCGAGGGAGCGCTTCATCCTTACTCCTCTATCTCGATGCGGGTTTGTGTTTCCACGGCGTCCGGCCAGACCACCCGGACCTGCCCTTGGTGCGTCTCGACACGGCACTCCCGGTCGACGGGACGGCTCTCCCCGTCGTCGGGGTGGCCGGAGAGTTCGACGAGTGCCGCGACCCAGTCCCCGGTCACCGGGAAGTCGGCCCACGGCACGTGGACGGTCCCGCCAAGGGGCGACGCGTCCACGAACTCGGTGACCCCGCCGGTCCCGTCCCCCAGGATCGGCACCACCCTGCTGCGTGCCGGCTTCCGGCCCGAATCGAGCCGCAGCTCGGCACGCGAGGTGGGCCAGCCGCCGATGCGGAGCCGGACGGCATCCGGGGACGGTCGTCCGATCCGGACGAGGCGGAGCTCCCACGGACCCCGTACCAGCGAAATCGTGGTTATCGTCCCGGCCCGATGGAGCTTTCCGGCAAGGCCTTCGCCGTGGTTGCGGTCCGGCGGACCGGGTTCCAGCCAGTGCGCCTCGGCGATCGACCCGGCACAACCCTCATGGGGTACGCCCATCGAGCGCATCCCCGTGCGGTGCGATCGTCGCCCGGCCGCGTCGACGAGGACCACCGACTGGTCGAGCGGGTCGGTCCAGCCACTGTCGTCCAGCACCGGGAAGGTGGCCGTCGAGTAGCCGATCCGCGCGTACAACGGTGAATCCGCACCCGGAACGCCCTGGTGACCGTGGTCGGTCCCGTGGTTGATCACCCGGACGATCCCGTCGGCCCGGGTGCCGGAGATCAGCCAGCCCGGGGCGGCCACCGCCCGCAGCACGTCGCCCTGCTCCACCGGCAGCGGCTCGGCCGGGGCGCTCCACACCGGATGGTCCGCCGGCAGCGCGATGCCGAGCAGCCCCTTACTGGCCCAGTACGGCGAACCGGGCCCGGAGTAGGACTGCGCCAGCCGCGGCCACTCCCCGTGCCAGCCGACGGTCAGCAGGTCACCGTCGTCCCGGAAGTGCCCGACCACACTGGCTGCGGCGTGCCGGAGCCGTCCGGGTGAGTGCGAGGGCACCTCGGCCAGGACACCGGCCCAGAACGGGGCCGCCGCCGCGAACCGGTAGATCAGGCTCCGGCCCTGGATCAGCGGCGAGCCGTCCCCGCCGACCAGTGCGAGCGCGTCGAACAGGAACCGGTCCAGCCCGGCCCGGTCCCGGTCCCGCAGCCCCGGGGCGCCGGCCATCCGCGACCACAGCACCGGGTAGAGGTGCAGCGCCCAGCCCGCGTAGTGGTCGTAGGCCCGGGACGAGCCGTCGGCCAGCCAGCCGTCCGCACGGCGGAACGTGTCGTGGGTGGCCAGGTCCTCGGCCATCTCGGCGTCCGAGTGCGGCCCGCCGACCGACTTCAGGAAGGTCTGCACGACCAGCCGGAACCAGACCCAGTTGATCCGCGGGTACGTGTCGTCGCCGACCGCCGGAGCCAGATAGTCGACGATCCGCTCCTGGACACCGGCGTCGAGGCGATCCCACAGCCACGGCCGGGTCAGGTCCAGGATCAGCGCGATCGAGGCCGCCTCCACTTTGGCCTGGGCGTGCTCGGTGAGGCGTACCCACCTCTCGGGCGAACCCGGATCGGTGCCCGCCGCGAGCCCAGCCGCATAGCGTTCCAGCAGCTCGTCCTGTCCCTGGCCGCGCTCGCCGGCCAGGCGGAAGCCGGCCGTCAGGAACGTCCGGGCGAAGCCCTCCAGGCCGTCGACGGCGCGCCCGTAACCGCCCTCGGCGCCGGGCAGCAGGATCTGCGCATGGCCCGGTGAGGCGTGCCGGAGGGCGGCGGCGAGCAGGCGGTCGGCGTATCCGGTCCAGTCGGCCCGGGTGACGAGGGCATGGTTCACGGGTTTCACATCACGCTCCGCATGCGATCGGACGGGCACCGTGATCGGTTTCCGGGACGTTAAACGCTCACAATCGAGCATGTCAATGACCACTTCGCTCAGAGAGCGCCAAAAGTGCTCGCGTAACGTCGTTGAAATGGACTTTCGGAGGATCTGCGAACTGCCCACAAGGGCATCGGGACCCGGATTCGATGTCACAGGGTGGTTAAAGTGATCTGATACGATCGCAATCGATCACAGGGGGAGACATGCGCGTGCCCACCGCCGGCGACCGCCGGGCCTGGGAGAGCGTCGACCAGCCGACCCTCCGGGCGCTGGAGGAGCGCGCCCGCGCCGACCTCGGCACCCCGTGGCCCACCCCCCGGGCCAGCGACTTCGGCCGCTACTTCCGCGACGGCGACCGGGACACCTACGAGCAGGCGATCTGGGCGCGGCACGAGCGTCTCACCCGGGCCGTCGTGCTGGCCGCCGCCACACTGGATCCGATGTGGCTGGACGAGGTCGCCGACGGGGTGATCCTGTTCTGCGAGCAGAGCACCTGGTGCTGGCCGGCCCACGACGAGACGTTCCAGCGGCACGGCGCGGTGCTGCCCACGGTGACCGACCCGACCGTCGACCTGGGCGCCGGCGAGGTGGCCGCCGATCTGGCCTGGACCGTGCACGTGCTGGGCGCCGTGCTGGACGAGCGCTACCCCGGCCTGCGCGACCGGATCCGCTACGAGGTGGACCGCCGCGTCTTCGTCCCGTTCACCGAGCGCCGCGACTGGCACTGGCTGGGCCTGACCGGCCGGGTCCACAACTGGAACCCGTGGATCCACAGCAACATCCTGATCGCCGCCCGCGTCCTCGCCGACGACCCCGCACCCCTGATCGACCTGGTCGGATCCGGGCTCTCCCGCTACGGCGACGCGGTTCCCGCCGACGGGGCGATCGACGAGGGATACCACTACTGGTGGTACGGCGCCCTCCGCTACCTGGAGGCGATGGAACTGCTCGGGCAGCCGCTGGACGCCGAACTGCTGGCCTTCCCGCACCGGGTGCACCTGGGTGGTCCGTGGTATCTGAATCATGCCGACGGCCCGGCCCGTCCGTCGTACCAGCAGCCCTGGCATGTCCTGCACCGCCTGGCCCGGTCGGCCGGCGCCGGCGAGGCGGCCGCGCACGCCGCCGCACAGCGCCGCCCCGGGCTCCCGGCGACCCACGAGACCCAGGGATTGGGGTACGTACTGGGCGCCCTCACCGACCCGGACTGGATCACGGCGGTGCCCGGCCCGTCCCCGCTACCCCGAACGGTGTGGTTCCCGTCGACGCAGGTGCTGGTGACGCGCCGCTCCGCCGGGGACGCATCCGGCCTCACGCTGGTGGCCAAAGGCGGTCACAACGACGAGAACCACAACCACAACGACGTGGGCAGCTTCATCGTGGCGCTGGACGGGGCCCCGGTGCTGGTGGATCCCGGGCGCCCCACCTATACGGCGCAGACGTTCGGCCCGCACCGCTACGACATCTGGACCATGCAGTCGTCGTGGCACAACACCCCCACCATCCGGGGCACCCCCCAGTCCCCCGGCCGCCCTTTCGCGGCCGGCCTGGTGGCGTCCGACGACACGTCCCTGACGCTCGACATAGCCGCCGCCTACCCGCGTGACGACATCCACAGCTGGATCCGGACCGCTCGCCTGGACCGCTCGACCGGCACCGTGACCATCCGCGACACCTGGAACATGGCCCCAGGCGCCACAGCCCCCACCGTGATCCACTTGGTGACCCCGGCGGTGCCCACGGTGGTCCCTTCCCCATCCCCAGCGCCCGAGGCCCCACCCGCGACATCCGCCGCCGCTCCCACGTCGCCGGCAACACCCGACATCCCGCCCTCCCCAGACGCGACACTCGCGGTTGCTCCCATCCGGCCCGCAACGCCCACGGATCAGTCGACGCGCTCCCTCCCCGAATCCGATTTATCGGTTATCGAGGTATCAGTCGGCGGATTGGTCCTGTCCTGGCCGGCTGGTCTTCCCTTCACCACCGTCGTTCGGGAGCTCGACGACCCGATGCTGTCCGACGTGTGGGGGCCCCGGCTGACCCGGCTGGACATCGACGTCTCCTCGCTGGGCCCCGCCGGTACATTCGAACTGATCGTTAAGGAGCGTCGGTGAGCACTTCAGACAAGCGGGGACCGCTTCAGGTGGCCCGGCGGGCCCGGCTGCTGGAGCAGTTGCGGCGCGACGGTGTGCTGCGGGTCTCCGACCTGACCGACGCGCTCGGCGCCTCCACTGTGACGATCCGCCGGGACATCGCCCAGCTGGCGTCCGAGGGCCTGGTCCGGCGGGTGCACGGTGGTGTGGCCCTGCCTGCCGCCGGCGACCGGCGTGTTCCGGACGTGGACGGCCCGTTCGCCGGCACGGTCGGGATGCTGGTGCCGTCGCTGGACTACTACTGGCCGCATGTGGCCCGGGGCGCCGAGGAGGCCGCCCGCGACCTGGACTTGCGGATCGTGTTGCGCGGTTCGTCGTACGACACCGAGGACGACCGCCCCCAACTCAACCGCTTGGTCGATCAGGGTGTGGACGCGCTGATCGTGGCCCCCCGGATGGATGTCCGAACCGCCCAGCAGAACATCGAATGGCTGGCCGGCCTGGGCCTCCCGGTGGTGTTGCTGGAACGCACGGCGACGGCCGGCCCGCACCACGCCCACCTGGAGTCGGTGGTGTCCGATCACGCCCAGGGCGCCGCGATGGCCGTCCGCCACTTGGCGGGCTTGGGCCACCGCAAGGTGGGCGTCGTCCTGGCGACCCCGAGCCCGACCCGCCCGCATGTGCACCGGGGCTGGCTGGAGGGTGTGACGGAGTGCGGCCTGGACCTGACCGACACGGTCGACATGCTGGTCCCCGACGCCAAGTCCCCCGATTGCCGGGCAGCGCTCGACAAGACCCTCGACCTCTGCCTGGAAACGGGCACGACGGCCTTGCTGGTGCATGCCGACGCGGAGGCGATAGCGCTGGTCCAGCGTTGCGAGGAACGCCACCTGTCCATCCCCGGTGACCTGTCGGTGATCGCCTACGACGACGAGGTGGCCGGCTTGTTCAGTCCCGCGCTGACAGCGGTCCGCCCGCCCCGCCGCTCGATAGGCCGCGCAGCGGTCCGCCTGGCAGCCGACCGCCTGTCCGACCCGGGCCGCCCCACCCACCGCACAGTGATCAGCCCTTCCCTGCGCATCCGCGACTCAGCAGCCGCCCCACGCTGACCCTCCCGGCCCCGACCAGCCCGAGCACCGAGACGGCGTCAACACGGAGCCCTCATCAACGCGCAGACGGCGCTGATCAGAGCGGTCCTGCTCCGGCGGCACGGACGGCCGGGAGCCTGCCGGGACGGGAGCCGAATCCGTAGTCGGCCGTGGCGCCGACGGGGGTGTCGTCGGTGTGTGTCATGGGGCTCCTCCACCGGCCCCGCGGGCCTGCCGCTGAGAGGGCCGGGCGACGGCAGGCCGCGGGTGCGATTCCGGCCCGGTGCAGCTCAGCCGCCCGGCACCGGCAGGATCGGCGACGCACGACGGTCGCATGCCGCATGGGCCAGAGCCGGAAGACCGTATCCACTACCGTGATCCGATGAAGATCGTGCTGCGGAACGGCCACGACACCCCTCTGAGAGTCGCGGCCCACTCGATGGCACCGGGTCAGGACCTGGTCGTCGAGTGGACGTGGACCGGCACCGCCGACCTGATCTGCGGGCCGTCGGAGATCACGTTCCGGACGCCACCGGGCGGCACCGTCACCGTCTCCGCTCCGGACCCGGCGACGGTCACCGATCTCTGGAACAGCACCCGGCGCGACGGAACGGAGATACACGAGTTCCGGTTTCACAACGCCACCGGTGAACCGCTGAACACCTTCTGGGAACCGTGGTGCGGTGAGGCTCCCGCGCCGGCCCGCGCACAGTGGACGGCAAGCGCCGCCGGGGCCGGACTGATCTACGAGCCGGGCCGGCTGGTGATCTGGGACTGCAGCGGCAGTTTCCGGGCCTGGGCGCCGGACGGCACCGAGATCTTCACGGGTGGCATGCCCCTGTCACACCCGGACCCGGCGGGACAGTGACGACTGCCGGACCACGAGTTCCGGCGCGACCAGCACCCCTTGCGCGGGCCGCCGGTCCCCGTCGAGCAGCCGGGACACGATCATCTCGACGGCCAGCCGCCCGACGTGGTTCTTGGGTGGCCGGATCGCGGTGAGTTCGGCCAGGTGCGCGACCTCGTCGTCGTAGGAGACGATGGCCAGGTCGTCGGGGATCCGGATGCCCCGGTCGGCGCAGGTCTGCGCGACGGCGATGGCTTCGGGATCGCTGTGCACGATGAGAGCGGTCAGCCCGTCCCCGGCGTCGGCGGTGATGCCGAGGTCCGCGCAGGCCCGGCGCCATCCGCGTAGCAGGTGCGCGGAGGTGGGGCTGCCGTCGGAGAGCCGCAGCCCGATCCGCCGGTGTCCTTGTTCGTAGAGGTGATGAACGGCGATCTCCATGCCCAGTTCGTGATCGCTGCGTACCCACTCGATGGGTCGTGGGGTGCTCGTCCACCGGCGTGGCTGGCGTTCGACGAGGATGGTCGGGACCGGCAGCCGGGTGATCCAGTCGATCATCCGGTCGGCGTCGTCGCCGTCCAGGCTGGGCGCCAGCAGCAGGCCTTGGACCTGTCCGGCGTCGACGAGCCGGCCGATCTGGCGCCGGTCCTCTTCGGGGTCGTAGCTGGAGCCGCGCAACTGCACGTTGACGCCGAGGGCGGCTCCGGCGGCGCGGGCTCCGGCGACGATCGGCGGCCAGTAGAAGTCGAGGGACGGCACCACCATGCCGACGGTGAACGCGGTGCGCCGGGCGGGCAGTGACCGGGCCGGGGTGGGCAGGGTGGCGCCGCCGTGCACCCGGTGGACGAGGTTGCGGGCGGCGAGGGCGGCGATGTCGCGGCGGATGGTGAGTTCGCTGACGCCCAGGTCGCGGGCGAGGTCGCTGACCCGGACGGCGCCGCTGCGGCGCAGTTCGGAGAGCAGCCGCTCGTGCCGCTGGACCTGGAACATCGCTGTTCGATTGGTTGCGTTTCCGACCGACCGCGACCGCACCATGGCCCCACCGTTTCCGACCGTTTACGAAGACGTTAATACACATTCTTACGCATCGATCGGGAGTCCGGATGAGGCTTCTCTCCGCCGTCGCGGTGTTCCTCCTGCTGCTGGCGTTCCCCGCGCCCGCGCAGGCGGCACCGGTCACCATCACCAACGGGGTCCAGTTCACCGACACGTCCGGGGCCGGGCTGCACGCCCACGGCGGCGGCGTACTGAAGGTCGGGTCGTACTGGTACTGGTTCGGCGAGAACCGCAACGCCGACGACACGTTCCGCGCGGTCTCCGTCTACCGCTCCACCGACCTGCGCACCTGGGAGTTCCGCAACAACGTGCTCACCTCGTCGTCGGCCGCCGAGCTGGGCAGCGCCAAGATCGAACGGCCCAAGGTGATCTACAACGCGGCGACCGGCAAGTACGTGATGTGGATGCACAAGGAGAACGCCACCGATTACGGCGAAGCGCGAGCCGCTGTCGCGTCGGCCGACTCGGTGGACGGGACCTACACGTACCACGGCAGCTTCCGGCCTTTCGGTTCCTACATGTCCCGGGACATCACCCTCTACAACGACGGTGGCACCGGGTACATGATCTCCGCGGCCGACGAGAACCGGGATCTGATGATCTACCGGCTGACCGCGGACTTCCTCAACGTGTCGACGGTGGTCGGGAACTTCTGGGACAACGCGACCCGGGAGGCGCCGGCGATGTTCCAGCGCAACGGCGTCTACTTCCTGCTCACCTCGGGGACGTCCGGCTGGAACCCGAACCAGTCCAAGTACGCCACCGCCACCAGCATCAGCGGCCCGTGGTCGGGCTGGACCAACGTCGGCGACTCCACGTCGTACGGCTCACAGCCCGCCTACGTCCTGCCGGTCCAGGGCACGTCCGGCACCAGCTACCTCTACATGGGTGACCGCTGGGCGGGGGCCTGGTCGGGGCCGGTCAACGACTCGCGGTACGTGTGGCTGCCGATCAGCTTCCCGTCGAACACGTCGATGTCGCTGACGTGGTACCCGACGATCACCGTCGACGCGGCGGCCGGCACGATCACCGGCAATCCGGCCACGTACTACCGGCTGACCAACCGCAACAGCGGCAAGGTGGCCGACGTGGTGAGCAGCTCGCAGGCCAACAGCGCCGAGGTCAAGCAGTACAGCTGGAACGGCGGCGGCAACCAGAAGTGGGAGTTCCGCGACGCCGGCGGCGGCTACTTCCAGATCGTCGCCCAGCACAGCGGCAAATGCCTGGACGTGGCGTCCGGGTCCACCGCGGACAACGCCAACATCGTCCAGTACACCTGCGGCACCGGCACCAACCAGCAATGGCAGTGGGTGGCGACCGGCGGTTACCACCAGCTGAAGGCCCGGCACAGCGGCAAGTGCCTGGATGTGGTCTCGTCGAACACCGCCGACGGCGCCGACATCACCCAGTACACCTGCGGCACCGGAAACAACCAGCAGTGGACCCGCACCGTGTCGTAGCATCGCCGTCCAGCGGCTCCGTCCGGGGCCGCTGGACATCGGGGGCGCCAGGTGAACAGGATCAACGACAAGCTGCTCAACTGGGCCAGCATCCTCGAACCCGAAACGCTCGCGCAGGCGTCGAAGGCGTCGACGCTGCCGTTCATCCATCCGCACATCGCCCTGATGCCGGACGCCCACCTGGGCAAGGGCGCCACCGTCGGCTCGGTCATCCCCACCCGTGGGGCGATCATCCCGGCCGCCGTGGGGGTCGACATCGGCTGCGGGATGGCCGCGGTGCGCACCCAGTATCACCGCGACGATCTCAAACCCGACCGGAGCGGATTGCGTACGGCCATCGAAGCGGCCGTCCCGACCTCCGCCGGCGCCTACAACGGCCGGCTCACCGAGACCGCCAAGCCCCGGATCGCCCACCTGACCGAGACCGCCGACTTCGACCCCGCGGCGTACGCCAGGAACTGGACCATGCAGCTCGGCTCGCTGGGCAGTGGCAACCACTTCATCGAGGTGTGCCACGACGAGAACGGCGCGGTGTGGCTGTTCCTGCATTCGGGTTCGCGCGGCATCGGCAACAAGATCGCCAGCCATCACATCCGGGTCGCCCAGGAGCTGATGACGGCCCAGGGTGTCGTCCTGCCCGACCGGGACCTCGCCTACCTGACCGAGGGCACCCCGGAGTTCGACGCCTACCTGCGCGAGCTGCGCTGGGCGCAGAACTTCGCCCTGCTCAACCGGGACGAGATGATGGACCGGGTGATCGAGTGTTTCGCCGAGTTCGTCGGCGGCCCGGTCGAGCAGCGCGAACGTGTCCAGTGCCACCACAACTACACCGAGCGGGAGACGCACTACGGCGAAGAGGTGTGGCTGTCCCGCAAGGGCGCGATCAACGCGGCCCGCGGTGTGCCGGGCCTGATCCCCGGTTCGATGGGTGACGCCTCCTACGTGGTGGTGGGCAGAGGCAACGCCGAGTCGCTGAACTCGTCCCCGCACGGCGCCGGCCGGGCCTATTCACGGACGAAGGCCCGGAAGACCTTTACCCGCGACCAATTGCGTACGGCCATGAAAGGCATCGAATACCGCGACACCGACGCCTTCCTCGACGAGATCCCGCAGGCCTACAAGCCGATCGACGTCGTGATGGACGACGCCGCCTCGCTGGTCGAGATCCGCCACACCCTCCGCCAGCTGGTCAACGTGAAGGGCGACTAGGCCGTGTGCCGCGTTGTGGCTCGATTCGAGCCACAACGCGGCACACGGTTTAACGTCGGCCACGGAAGCCCTCGGTCGATGTGACGTCTGTCGATATCCTGGCGGGATGGGCGTTCTGGGAGTGGCGGCCGTCTTCGTGGCGCTGGGCCTGGTGCTGTTCGGCATGCTGGCCCTGATCGGCTGGCTGATCGAACGCCGGATGCGGGAGCACTACCTGCGGGCCGCGCCGTGGGAGCCGACACCCCGCGACGGGTGTCTCGCGGTGCTGCCGGTGCGGGTCGACACGGTCCGGCACCGGCCCCGGGAGCAGGGCGCCTGCGACTGTCTGGCGATCGGCGCCCTGCCCGACGGGGCACGGCTCATGCTCGGGGTGTCGCCGTCCGCCTTCCACGCCTGGGACCGGGACGGCACGATCGCCGGGATCGTGCCGCTGGGCCGGGTGCGGTCGATCTCGCTGATCCAGCGCGCCTACGGGATTCTCACGCTGCGCGGCAGCCAGCACATCGTGGACGTGGACAATCTGCCGGTCCGGGAGGGCCGGCGGCACCGGCTGCGGGTCATGTGCACGGACCAGTCGTACGCGGAGGTCGCCGTCCGGCCCTATCACGACGCCCGCCGGTTCGTGGAGATCTTCGACCGGATCCGTGACGATCCACGGCTGCGGGTGCTCGGCGCGCTGACTCCCGGAGCCCCGGTGCACCTGGACGTGCTCGCCGGCGTCCTGACGATCCCGGTGGCCACCCTCGACCGGCAGTTGCGCCCGCTGAGTTCGGCGGGGCTGGTCCGGCGCAAGCACAACACCGTCACCGTCACCGACGCCGGTGTCCGGGAGCTGGCCGAGCGGACCGGTTACATCGCCGAGTGGTCGCGGGTGATCGTGCCGCCGCCTCCGCCCGGACCGTGACGGGACGCATCAGCCCGGCGGGCGCCGGGCGGCCCGGACGGGGCGCCTGGCTCGCGGGGTGGGCATGGCCGGCGTTCAGGTAGGGCGTACCGAATCGCTTAATGCCGTTGATTTTCGGTCGAAGGGGAGAACAGGGGGGATCTCGGCGGCGGGACGGAAGGACGGGCATGGCGGGGCGTTACCGGGGGCGGCATGCTCCGGGGGTGCACGCGCGGAGCCGGGGGCGGCATGTTCAGCCGGTGGACTGGCAGGAGCGTGCGGCGGCGGGGGCGCTGGTCCTGCTGGCGGCCGGCGGGGTGGCGGTCGGGTGGGTGCTGATGCCGCGGGATCCGGCGGCGCCGGACGCCGCCGATGTCGCCATGCAGCCGTATGACCCGGGCGACTACCGGGCGGCGCTGGAACGGGAGGCGGGGCACAAGCTGACCGACGTCAACTTCGCCAAGATCGAGGAGATCTCCGGGATGGCCTGCCGGTGGGACGACGACCAGTTCGCCGACTGGGTCGCGATCAACACCGATGACGGCACGTTGAACAAGGTCTACGTCGACATCAACTACCGCTGTCCGGGCCGGGAACCGGACATCACCGCGGCGATGCAGCGGATCGACGAGGCCCGGTCGTGTGTGATGCCCGCCGACGCCGATCCGGAGTTTCTCGCACTCACCGACACCAAACCCGCACAGGCCGCGTTGACCTGCGCCTATCTCAAGTCGGTGAGCGGCCAGTCCTGAGCAGACGTCACGGTGCGGCCGGGTGTCGGGGCAGCCGGTACTCCCAGCCCTCCCGCCATCCGAAATCGGCGGCCATCAACTGCTCCAGCGGAACCCCGTCGACCAGATGATCGAGGGCCCACCGGGTCGAGACGTGCCCGATCACCAGGATCCGGCGCCCCGCCCAGCGCGACGGCACCCCGGCCAGGAACCCGCCGACCCGCTCGACCGCCTGCCGCCAGCTCTCGCCGCCCGGGTACGGCACGTCCAGATGCCCGGCCCGGGTCCGGTGCAGCTCGGTGGCCGGCATCCCGTTGCCGGTCCCGTAGTCGCACTCCCGCAACCGCCAGTCCAGCAGCACCGGAACGTCCTGCCCGGCGAAGGCGATCTCCGCGGTCTCGGCCGCCCGCCGCAGATCCGACGAGAACACCGCGGCGATCCCGTCGTCCCGCCGCCGCTCCCCCAGCTCGGCCGCCAGCCGCCGGCCTTTCTCGGACAGCTGCCCGGGCAGCCAGCCGGTGGCGATCCCCCGGTCGTTGTCCGCACTCCACGAATGCGTCTCGAACACGATAACCGTCGACATCGGACAACACTATCGAGATCCCGGATCGCGGTGGTCCCGGTCCGCGTCCGACTCCAGGACGGCGGTCGATCTCAAACCCATGGGGGTACGCCAATCGGGTCCACGCCGATCGGGCCGCCCTGTCCGGTCCACGCGAGGCGGGCGCCACCACCGGACCGCCCGGCGACCGCCGGGCCGGATGCGGTGGTCCGGGAACACCCGGTCCCGCACACGATCCGGCCACCGTGCGCCCCGGCGAGCCGAAACCCACCGCCGCACGCAGCCGATTCGGCGGACATGGAGCCCGGCGCGGGCCGACGATGAGGACATGACGCACATTCCGCAGGCCCCCAAGAAGATCCACGGCGACAAGCTGGCCGAAGCACTCCGCACCGACAAGGACGAGCCCATCCTCGACCTGCCCCGCCACCCCACCGCCCAACCCGAACCGGTCATCTCCCCGACACCCGGGGTGACGATCGATCGCTGACATTCCACGATGACGCGTTCGGGACTCACGACGTGGCGGCGATGCGGGAGCTGGCAGCGTGGGTGGACCGCGCGGACAGCTCCCGCGAGTGAGGCAGCCGTCAGGCGCCGTACTCGTTCAGGAAGGACAGCAGGTCGTTGCCCAGCTGGTCCTTGTGGGTGTCGGTGATGCCGTGCGGGGCGCCGGGGTAGACCAGCAACCGGGCGTCCTTCACCAGTTCCGCCGAGGCCTTGCCGCCCACCTCGAACGGGACCACCTGGTCGTCGTCGCCGTGGATGACCAGGGTGGGGATGTCGAAGCGGGCCAGGTCGTCGCGGAAATCGGTGGCCGAGAAGGCGGCGATCGACTCGTAGGCGTTGCGGTGGCCGGACGCCATCGACTGCAGCCAGAACGCCGCACGGATGCCCTCGGACACGTCGGCGCCGTCGCGGTTGTTGCCGAAGAACGGGCCGTCGGCCAGGTCCCGGTAGAGCTGTGAGCGGTCGGCCAGCGATCCGGCCCGGATGCCGTCGAAGACCTCCACGGGTACGCCGCCGGGGTTGTCGGGGCCCCGCAGCATCAGCGGGGGCACCGCGGACACCAGGACCGCCTGCGCGACTCGGGCGCTCCCGTGCCGCCCGATGTAGCGGGTGATCTCGCCGCCGCCGGTGGAGAACCCGATCAGGGTGGTCTCCCGCAGGTCCAGGTGGTCGATCAGGGCGGCGAGATCGTCGGCGTAGGTGTCCATCTCGTTGCCGTTCCACGTCTGGGTGGACCGGCCGTGGCCGCGGCGGTCGTGGGCGATCACCCGGTAGCCGTGGGAGGCCAGGAACAGCTGTTGGGCCTCCCAGCTGTCGGCGTTGAGCGGCCAGCCGTGGCTGAGGACGACGGGACGGCCGGTGCCCCAGTCCTTGTAGTGGATGCGGGTGCCGTCGGTGGTGGTCACGAAGCTCATCGGGCGGCCCTTTCGATCAGGTCGGCTACGGCGCGGGGCTGGGAGATGTGGGCGACGTGCGAGGCCCGTACCTCGATCGTGGTCTTGGATTTCGCTCGTGCCGCCATGAACCGCTGGGCCTGGGCGGGGATGAGCTTGTCGTCGCGGGCGACCAGGAAGTAGGACGGGATGGTCTTCCAGGCCGGTTCGCCGGACGGGGTCTGCAGGGTGCTGGAGTCGCCCGGGCGCTGGGTGGCCCACAGCAGGTCGGCGTCGGCGCGGGGCAGGTCGCCGGCGAAGACCCGGTGGAAGTACGAGCGTTTGACGTAGCCGTCGACGCCGCCGGGGTGCTCACGGAAGTCGAGGGCGTCCAGGGTCAGTTCGGTGCCGTCGAACTGTGTCTGCAGGTGGTAGACGTCGTCACCGGCGGCGGGGGCGAACGCGGCCACGTACACCAGCGCTTTGATGTTGGGATTGTTCAGCGCCGCGTTGGTAATCACCACGCCGCCGTAGGAGTGGCCGGCCAGCACGATCGGGCCGGTGATGGTGGCCAGGACGCTGGCCAGGTAGGCGGAGTCGGAGGCGACGCCGCGCAGCGGGTTGGCCGGGGCGAGGACCGGATGGCCGGCGCGGATCAGGCGGGTGAGGACGCCGTTCCAGCCGGCGGCGTCGGCGAAGGCGCCGTGCACGAGGACGATGGTGGGCTTGGTCTTCTTGCCGCCGGCGGAGGCCGGAACACCGGCGGTGGCGACGGCCGCGGCTGCCGCGGTGCCGGCCAGGACGGTACGGCGGGAAACGGTTGACATGCCGATGATGCAACCGTTCCCGCAGCGTGTCGACCATGCAGGACGACCGGCAGAAGTTACCCGGGACTCCATCGCGGGTCGCGGCGGACCTCGCCGAGCATCCAGTCGAGTTCCTCGGCGACGGTGCCGGCGTAGTCACCGGCCGGCTGGTAGCCGAGTTCCTCCGCGGCGGTGGTGTCGAGGATGATCGGCGGGATCCGGTGCCACGGATGTCGGCCCTCCTCGTCGTCGCCGGGCAGCAGGATCTCCTCCCAGGTGTGCCCGGCCCGCGCGGCGACCACCCGGGAGATGGTCAGCCCGTTCGGCGCGTCCGGGTCGGCGGCGTTGAGGATCCGCCGGCCGGGCCGGTCGGCGACGCGGGCGACCAGCGCGGCGATGTTGGCGGCGGCCGAGGGGTGGTCGACCCCAAGACCGTTACCAGCCAATTTGATGTACGGCTGACGCTCCAGACACTTACTCAGGAACCACCATTCGCGGGGCGGGCGGGCGCCGATGCCGTGCACCTTCGACGGCCGCAGCACGGTGACCGGGGCAGCACTGTCCAGCAGCAGGTGCTCGGCGGCGACCTTGTTGGCGCCGTACCCGAGGGGCGAGTCGTACGGCATGTCCCCCGGCGCCATGGTCGGCTGCGCCTCGGTGACCGGCCCGGTGAAGCGCGGCGGCTCCGGCGAGTTGACGTGGTTGCCGTCGGCGTCGGTGTAGACCGCCTTACTGGAGATCATCACCGCGGACCCGGCGGCGCGCATCAACGGCAGCACCTGACGGGCGTGCGCCGCGGTGTAGCAGGCGGCGTCGACGACCAGGTCGAACTCGCCGGTGGGCAGGCTGTCGTGGTCGGCCAGGGTCAGGGTGACGCCGTCCGGGACGGGCCGGGGTGTCCGCCCGGTGACGGTCACCCGCCAGCCGTCCCGCAGCAGGTGGCGGGCGACGGCCCCGCCGATCGTCCCGGTGCCGCCGATGACCAGTGCAGATCTCATTTGACTCGCTGTATACCCTCCACGCGTGAACGCAGTGCGCCCTCTCACTCTGCCCTGTCGCACGACGGCCGTCCGGGGGGCCTGCCGGTGATCATCCCGCCGCGCTGGAGCCGGGCCGAGGCGATCGAGGTGTGCCTGGAGGCGATGGCCACCGGGCGGGTGCATGGTTTCTCCCCCAACCACGACCCGGACTACCTGGCGATGAACTCGTCGTTCACCCAGAGCGGGCTGGGCCGGGGCTCGATGGTCCGGGACTGGGGCCTGTTCGAGGCGCACTTCGTCAGCGGGCGGTGCGAGTGCTTCGTGGTGCAGGCGCACCGGATGCGCAAACCACCCAGATGGAAGAAGCTGCGGGACCAGATCGAGCCGTACGGCGTCGAGCCCGTCGCCCACCTCCAGGTCCCGGGGTCGGAGTACTTCCGGGTGCTCGCCTCGGACAGCCAGATCTGCGTCGACACCGAGAGCGGCCGGATCATGAAGATCAGCGTGGCCGCCCGGCCGCCGCTGCCCGGCCCGGTCCGGCCGCTGCCGCCGGGTATCCGGGCCGCCGCGCTCCGGCAACGGGAGACCTGGGACGGCTGGCTCGACCGGTTGCCGCCCGACCGGTGGGCCGGCTGCCTGGCGCGGATGTCGTACCTGCACACGATGGAACCGGCGCGGCGGGAGACCTGGACCGCGTTCGGGCTGTGGGTGCTGGACCGGGCCCGCGCGGTGTGGCCGGCCGACGAGTGGGCGTGGCGCTGGTCCGATTTCGTTCTCGACCGCCCGGGAAGCGTCCCGGCCGGTGAGATTGCCGCGGCGTGCCTGGCCGCGCTGCCGATGAGCCGTGTCGAGGCGGCCGAGCTGCCCCGGGACTGGCGGGCGCGTACCACCGAGGAGATCCGTCTCTCCCGGATGACCCTGGCACTGATCCGCAACGCCGCCCTGGACGTGCCCGCACCCCCGCCGGTGCCGGATCTGGCCGCCTGGCGGCCACTACTGCGTGGCCTAGGATGACTGTTCTCCATCATCATCGAAGGTGGGTACGAGCGCCGCGTCCTCTTGCCCGGGGCATCCGGCCGGCGCCGGCGATCCTGGCGATCCTGGCGATCCTGGCGTGAGACGTCGTCGCGGCTACCCGCGCGAACGGTCCGGGTTCGCCGCTGTTCGCCGACGCCGGGCCGGCCGTCGCCGTCGACGCGTCACCGGCCGCCCGGCGGACGGCTCACCCGAACGTCGACGGCGACCGCCTGCGGATGGTGTTACCGCTGCTGGAGGCGTGGTTCCGCGGGATCCACCGCCGGTGTGACAGCGTGCAGCACCACCGCCACGATCGCCAGACCGGCGGCGGCCACGAAGATCAAGCCCGGATTGCCGTACGTCAGCAGAACGCCGAAAGTGACACCGGCCGTGACCGGGACCACCGCCTCGGCCATCGCACCGACCCCGGTCAGCGCGCCCTGCACGGTGCCCTGCTCGCCGGCGCCGACCGTCCGCGAGATCCAGGACTGTGCGGCCGCCCCGCCGAACGCGCCGAGCACCCCGGCCGCCTGTGCCGTGTAAAGCATCCACGGGCTGGACGCCAGGCCCACACCCAGCAACGACACCGCGCTGAGCAGCCCACCGGCGACCGCCGCGCGCTTGTCACCGAGCAGTCGCGTCACCGGCCCGGTGATCCACATCTGGACCGCCGCACCGGCCAGTGCGCCGGCCGCCATCACCAGGCCGATGTGCGCGGTGCTCCACAGGAACTGCGCGGTCAGGAGGAACGTCCACAACGACTGGTGGATCATCCGGGCCACGTCGGCGAACAGTCGCGCCCACGTCAGCCTGCCCAGCACCGGCCGGCGCAGTACCGCGGTGATCGCGGTGACCGGATTCGACATCCGCAGTGACAGCGGGGTGACCCGGTCGCCGGGGCGGGATTCGGGCAGCAGGAACCAGCCGTAGGCGGCGTTGGCGAAACACAGCAGCCCCGCCACCAGGAACGGCAGTCGCACGTCGACGGCGCCGAGCAGCCCGCCGAGGACCGGTCCGGCGACGAAGCCGAGGCCGAACGCGGCACCGATCCGCCCGTACGCCCGGGCCCGCTCCGCCGGTTCGACGACATCCGCGACATAGGCGTTGATCACGGTCCCGGTGCCGGCACACAATCCCGCCAGCGCGTGGAAGAACAGCAGCGTCCACGGCCCGGTGGCACTGGCGTGGGCCAGCCAGTCGACGCCGAGGCAGGTCAGCGAGACGAGCAGGACGGGCCGTCGCCCGTACCGGTCGGAGATCCGCCCGATCAGCGGCGACAGCGCGAACTGCAGCACGCCATAGGTGGATCCCAGGATCCCGGACCAGAGCGCGGCGGTGGTGAGGTCGCTGGTGACCTCGGTCAGCAGCGCGGGCAGGATCGGCACGAGCAGGCCGAGCCCGAGCATGTCGATGAAGACGGTGACGAGCAGGAAGTGGAGGGCTGGTGCCCGGTGCATCTACGGCTCCCGTGGTGTCGAAGAGGGCAAAGCCCCCCTCGTCCCTCAAGACCGCAGGCACGGAGGATCAGATTATCGGTAGCGTCAACCCATTTTCGTAGTAGGAATCAACCGCGGGCTGCCCGGTGTAGTTCGGCCCCGCCTTGTCATCGGCCCCGAGATACCGGTAGGGCAGCTTCAGGTCGCGAGGCCCGGTGCAGGTGACCCGCCGCCGTCGCGCGTCATAGTCGACACCGGCGTCCCGCAGCAGCCGGGCAAGCCGCCGCGCCCCGCCCCCACCCAACCGCACCGACGCGAGATCCAGGTCGGCGACGAAGCTCCCGGCAGGCGTGAGCCAGGACAGAGCCCGCTTGAGTACGCCCAGCTTGTCCCCCACGTAATGCAGCCCATGCACACAGGTGATCAGGTCGAACCGCCGCTCAGGCACCCAAGTCTCGACAGCCGCCTCAACAAACGTCACCCCCGGAATGTCGACCCCACCCACCAGATCCACCCCGACCAGAGTCGCCCCCCAACCCCCGGATCCGTCCGGCCCACCACCACCCCGCGCGCTGTCCAGACGACCAGCCTTGTCCCCCGCGCTGTCTCTGTCCCCCGCGCTGCCTCTGCCGCCCGCGCTGTCTCTGCCGCCCGCGCTGTCTCTGCCGCCCGCGCTGCCTCTGCCGCCCGCGCTGCCTCTGCCGCCCGCGCTGCCTCTGCCGCCCGCGCTGCTTACGCTGGTCAACCGCTCGGCGGCCTGCCGCAACGCCCGCCCGCTGCCGCAGCAAAGGTCGAGCCAGGCACTGTCCGCCCCACCGAGCCGGCTCAACGGGTCGAAACCAATCTCTTTCGCATAGCTGTTCACCCCGCTGAGCTGCCGCTCCCGATTCATGGCGTTGTTCGCGACAACCGACGAGGCATGCAGTTCCTGATCATCCAGCAGCACCCTTCGATTCTTCCCTACCGATTCCTCCCCATCCCCTCCCACTGGTCCGCCAATCCACCGCTCTCAACCGCTGACCGTTCGCCACTCCTACCGCTCTCAGTCCCACCGCTCTCGGTCCCACCGCTCTCGGTCCCACCGCTCTCGGTCCCACCGCTCTCGGGCACAAACCGGGCCGCCTGGCAGTTCGTCGCGAACGCAGAACCGGCGGCACCGGGTCTGTCCGATACCCTCTCTCTGGACAGGTCACGGAACGTCCCGAACCATCGGACGTGCACCCCGGGCACGAACGAACGAGATCGACGGAGGCGGGGTTGCCCCAGACCCTGCGGGTGAGCACTCGCAACGCACGGTTCCAGCAGTGGGAGTCCCTGCTCGGCAACCGGACCAAGCGCCAGCGCCGCGGCGAGTTCCTCGTCCAGGGGGTACGCCCGATCAGCATGGCTGTGAAGAACGGCTGGCAGATCCGGGAACTCCTCTTCGATTCCAGCGCCCAACTGTCGGCCTGGGCTCGGGAGACCCTGGCCGACGTCCGGGCCGAACGATTCGCCGTCTCCCGTGAGCTGATGCACGAGTTGGGCGGCAAGGCGGACACCGTCCCGGAGTTGCTGGCCGTCGTCGGCATCCCCGAGGACAGCCTCGACCGCATCCCGGCCGGCCCGTCGATGCTGGTGGTCCTCTTCGACCGGCCGTCCAGTCCCGGCAACATCGGCACACTCGTTCGCTCCGCCGACGCGTTCGGCGCGGACGGCGTCATCATCACCGGCCATGCCGCCGACGTGTACGACCCGAAAGCGGTCCGGGCCACCACCGGCTCCCTGTTCGGCCTGCCCGTGGTCCGGGTCCCATCGCACCAGGCGGTCCTGACCTGGCTGGACGAGGTGCGGTCCACCGGCGTCGACCTGCGTGTGGTGGGCACCGACGAGAACGGCACCCCCGACGCGGCGGAGTACGACTTCACTCGCCCCACCCTGGCCCTGATCGGCAACGAGACCAACGGCCTGAGTTCGTCCTGGCGCGACGCATGCGACGACATGGTCAGAATCCCGATGTCCGGAACTGCCAGCTCCCTCAACGCGGCGACGGCCGCGACTGTCGTCCTGTACGAAGCCGCTCGTCAACGCGCCCTCCCCCGCTTGTAGCCATTCAGCTCGTGGTCATTCAGCTCGTGGTCATTCGACTCGTGGTCATTCAGCTCACCGCCCACGCCGAACCTCGGCGCCCGGGTCGTTCCGTGACAAGAGGTCGACGATGAGTTACCGGTTTGCGACCACTGCGGCCAACTACGCGGATCTGGCCAGCGGATCGGTACTCCAATCGGCCCCGGGACACCCCGCGTTCCCGGTCCGGCTGGCTTCGGAGATGTTCCAGCGCGGCTGTGCGGCCGCCGGCATGAGTGGCCCGGTCACGGTGTGGGATCCGTGTTGTGGCAGTGGCTACCTCCTTACTGTGCTCGGTTTCCAACACCGGGAACGTCTGTCCGCGGCAATCGGCTCCGACATCGACGAGAACGCGGTGGCCCTGGCCCGCCGGAACTTCTCCCTGCTGACCGCCGACGGGCTGCGCGCCCGGACGGCGGAGCTGTCCGATCTGGCAACCCGTTTCGGCAAGCCGTCACACGCCGGCGCCGTCGAGGCCGCCGGCCGTCTCACCCGCCGCCTCACTGCCGGTGGCGGCGATCTCCTCTCCTCCGCGAACGTCGCCGATGCCCTGGATCCCGTCCAGTTGGCCGTCGCTCTCGGCGGCAACCGTCCGCAGGTGGTCCTGACCGACGTCCCCTACGGTGAGCAGACCGTCTGGCAGGGCGACCAAGCCGACGCGGGAATCGCCGGCATGCTCACGGCCGTCGCCGCAGTGCTCCCTCCCGAGGCAGTCATCGTCGTAGCCGTCCGCGGCCGCAAGGTCCCTCTCGACAATCTCCGCCCGATCGAGAAGTTCAGGGTCGGAACCCGGGCCGTCGCCCTACTCAGAGCCGGCGAGATCGGCTCCGGCAGAGGCCGTTAACGCGCCGTCAGCGTTCGCCGATCTCATCGTCCGCTTAGATCGGCATGCATCTCCCAGGGGGCCTGTGGCAGTGCCCGACCGGTCTCCAACAGGGACTTCAGGTTCGCCATGACCGCCGGCCAACCGGAGGAGATCTCCCTCAGCTCCCCGTCGTCCTGAAGGTTGGCGTGGGTGACGGTGAGCCGGACGATGTCCTCGTGCCGTTCGATCAGGAACGTCACCGTCGAAACCTCGGGACCAGCACCCGCCCCCGCCTCCCCGAACGTCATCACCAGCCGCGTCGGTGGCTCCACCTCCAGCACGACCCCACCCCCGTCGGCGACATCGGAGCCGTCGGTGCGCCGGTGCTCCCACGAGGATCCCGGCCGCCAGTCGGAGACGTTGCTGTGCCCCCAGAACTCACCGGTCAGGTCGGCCGAGGTCAGCGCCTCCCAGACACGTTCCGGGCTGGCATGGATGTAGGTCACGTAGACGTACTCAGGTTTCATCGGTGACTCCCCTATTGGTCCCATCGCTGGCTCCCCGCCCTCCTTCCTCGGCTCTTCCGCCTCGCGGCGAATCGTGTCGAGGACCTGTAGACGGGGCTCTTCGAACGGAGCGATCCATCTCTGCCGCACCTCGTGCAACGGCACCGGATTGAGGTAGTGCCACTTCTCTCGACCGCGCCGCACCGTACCGACCAGGTTCACCTCCTCCAGCACTCCGAGATGCTGGGTGACGGACTGCCTGGTCATGGCCAGCCGGGCACAGAGCCGCCCCAGGGTCTGACCGCCCTCGACCCGCAGGTCGTCGAGCAGCCGACGCCGTGTCGGGTCGGCGAGCGCCTTGAACACCTTGTCCATGTCACTGGCCATGACCAGCATTATGCAGGCAACTGCCTGCATAATGTCAACGCTCGACGTTGTCGATCATCCGAAGGAGCACCCGCAAAGCGGTCACATAGTCCGCATCATCGATCCCCTCATGAATTCGCGCGCGGATCCCGGGAGAGACGGCCTTCATCTCCAGTCGAGCTTTCTCCCCCTCGTCGGTGATCCACCAGCGGTCCTCCGCGTCACTGGTGAGCCACCCCTTCTCCGCCGATGTCTCCGCCTCGGACGTCAGGTCGTCCTCGGCTCGCAGATAACCGGCCATGGCCACGGTCAGCTCCGCGATGGTGCGCCCTCGCCCATCGGGCCAGAGATCGTTTCGGGACAGGTTGCGCAACAGCCAGAACTGCGGCTGCGTGAACCCCGCCTCGGCCTGCCTCGCCCGGGTGAATCCGATCGTCGCCTCGTACGCCAGGCGGGTCCAGTAGGCGGCCGGCTGCGCCGCCAACTCCTCGTCGCTTCTCTGATCGATGGTCATGGCGCCCGAACGTAGGTCTTCAAGTCCGCTTCAGGTCAACCGCCGGCTCCCGCCCTCCACCGTCGCTGACCGCCTGGGCCGCCCGTGCCGCCGCCCCGAGTCGCGTCCTGGAGCGGCGGCGGGTCAGACCCGGCTTCTCCAGGGACTGAGTGGTCCGTACGGGCTTCGCGTCGTCTGTCATGGGAGCAAGTCAAGCGGACACAACGGTCCGGCACAGTCGTGCCAGCACGCTGCCGGTGGTACGGCTGGCACGAGGCGAAAAGGTAGAGCCAGCACGACTGCCCTCGCCGACCCGAGCGGCGATGATGGGAGCACAACTCCACAGGGATATCGGAACGCAGCCGGATAACCTCACCACATGATCAAGGCAGTCATCGTCGACGTGGACGACACACTGTGCCTGACCGAGGCGACATCGTTCACCCTGGAGAACGAAGTGCTGGCCGCGATGGGCCGGCCGCCGATGCCACGAAGCCTGCATCTGGCCAGTTGGGGCGAGCCTCTCCTGGAGGCCATGCCCAAAAGATCACCCGGGATCGATCTGGAGCGGTTCGGACCGCTGTTCCACGACTTCATGCGGCGCCACATAGCCGACGGGCGGATCGACGTGATTCCGCCGGAGAATCTGGCCGCGCTGGACGAGCTGGTGCTGTCCGGGCGGACCGTGATGTTGTTGACCTCCCGCACCGGGCCCGAGATCAGGCACATGCTCGAACCCGATCATGTGCTGACCAGCCGGATCAGCGGTGTCTACCACCGCGACAACACCCGATACGGCAAGCCCGACCCCCGTGCCTTCGACGAGTTGCTGGCACACACCGGATTGGCTCCACGGCAATGTGTGTACGTCGGCGACTCACCCGGCGACGCGAGCGCGGCGGGTAGAGCCGGCCTGGCGTTCATCGCCTGCCTGCAGAGCGGGGTCCGGCGTCTCGACGAGTTCGAGGAACGCTGGGTGACCGCATCGATCGCCACATTCCCCGAGGTGGTGCGGATCGTCGAGAGGATCAGCCTGCCACCACACTGACCGGAGCGGTGTCGAGAGAGTGCCGAGGAGTCCGGATTTCGATTGCCCGCGGGAAGCCGGACGGGTTCGAATGACGGCGTGCAGCAGACATGGCGGCTGTTCGACCGGGTCGCCGGCGATTACGACCAGGTCGTGCCGTTCTTCCGGGAGTACGGCGCGGCGATCGTGCGGGCGATCGCACCGTCGGCGGGCTCACGCTTCCTCGACCTCGGCGCGGGCCGGGGTGCGCTGACCGCGGCCGCGTTGAGCCGTGGTTGTGAGGTGACCGCCGTCGACGCGGCACCCGCGATGGCCGCGTTGCTCGCCGCCGACTACCCGGACGCTTCGGTCCGGGTCATGGACGCCGAGGACCTGAAGCTTCCGTCCGGCGGATTCGACCTGGTGGCGGCCTCCTTCGTGATCCACCTCCTGGACGATCCGGCGTCCGGGGCGGCCGAGGCACTCCGGGTCCTCAAACCGGGCGGGAGGTTCGTGTTGACCGGCGGCAGCGCCCGTCACCGCGATGAGATGCCGGCGGTCTGGTCGTCGCCACTCACCGATCGGCTCGACACACTGTTCCTGGAGTTCGCGCCCCATCTGCCTCCGGGTGGCGGCATCGGCCGTCCGATCGATGCGGCTGATCTTCTGGAGGCCGCCGGGTTCGTCGGCCTTCGAGAGGATCACGCGACCGTCGAGGTCGCCGTCCACGACACCGCGATGCTATGGCGGTGGTCGATGACACACGGCTACCGGGCCTTCGTGGAAGCCCTGCCCGAGCCGCACAGGGCCGAGTTCAAGGCGCGGATGCTCGACATGCCTCTCGGCGACGGACTGCTCCGCCGGAGGACCTGCCTGTGGTCCGGCCACCGGCCACCATGATTAGGGTATGACGGCAAACGCGGCTCCATAGACGGTCAGGACACCGTCAGGAGAGCTCCGCGGCGGGGACCAGGCGGCGAGCCGGCTCTTTGACAAGCCACGCCCAGCGGGCCAGGAGCAGCACAGTGATCACCTCGGCCAGGCCTAGCAGGCGCTCGACGGTCCCGAGCGGGATGGCATGCCACCAGCGGACTCCCGTCCACGGCTCCGAGGCCACCGCCCACAGGATGGGCATGAAGCAGAGCAGCGAGACCACGCCCCCGAGCGCCACCCACCGGGCCGCGCCACCACCTCGACGGGCAGCGAGCAGCGCACCGATCGGCAGACTCAGAAACGCGACCACACTGGCGACCCGATGCACGTCACCGCTGATCGACGGGCCCACCTGCCAGTTGTGCTTCTCGAACCAGACCACCCCGACCAGGCCGACCACCCACAAGCCGAGGGTTACCAGAGCGGCCCGGGACAGCACCCCGGCCCGGTGCAGAGCTGCCAGGATCAGAGCCGAACCGGCCGCCAGCAACAGGGTGGCGGTGTCGAACATCCAGCCGTTGGGCATCAGCGCGTACTGACTGATGGTGCGCCGGCTCCAGTCCAGTTCGGCTGACGGTGGCAGCAGGTGCAGTGCGGCGTACAGCGACAGCGAACCGATCACGCAAGCGACGCCGAGGCCGGCAAGGGCTTTCATCCGCCAAGGGTGCACGATCATCCTGTGAGCCGACTGGGCCATGAGGGAACCGGACGAGAGCGTTACAGGCCTCCACAAGCCCCCGGCTCATCCGTTGCGGTGATGCCGTTTCACGAAGGTGTAGCCCGGTTCCAGGGTGAAGCCGTCCACCTGTTCCTTCTCCATGGCCTGCTGATGCAGGGACTGCTGCTTCTTCGACGCGTGGGCGCCGGCGGGCAGGCGCCGGACGAAACCGTTGACCCAGTGATCGCGGCGGTCACCCGCCTCGCCGTGACCGTGTTCGCCGGACTCGCCGGGGAGCGGGGCCTCCTCCAGGAGCGGTGCGTAGAACAGCAGGTCGAGGGTCTCCTCGCCGTCGATGGCGGGATAGTTCAGTTCGCCGTCGGGGCCGGTGCTGCCCGGGACGCGGGTGACGTACCCCTCCCGGAGAAGTTGATCCACCGCGTTGCGCAGGAGGAACGTTCCCTTCTTGCCCCGTCCCAGGCCGCAGTGTGCGGGCAGCTCAGCCTCCGGGAAGACCGCGCTGCCGTCGTCGAAGACCCGGCCCAGCCGTCGGACCGCGTTCAGGACCTGGCCGCGGTTGGAGAGACCGGGATCGAATTCGCGGGTGATCACCTTGGGGTCGTAGTCGTGGTAGTAATCCACGCCGTCCACCCGAATCGGCTCGTCGAGCACCGTGGTGCGCACATGCACGTAGTCCTCGGCCGACTTCCAGGCCACGCTGACCAGCACACCCGGCCGGACATCGGCGGGCCAGGGCACATCCGCCAGACGCCAGCCCGGATCCTGCACCGCGGCCGACTCGAACGTCTCCTGCAGCGGGGTGACCCCGAGGACCTTGTGGTCGAGCACCACCGTGACCGACTCGCGCTGCCGCAACGTCTCGACGAGATCATCGGGCAGCGGGCACACGGACCCTTCGAGATCCGACCGGATCAGAGCGAACCGACGACTTCTCACGCCGGGAAGATTACCTCCCCGACCTGGGCATCGTTCGCGCCCGAGCCTGCTGTGAGGCCCCGGCCACCACGGGAGCGGCGGGGAGATCCCGTCCCCTCGGTCTCCCGCAGCGGCGAGCACCGGAGCGGGGGCAGAGCGGCACTGTCCGGGTCAGCCCGGAACCCGCGTGACGAACCTGGCCCGGAGACGTTGCAACAGGGGAAGAAGGGCGTAAACGACGATCGGCACCGCGAGAGTTGCCATGATGAGGGTCCGGAGGACCATCGGGACATCTCTGAGCAGGCCTCCGAGCAGGGTCTGCAGGATCGTGAGGGTCGGGAAGACCGCGAGCCAGATCATGACGGCCATCTGGTGACGGCTCGATTCATACGACATGGCGATAACTCCTGATTGATGATGTGCTGCGCCCTTCGAGGGCGTTGGTGAGTGATCTCAGAGGGTGACGCGGAGAGCGGCCACCCGGCGTTCCTGGGCTGCCGAGAACGGGAGGGCCGCCCGGACGTCCTCCTCGATCAGGTCGGTGTGCAGATCGACGGCGGCAGCCAACCCGGCACCAGCAGCGGTGGCCGCGGGGGCTTGCGGGACGATCAGGTCATCGGCGGACCAGAGGCCGGGGACGGTGGTACGGCCGGTTCGAGAATCGATCACCACCGCGCCGAGGGCGGTGAGAAGCCCGTTACACGGGGGCGGGACCGGGCGGACGAAGAAGGCGTGGGGGGCCACCACGCTGGCCCGGTCGAGTTCGATGCCGGCCAGGCGGTCGTCGACGCGGATCAGGCGGGTCACCCGGCCTTCGACGATGCGGATACCCCGGGACGTGAGCCGCTGTCGTTCGTCGCCGGCCGGTGTCCGGGTGTGGGCGAAGTAGGCGACGTCCGCTGACCATTGCCGGACCAGCAGCGCCAGCTGGACGGAATCAGGGCTGCCACCGAGCACGCCCAGGGGCCGGTCGCGCAACTCGTAGCCGTGCTCGTAAGGGCCGGGGAGCACCTCGCGGCCCCAGCGTTCGGCCAGGCCGGGAATGGCCGGGAGATCACCGAGCGGACCGGTCGCGAGCAGTACCCGCCGGGTGGACAGGATCTTCCCGGAGCCGAGCCGGACCAGGAAGCCCGCGTCCCCGGCCACCATGCCCGCGGAGACACCGACAGGGAGGGTCGGGGTGAGCGACACCACTGTGCCGGGCACGATGACGATGCCGTAGCCGATCAGCTCGGCCCGAGCCGCCGCCGATGATCCGAACGGTTGCGAGCCGTCCGGAGCGAGGCGTCCACCGGAACCAGGGACACCCACGGGACCAGGCGCAACGACGGGACCAGGCGCAACCGCCACATCAGGGGCAACCACGGCATCAGGAACAGCCGCGAGGTCAGGAACAGCCCCGGGATCAGGAGCAACCACGAGGTCAGGAGCAACCACGGGATCCGGGCCGGCTGCGTCGGTCGGACGATCCGCGTCGAAGGTCGTGACGCCATGGCTGGGCCGGGCCATCTCTCCGTCCACGCGAGCGGCAGCCGGCCAGCCGGTGTCGATGACTGCGATCCGGCGCCGGGATCGAGCGAGGAGCCGGGCCGCGCTCATGCCAGCCAGGCCGCCACCGACGACGACGGCGTCGAACTGGTCCACGGCGAACGGGGCCACAGCGGATGGGGTCACGGCGAACCGGGCCGCAGCGAGCTGGTCCGCGGCGGATTGATCCATGACGGACTGGCCCATGACGGGCTGGCTCATGACGGGCTGGCCCATGACGGACTGGTCCTTGGCGAACTCGTGCGTGCCGTACCTGTTCATGTCGTACTCGTTCATGCGGCACAGCCTCCGCATGCTTCAGGGCTGCGGCAAAGAACGTTGCGGAAACAGAGAATTCCCGGTTTCGGCAACAAAGGTTGCCGATCGGCGGGGGCCGGAGTGCAATGACCAGGTGGAACAAGGAATCGCCGCAGCGCTCGCTGAGGTCGGGCCGCGGCTTCGGCGGTTGCGTACCCAGCGCAACATCACTCTGACCGCCCTGGCGGAGATGACCGGCATCGGCAAGAGCACCCTCTCCCGGCTGGAGAGCGGCCAGCGCAAGCCCAGCCTGGAGCTGTTGCTGCCGATCGCGCAGGCGCACCGGGTCCCGGTGGACGAACTGATCGGCGCACCGCAGATCGCGGATCCGCGGGTGCGGCCGGTTCCCCGGCGGGCGAACGGCCGGATCGTGTTGCCGCTGACCCCGCACGCCGGGTCGCTGCAGGCGTGGAAAGTGATCATTCCGCCGGAGCAGTGTGAGCCGGATCCGCGGACTCATGAGGGGTACGAGTGGCTGTATGTGCTGTCCGGGCGGTTGCGGCTGCTTCTGGGTGAGCACGACTTCGTGATCGGGCCCGGGGAGGCGGTGGAATTCGACACCCGGTTGCCGCACTGGTTCGGCACCGCGGGCGATCAGCCGGTCGAGATCCTCAGCATCTTCGGCCGCCAGGGCGAACGGATGCACGTGCGGGCCAAACCGAAAGCCACCACGCGCGAGGGCCAGAACTGAGGCGGGGCCGCTGTTTCCACCGCCCGGCGGGGCGGGGCGGGAACAGCGACGCCAGATCAGGCGGGGAGGAACAAGTGGCGCCAGATCAGGCGGGCAGAACGAGCGCCCGGCGGGGCGGGAACAACGGCGCCAGATCAGGCGGGCAGAACGAGTGGCGGCGGAATCAGGCGAGGGCGAAAACGAGCCGCCCCGGCGCCTGTGAAAGGCGTCGAGGCGGCATCTGTCCGAAGCTCAACCGGAGCGGATCACTCCGGCGGCAGCGTGTCCATGAACGAGCTGACCGAGAACACCGCGTTGCCGGCGCCGGGCGGGCCGTAACCGGGCGGGGTGCTGAGACCGTTGGCGTCCATCGTGGCGCGGTAGGCCTCGAGCAGCCGGATGTGGTACTCCAGCGGGGCGCCCTCGGGGTTGGTCTTGCCGAGCGGCGTGGTCGGCTCGGGGCACCAGGTCGTGAACCGCGGCAGGATGCCCCGGGACATGAAGTACTGAAGGCCCTCGGTGGTCGACTCGATCGCCTCGTCGACGGTCCGGAAACCGAACGGCTCGGCCATCTCGATCCCGGCCACGAAGTTCGGGATCACGTTGCGCGGGCCGAACACCTCGGCGGACTCGAGGATGCGACGGTGCCATTCGGCCCGGCCGACATACCGCTCCTTGCCGGGGCAGTGCAGCTCGAACAGCCGCTTGTCCCACACCTCGAAGTTCGGGTGGTAGATGCGGATGCCGTAGTCGTAGAACCGCTGCACGTCCTCACGGGGCAGGGCCTGCGCCACCACCTTGCCGATCCAGCGGCCGGGGAAACGCTCCTCGATCGCCTGCGCGTACCGCCCGTAGAAGTCGGCCTCGGCCAGCCCGTCGACCTTGCTGGTGATGCTGCCGCCGGTCAGCGTGTAGGCGTGTGACGTCTTCGCCGTGTCGTACTTGTCGATGATCGCGAGGGCTTCGAGGACCTCCTCGACCGGCTTGACACCGGTGTAGGGCCGCCCGGCCGCCTTGTGCTGACGCCAGTTGTGGTTGATGTCGCAGTACTGGCATTCCTCTTTGGCGCCGAAATACTGGCAGACCCGGAAAACGGTGAGATAAACGAGATAGCCCCACTGAATGGTGGGCGCGACCTCCATCACCGATTTGCCGTTGTCAAGCGTGTGCCGGTAATAGTCCGGCATCGGCGGCAACCCGACATCCGCGATCGGCCGACCGTCGAGGTGAAGCATCAGCTTCCCATCCTCGGTCGGTTTCACCACATAGGGTGACGACGGGTTGACCCGCACGGACACCACGGTCCGCCGCAGATCATAGGGCCCGCCGGTGAGCACGACCTCTTCCGGCGGACGCCGCAGCGCCGCCTCACCCAGCTCCGGCAGAGTCCGGTGATCGAACGAGAAGATGAAATACGACTTCGGTTTCACCTCACCGTTCTCATTGTCGGTGAGCGCCGACTCGTCGAACGCCATCCCGCCCCGCAGCAGGTCTTCCTTGATCACCGCTTCACGCGGGATGTGCGGGAATCGTCCCATCAGATCTTCGATGAGATCCGTGCGCCTTTGCATGCGTCCTCCCCCACGGAACGTAGCACGCCAGGGTCATCGGGCCCGGACCGAGGCTCCCGTGTCAATCATCACCAAACCCCAGGTCAAACCCCTGCTCTGGTACGCCCCACAGCCCCACAACCGCAGGCCACACCGCCCGTGTCGTCCCCGCGAGCACCGCGGCACACCGGACCGCCCGGCGGCCGCCGGGCGGCGATCCCCACTGACCGGCTACCCGTCCTCCCCCCGAAGCGGCCCGCCGGCATCCGGCCGAAGCGGCTCCCCATCGTCCGGGCGGAGCAGTTCGACGACGAGCAGAGCCCGCTGGACGCACTCCTCGATCCGTTCCGGACCGATCGGGCCGGACACCGGCTCGATGGTGAAGAGTTCGTGACCGCGAGCCGTCCACGCCGGGATCCGATTGGACAGGAACGCCGTGCGCAACGACGCGCGTTCGAGCAGCGGCGAGTCCCCGACCATCTCGAACGGCAGCCGCATCGCCATCGGTTCCGCTTCGGCGGGCAGCCGGACGATCACGAACACCCCGCTGCCGTCGCTGGGGTCGACCGCGCCGGACAGCGCGTTCCCGGTCCACTTGACGTCCCCGGCGATCACCGGGAACCCTCCGGCCCGGAACGCCCACGCCCGCCGCACCCGGATCGTGCCGCGCAGCCGGAGCCCGCTCCACGGCCATTCGTGCTGCCGGGGGTCGTCGATCGACTCCCACCCGGACGAGGTGGCGTGCGCGCCGGTCAGGTACCCGGCACGCACCCGCTTGAGCAGCATCACCAGGACCGGCGCGGCAACGAGCAGCAGCAGCACGCCGAAGAACTGATCCGGGTGGTACTCGCTGAACCAGTACACCCCGGCCATGAAGGCCCACAGGAGCCAGGTGGCCAGCACGATGACGACGACGGCCGTGATCAGTCCCAGCAGCCATCCCATTGAGCGACCCCGTGATCAGAGACGGACGAACACCGTCACGATAATCGTCTATGCCAAACTGGGCCGATGCGGTTGGGCGTGCTCGTCTTCCACCTGACCCGTCGACGGCGCATGTATCTGCCCGACGACAGTTTCGCCTCGCTCGTGGCATTCATCGAGGGTTTCTCGGCAGGCACGGACCAGTCGCTGTCCGGGTTTCAGCCCTGGGTGGCCGAGCGGGTCCTCGGCCACTGTTCGAACCGTGTCTGGTGGACGATCCTGATCGAGGCGCACCCGATGTTCCGCGACGTGCCCACGCCTCCGGTCGGCCGGCTCCCGGACGAGGTGGGCCAGGATCTGGTCGGCCGGACGATCGAGCTGTTGACGGCGTTCGCCACCGAACGGGGCGATCCCCCGCCGGAAAGGCTGCCGGCTCCCGGCGAGATCAGTACTTGAGGTGCTGGCGGGTCAACTTGGCGATTCTTTCGACCAGGGTGACGCCGGCTTTCATCGACTTGTTGTTGTGCGAGAGGACCGCCACCGACACGTCGACCTTGCCGTTCTTGGTGGTGACCCGGCCGATCGAGTTGACCGCCCACAGGCCGCCGTCGGCGGAGCGGGTGTCCCAGCCGTTCTTGACGATGAAGGTCTCGGACTTCCTGGCGATCGCCGGCACACCCCAGTCCTGGGCTTTGCTGACCGTGTTCATCAGGGTGAACGCGGTCTTGCGCGAACTGGAGTTGAGCGGCCCCGCGGTGTCGACCAGCTCGCTGAGCAGCCGGATCTGATCGGACGCGGTGGTCCGGGTCAGCCCCCACCGAACGTTGACCACGGTCTGGGTCAGTCCGAGCCGTTTGTTGCATTTGGTGACCGCGCTCTTGCCGCCGATCCGCTTGTACAGCGTGGTGGTCGCGTTGTTGTCGCTGAGCCGGATCATCGGCCGCGCCAGTTTCATCTCGGCGGCGGTCGGTTTCCGTTTGGCGTCCTGCGCTTTCAGGAGCATGCAGGTGAGGATCTGGGTCTTCACGATGCTGGCGGTGTCGAATTTGACCGAGCCCCGGTAGGCGTACCGCAAACCGGTCCGGCGATCGAGAACGGCGACCGAGAAATCCGGCGTCTTCCCGGCGAGTTTTTTCAACGCCGCGTTCAGCGCTTTCACCTGTTTCGCCCGATCGGCGGCGGCCAATTCGGCGGCACCCGGCACCGGCAGAGCCTGCGTGGGTAGTGCCGGCAAAACCGGCAGCGCGGACGAAACGGCTGTCAACTTCACGGACGGCGCCGGTACGTCACGCGACACGGTCACTCCCCCGCCGCCGACCCCGGCCACCATCGCCCCCGTCAGGACCACCACCCGTAACGTCCTCATGAGGGCCCACTCTAGTCACGAACTCCCCGGTCAGCGCGATCAGCGCCCGAGCCGCCGCACTGGGCGGCCGATCGTCCGGCACCGCCAGCGACAATGGCCACCGCAAATCGGCCCCGGTGACCGGAATCGTCACGATCCCCTCCCGATCGGCGACCAGAAAACGAGGCAGAAGAGCAACACCGAGCCCATTTCGTACGTAATCCGCGCTCGTTCCTATGTCGGTCAGCTCGATCGTGACGTGCCGGCGCACACTGGCCGCCGCGAACGCCCGGTCCGCCACATCACGATTCCCGTAACCGGCCGGCAGGTCGATGAAGTCGAGACCACCCAGCTCTTCGATCGGAATCGTCGCCGCGGTGCTGAGCCGATGACCGATCGGGACCGTCAGGTCCATCACCGACGACGCCAGTTCGGTCATCCGCAGCCCGGCCGGGCGCGGCCCCGGCACCGACACGAACGCCAGATCCAGCCGATGATCGGTGAGCATGTCGACAAGCCCGCCGGAACCGGTCGGCGACACCGCCATCCGCAGCACCACCCCCGGATGACGCCGATGGAACTCGCCGAGCAGCGCCGGCAGGTCGATGATCCGGATCGAGGTGAGCGTCCCGATCCGCAACGTCCCGCGCAGTCCGCCGCTGACCTCGGCGACCGCGTCCCGGGCGTCGCGGGCCGCGTCCAGGGCGATCCGGGCGCGCGGCAGCAGAGCCTGACCGGCGTCGGTGAGCAGCACCCGTTTGGCGTTGCGGTCCAGCAGTGGCGTACCCAACTCGCGCTCCAGGGTCTTGATCGCGGCGGAGACCGCGGACTGGACCACGTGCAGGCGGGCCGCCGCCCGGCTGAAGTGCAGTTCCTCGGCGACGGCGACGAAATACTCGAGCTGGCGCAGTTCCACACCTCGAAGTATCACTGATCGCGATCGGAACGTGCGTGAACTTTCGTTGGTGCTGATACTCCGATCGGCGCACAGTCAGCCGCATGGTTCTTCTGGAGACTCGCGCCCGGCCGGTCGCCGACACCCGCACCGGCTTCTGGGCGGTCGCGGGCGCATTCCTGATCGCGATGGCGTTCTCGACGGTGCCCGCGCCGTTGTTCCCGCTCTACGGTTACTCCACGTTCACCGTGACGGTCGTCTTCGCCGCGTACGCAATCGGGGTCGTGGTCAGTCTGGTCCTCGCCGGTCACGTCTCCGACAAACTCGGCCGCCGGCGCGTCCTCATCCCCGCGCTCGCCCTCGAAGCGCTCGCCGCCGTGCTGTTCCTGACCGGCACGTCACTGCCCGTGCTCCTCGCCGCCCGCTTCATCACCGGCCTCGGCGTCGGCATGATCACCGCGACGGCCACCGCCCACCTGCACGAACTCCACACCGCCCACCGCCCGCACGCCACCGGCACCCGCTTCGAGATCGTCTCCACGGCGGCCAACATCGGCGGGCTCGGCCTCGGCACACTGCTCGCCGGCTTCCTGGCCCAATACTTCACCGCCCCTTTGCGTACGCCGTACCTGCTCTTCCTGGTCCTCCTCCTGGCAGGCATCGGCGCTGTGCTGATCGCTCCGGAGACGGTCCGCCCAGAACCCGGCTACCGTTACCGTCCGCAACGAGTCACCACCGCGTCCGGTCCGGCCTACCTGGCCGCGGCCACCGGCACGTTCGCCGCGTTCTCGGTCTTCGGCTTCTTCACCTCGGTGGCCCCCGGTTTTGTGGCCGGCACCCTGCACCACCCGTCCCGCCTACTGGCCGGCGCGATCGTCTTCGCGGTCTTCGGCGGTTCAGCGCTGGCGCAGACCCTGACCACCGGCCTGCCACCCCGCACCCGAACCGTCCTGGGCCTGACCTCCCAGGCCGTCGGCGTGGTGACGTTGGTGACAGGCATGCACCAGACGAGCCTCCCGGTGTTCCTGGCCGGCGGGATCCTGGCCGGAATCGGAGCCGGCATCCTCTTCAAGGCCTCGATCGGCACGGTGGCGGCCCTGGCCACCCCCACCGAACGGGGAGCGGCGATGGCCGGCCTGTTCCTGATCGCCTACGCGGCCCTGGCGATCTCCGCCTTGGCGATAGGCGTGGCCACATTGTTCACCGGAGTGATGACGGTGATGACCTGGTTCGCAGCGGCCCTACTGACGATGCTGACCGCAGTGGCACTCCTGTCCCACCGAACGTAGTCCCAGCCGGCGTCCCCCAGCGCAAGCCGCCCTCCGTCAGCCGCCATCCGTCAGCCGCCATCCGTCAGCCGCCATCCGTCAGCCGCCATCCGTCAGCCGTCAGCCGCCAGCTGTCAGCCGCCATCCGTCAGCCGCCAGCTGTCTGCCGTCATCCGCCATCCGTCAGCTGTCAGCCGCCGACACCGGCCTGGCCGGCGCACACTTTCGCGGTTCGTATGCGTTGGCCAGGCCGAGGACACCGACGCGGGAACACGACCAGCGGACCGTGACGCCCCACCGGCCCCAGGGCCTCCGGGCTCGCGCACAACCGGCCACGGTGTGCCCCCACCGGGACGGAGCCGAGCCGCCCAGCCGAGGACTTGCACAACACCCGGCCCTCCACCACGAAGAAGACTCATTCGAGCCTTGCTCTCGACCGCCTGATCACTTGCGGTCAATCCCTCGCGTGGGGACCCGCTCAGCAGAGACCTTGGTGGATTTACCACCGGAAACGGTGGTAAATCCACCNGGTCGGCCAGGGCGGAGCTGGAATACGGACACTCGCGCGAGGAATTGACCGCGAGCGGGCCAGCAGCTGAGAAGAAGGCTCATTCCGGTGGTAAACCGACCAAGATCTGCCGAGGGAGAGCGCTCGCGCGGGGGATTCGCGCGAACCGGGTGACGGTCGAAGGGTAGCCACGGGGCTTCGGTACCCGTACCGGAATCATCGGCAAGCAGGGTGGAACGGCAACGTCGGCAGGTGCGTCCGCCATTCCGGCTCGGTGAGGCCGCCCTGGCGGAGGCAGCCCTCGGACAGTGGGTCACGCAGGGTCATCTGCAGGGCACTGACGTCCCAGACCGTGACGCCGCGGGGATCACCGACCGTGAGTAGCGGATCGCGGGGGCTGAAAGCGGCGGAGACCGCGCGGCCCGGGAGAACCGCAGCCAGCAGCGGGTCGGCGGTGGACAGGTGCCACAGTTCGGTGCCGGAGCCGCCGGTCACGGCCAGCATGGTGCGATCGGCGGACAGGCTCACCGTCACCGATGCCCGCCCACGGCGCGGGAGAGAACGAACGTTCTGTCCATCCCACACGATAATGTCCCGCTGACCGGCAACGATCAGGCCGCCGCGCGCCTCGACCGTCTGAATACCACCCTGCGTAGCGATCGTCGCCGACCGGCGCGGTACAAGCGGTACAACCGGATCGGTGATCGTCCGGCGCGGCCCGGCCGGATCGGTGATCGCCCGGCGCGGCGCGGCCGGATCGGTCATCGACCAGACGGTCAGCGACGACTCCGAACCGCCGTTGTCCTCGGCCACCACCAGATCCCCGCTGACCTCGTCGAACGTGGCCGCCGCCACCCACGACGCGGGGATCTCCGCAGCCGGGACCGGATCAGCGCCGGCCGCCAGCCGGAACACCCGGATCCGCGACTGGTCCTCGAACACCGTGGCCAGCCCGCGCCCCGGATCGGCGGCGATCACCCGCTCCAGTCCAGGCTCGGCCCGTCGACGAACTCCACGATCAGATAGGGCGGATCGTGCTCCAGATCGTCGTGCAGCACCGCCGCGGTGCAGAACGGTGGCACCTGCCGGGCGCGCTTCACCTCGCTGCGGAACCGTGCCAGAAACGTGGGATCCGCTGCCTTCTCCGGCCGCACCACCTTGATCGCGACCCGCCGGCCGTCCGGATCCTCGGCCAGATAGACGGTGCCCATCCCGCCGGCGCCGAGCCGTCCGAGCAGCGCGAACTCACCGAGCCGCGGCGGATCGCCGGCCAGCAGAGGGGTGACGGGCACAATCCTCAGTCTCCGCCAACCCGCGTTTTTGTCATACCCCGCTGTTCTCCTGTGGCCAGTTCTGGAATGGGCGGGGAGGGGCGACGTGGGCATCAGCATGATCGGGAGCCGGCTGCCGGTGGATCAGTGGCAGGCCGTGATCGAGGACCCGGGCCGGGCGTGGCGGGTGCTGGACGATCCCGGCATCCATCTGCAGAAGTCCTGGCAGGGCTTGCACTACCTGCTCACCGGCACTCGGGGGAGGGTGTCAGCGGGCGTGGGTTCGGCGATCCTCGGCGGCACCGAGATCGGCGAGGACCCCGGTTACGGCCCACCCCGGCTCCTCACTCCGGACGAGGTGGCCGCCGTCGCGTCCGCCCTGGATGCCACGGATCCGCCGACCCTGCGCGCCCGTTACGACCCCGAGGTCCTGGAGGAGGCCGACGTCTATCCGGGCGCGTGGCCGGACAAGGGCTTCGACGACTTCCTCGGCCCCTACTACGACGCGCTGCGCGACTTCTACCGCTCCGCGGCGGCCGGGGGACAGGCGGTGATCATGGCCCTCACCTGATCATTTTTCCGTAGGGTGAGGTCCACGGGCATGATCATGACTGGCAGGCGGCTCTCCGCGGAGCAGTGAGTGCCCCGGCCGGCGATCCTCGGCGGCACCCCGCTCGGCGACGGCGGTCGCTGCCGGCCATCAGCTGACCCGTCGATTCATCAGGCCTTGCGATGGCCGGTGGATCGATGCCTAGACTCGGCGCCATGCTGGGTGTGCACTTCGCGATCACGCCGGAACAGGAGAACGCCCTCCTGGCCGCGGACGGCGATCTCGCCGAGGTCGGGTCGATCGTCTCGGAGATCGAGGAGTCATGGGGCGACGACCGGTTGAAGGTCGACACCGACAAGGCCTGGGATGCCATCCACCGCAGCCTCACCGACGGCACGCTGGACCCCGACGGTGGCGAGTTCCCGCTGTCCCACGCGGTGACCGGCGGCCGTCACCTGCACGACGAGTACCACGTCGTCCTCATCACCGCGTCCGAGGTGCCCGAGGTGGCCAAGGCGCTTCAAGAGGTCGACCGCCGGTGGCTGCGGCAGCGTTTCGATCTCATCGACGACCCGGACTACAGCGGCGCCGGCGACGATGACGATTTCGACTACACCTGGACCAACTTCGCCGACCTCCAGAGGTTCTTCCAGCGAGCCGCAGCCGCCCACCGAGCGGTCCTCTTCACCGCGATGTGATCCGCCGGTGGTCCACCGATCACCGGCGGATGGAGAGGGTGGCGGGCCGGCCGTTCCCGATGCGATCCATGACGGTCTACCTTCTCGGATCGATCACCGTTTAAATGGGCGGATGCTTCCACGGAGTGTCACGGGCTGGACGATCGCGGTGTTCGGGGCGATGGCGGCGCTGTTCGGGGTCGCCGGGCTGGTGTCCCCGGAGACGACGCAGGCGAGTGTGGGATTCGACGCGCTGGGCCCGGACGGCCGTACCTTCCTGGCCGCCTCCTCGATGGCCTCGCTGAACATGGGCGTCTACTACCTGGTCGCCGCGGCCACCGACTGGCGGCCGTTCTTCGTGTTCACGGTGCCGTTCCGGCTGCTCACGTTCACCGTGTTCACCACATTGGTGCTGATCGATGTGGCACCGGCCGGTTTCCTGGGTGTCGCGATCTGGGAGGCGGTCGGCGCGCTCGCCACCGGAACCGCGCTTCTCATCGATGCCCGTCGACGAAAAGCGGTTTAACGTAGCCTCATGCTGGACGACATCGACATCGCCGAACTGTCACACCGTCCCGGCTTGAAATGGGCGCGGGCCACCGGCGGCACGATCGCGGCCTGGGTCGCCGACATGGACTTCCCGCCACCGGACCCGGTCCGGGACGCGATCGCCGGCGCCGACCTCTGCTATCCGGTGTGGGAACAGGACCCCGGAGCAAACCCGCTGATCGGGGCGTACGTCCGGCGTACCCAATCGAAATGGGGTCATCGCCCGGAACCGAACTCGATCCGATTCTTCACCGAGATGATTCAGGCCCTGCAGGCGATCCTGTACGTGGCCACCGCACCCGGCGACGCGGTGGCCATGCACACGCCGTCCTATCCTCCGTTCCTGGAGACGATCGAGCTGATGGGCCGGCGGCTGGTGCCGATCCCGATGGTCGACACCGGGTCCCGCTGGACGTTCGACATCGACCGCCGGGCCCTGGCCGAGTGCACGGCGCTGATCCTGGTCAACCCGCAGAACCCGACCGGCCGGGTGTTCACCCACGACGAGCTGGCCGCCCTCGCCGCGGTCGCCGAGACCCACGACCTGCTGGTGATCGCCGACGAGATCCACGCCGAGCTGACCTACGAGCCGCACCGGCACCTGCCGTTCGCATCGTTCGCCCCGCATCGCACGATCACCCTGGCGTCGGCGAGCAAGGCGTTCAACCTGGCCGGGCTGCGGTGCGCGATAGCGGACGTGGCGGTCCCACACGTCCGCAAGGCCCTGGACGCGCTGCCGCCGCGGATGCTGGGCGAGCCCGGCACCGCCGGGATCCTGGGCACCCTGGCCGCCTGGGAGCACGGCGATCCGTGGCTGGCCGAGGTCCGCGCCCTGCTGGCCCGCAACCGTGACCTGGTGGCGGCGGCATTCCCCGGCCAGCATCCGCCGGAGGGCACCTATCTGGCCTGGCTGCGGATGGCCGATCCGGCCGGCTGGGGTGTGCTGCTCAACCCGGGCCCCGACTTCGGCCCGGGCGGCGACGGCTACATGCGGCTCAACTTCGCCACGTCCCGCCCGGTCCTAGACGAGATCCTGCGGCGGCTCGCCACGCGATAGGTCCCCGTTCGTGTGCCGATTTGCGGCTCGATCCGAGCCGCAAATCGGCACACGGCGGGGGCTTTCGGGGCATGTGGCGAGTTGCGGTGCGAGGGGAACCCACCCCGCCGATGGAGCCCCGCCGCGGAGCCGGCGAGTGCGCATGTTCCCCGTTCGTGTGCGGGCGTCGGGTGTCCCGGCCCGTCCGCGTCACACACATCCCAGGCTGGGAGCGAATGCCGAGCCCAGGACACCGCCTTGAGCACCCGATCCACCGACGTGGGCGCCGACCGGGGTTCGGCGCCGTCTCCGGGCGGTATGCGCGATGCGGCGGGCCGGGCGGCGCTGGACGCGGTGGCGGCGGCCGAGCGCCCGACCCGCCGCGCCCGTCCCGGACCGGCCGGTCTGGTGCCGGTGTCGAAGGCCGGCGCGCCTGGCCGATTGATGGCGAAGGTGCTGGACGTCTACACGGCCGAACCGGGCGTGATGCCGGTCAAGGTGCTGGCTGCCGCCGGCCCGGTGGCCGCTCGAGGATGGCGGCCAGCCGGGGCCGGGGCCGGGGCCGGGGCCGGGGCCGGGGCCGGAGTCGGAGTCGGACGCTCCCGAGGTGACGGCGGTGATCGCGTGGCCACCACACAGCCGGCCCCGCCCGTTGGCTACGCTCGTCCGGGTGGCGG